>CAYTFM010000047.1:16319-35797 GCA_964436735.1 uncultured Victivallales bacterium | reverse complement strand
GAAGTGCGGCGGGCCTTGTCACAGCCGGCGGAGGCGCCGGACGCTCTTGCTTCCGCCGTGGAGTCCTTCTACCAGGACTGGGGGAACGAACAACCCCGCGCCGGCAGGCGCATGCTGCGCGAGAACGGCAGCTTGAAGCCATCCGAGATCGCCGCTCGGTTGGGATGCGACGAGAAGTCCGTCCGCGGCCATATCGCCGAGCTTGAGAAAGACCATGTCATCATCGGCTATCAGACGCTGCTGAACGATTCCGTCCTGCCCGCGTGCGGCGTCATGGCGGTCATCGAGGTGAAGGTGAGGCCCGAGCGCGACGGCGGGTTCGACCGGATCGCGAAACGTCTTGGCAAATTCCCCGAGGTCAGCTCGCTCTACCTTATGTCGGGCGGCTACGACCTGCAACTCGTCGTGCGGGGCGACAGCCTCCAGGAGGTCGCCGCCTTCGTGTCGAGCAAGCTCGCGACGATCGACGGCGTCATCTCCACCACCACACATTTCCTCCTGAAGAAATACAAGGAGGCAGGCATCCTATTCGAGGACGACAACGAGTATGAGCGTCTCAAAATCTCCCCCTAAATCCCGCGTCGCGGCGCATATCGCCTCGCTGCCGAAAAGCGGCATCCGCGACTTCTTCGAGCTCGTCAACACGATGGACGACGTGATCTCCCTCGGCGTCGGCGAGCCCAACTTCGTGACGCCGTGGCACATCCGCGAGGGCACGATCTTCTCGCTGGAGAAAGGACACACCTCCTACACGTCGAACCTAGGGCTGCTGTCGCTGCGCAAGGAGATCTGCGCCTACGTCGCCAAGACCCGCGGGGCCGAGTACGACCCGAAGACCGAATGCATCGTGACCGTCGGCGTCAGCGAGGCCCTTGACCTGGCGATGCGCGCCCTGCTGAATCCCGGCGACGAGGTGATCTACCACGAACCCTGTTTCGTCTCCTACGCGCCGGAGATCAGGATGACGCACGCCGTGCCCGTCACCATCGTCACCCGCGAGGAAAGCGCCTTCGCCCTCGAGCCCGAGGACATCGAGAAGGCCGTGACCCCCAAGACCAAAGCCCTGCTGCTCAATTTCCCGTGCAACCCGACCGGGGCCGTCCTCGACGAGCGGCGCATGAAGGCGATCGCCAAGATCGCCATCGACCGCGACTTGATCGTGATCTCGGACGAGATCTACACCGAGCTCACCTACGGCGCGCACAGCAACTCCATCGCCTCCCTGCCCGGCATGAAGGAGCGCACGCTCCTGCTCCACGGCTTTTCGAAGGCCTACGCCATGACCGGCTACCGCCTGGGGTTCGCCTGCGGACCGGCCGATCTGATCGACACGATGATGAAGATCCACCAATACTCGATGATGTGCGCCTCAATCATCGCCCAGGAGGCGGCGATCGAGGCTCTCAAGAACGGCGCCAAGGAGATGCTCAACATGAAGGAGCAGTACCGCCAGCGCCGTGACCTCATCGTCAAGGGGTTCAACGAGATGGGACTGCCCTGCCGTCCTCCCGAAGGCGCCTTCTACGCCTTCCCCAGCATCCGCCCCACGGGGATGACCTCGATGGACTTCTCGATGTCCCTGCTGAAGAGGCACCGCGTCGCCGTCGTCCCCGGCACCGCCTTCGGCGCCTGCGGCGAGGGCTACATCCGCTGCGCCTACGCCGCCTCATACGAGGACATCGCCGAGGCGATCGTGCGCATCAAGATCTTCCTCGGGGAGATCAAGAAGGGGTAGACACGCGCCTTCAACTGTCAGGCCAGGCTGACGTGTCCGACTGGTCTGACGTGCCAAACGTGCCTCTTTGAAAACGGAACCGTCTCAGACTACATTAGACGCTTCGTTTTTCGCCAAGCGACACTGACCATCGACTACATCACAAGAATACAACAACACGGAGAGACACATGCCTGAGAAGAAACTGCTGAAACTGGCCGCCGACAACATCCGCATACTCGCCGCCGAGGGCGTTCAGAAGGCCAAATCCGGCCATCCGGGGATGCCGATGGGGTGCGCCGACTTCGCTTTCACCCTGTGGTACAAGCATATGCGCCACAATCCGATGAACCCGCGCTGGATCGGGCGCGACCGTTTCGTTCTTTCCGCCGGGCACGGATCGATGCTCATCTACTCGCTGCTCCACCTGTTAGAGTACGGGTTGAGCATCGAAGACCTCAAGAACTTCCGCCAGTGGGGCAGCAAAACGCCGGGGCATCCCGAATTCGGGCACACGGAAGGCGTCGAGGTCACCACCGGTCCACTGGGCAGCGGTTTCGCCTCGGGTGTCGGCATGGCCATCGCCGCGAAGAGTTTCCTCGCCCGCACCGGCCTCGACAAATCAAGCCTCCTCGACGATCAGAAAATCTACATCCTCTCCAGTGATGGCTGCATGATGGAGGGCACGACCCACGAGGCAGGCTCCCTCGCCGGACATCTCAAACTTGACAACATCATTTGTTTCTACGACGACAACTCCATCTCCATCGAGGGAGCCACTTCGCTGTCCTTCAGCGAGGATGTCGGCATGCGCTTCGAGGCGTACGGCTGGCGGGTGATCAAAGTGGATGACGCCAATGACGTGGAGAAGATCGACACGGCACTCGTCCAGGCAAGGAAATCCGACGGGCGTCCCACCCTCATCGTCGGCAAGACCAAGATCGGCTTCGGATCTCCCGGCAAGCAGGGAAAGGCCTCATCCCACGGCGAGCCGTTGGGCGAGGAGGAAGTCGCCGCCACCAAGAAAAGTCTCGGCTTCCCCGCGGAACCGTTCCATGTCCTCGAAGACGTCCGGAAAGCGTGCCGTGACCGGATTCACGAGCTCAAGGCCGATGCGGCGAAATGGGACAAGAAGTTCAATGACTACCTTGACCTGAATCCCGAAATCGCGAAAATGGTCTCACATCTGATTCACCAAGAATTGCCTGAGAACCTTCTGGAGGAACTGCTCAAGGCCACGCCGTTGGACAAACCAGTTGCCACCCGTGTTTCCGGCGGGACGGTCCTCCAGGCGGCCGCGAAACTCATTCCCTCGCTTTTGGGCGGTGCCGCGGATCTCGCGCCCTCCACCAAGACCGACCTCAAAGGGGAGACAAGCTTCTCCGTGACAAACCGGGCGGGACGTAATCTCCACTTCGGCGTGCGCGAGCTTGGCATGGCGCTCTGCGCCAACGGCATGGCCCTTTACGACACCGCAATTCCGTACTGCTCGACCTTCCTGATCTTTTCCGATTACATGAAGCCGGCGATGCGCCTCGCCGCCATCCAGAAACTGCACGTCATCTACGTCTTCACCCACGACTCGATCTTTGTGGGAGAGGACGGCCCGACGCACCAACCCATCGAGCAGATCTCCATGCTACGCTCCATCCCTGGCATGACCGTCATCCGCCCCGCCGAGGCGGTCGAAGCTGCCCACGCCTGGAACGTCGCCCTGCACCTCAGAAGCCCCGTGGCGCTCCTGCTGACACGCCAGGATCTCGCCCCGCTTACCGGAGACGCCGCGAAGAACGTCAGCGTGGACAAAGGTGCCTATGTCGTCAGCGATGACCCGGGAGCCGAGCTCATCCTCATCGCCACCGGGTCGGAGGTCGCCCTCGCCATGTGCTCCGCCAAGGTGCTGCGCGACGCCGGACAGAAAGTGCGCATCGTCTCAATGCCCTCCCGCGAACTCTTCCTCAAGCAGGACCGCACCTATCAGGAATCAGTCATCCCGACATCGGTTCCCCATCGAGTCTCCATCGAAATGGGGCTGACTCTCGGCTGGCGCGAGTTCGTGGGCGACAAGGGACTGTGCATCGGCATCGACCACTTCGGCGCCTCCGCCCCGTTCAAAGTGCTGGCGGAGAAGTTCGGATTCGTTCCCGAAGCCGTCGTGGAGAAGATCAAGACGCATTTCGGAATCTGACCAGTCTGCATATGCGGCGGGGCTATCTCACACGCGGTGAGAGCGTCCCGCCGTGGCACCCTCGATCCATTCGCCGGAGAATACTCTCGAATTGACCGATGATGAGGGTTTCTCCCGCCGTTGGAAAAGCAACTCGACGGCGCATGCGCCCATTGCGGCGCGGTCGAAGGAGATGCGGCTTAGGCCAGGCCATGCAAGGGCGGTCGACCGTGTCTCCTCACAGCATGCCAACCCGAAGTCGAAGCCCACGCGAAGCCCCTCCTCGGCGGCAAGATGGGAGCACCACTCGGCCAGTGCCGTGCTCCATGCGACCACCGCCGTCTCCGAAGCCAGATGCTTGAGGACTTCCCCCCTCTTCTGCGCCAGCGTCCGCACCGCGACCTGAAGTTGAAAAGAGATGAACTCAACCCCACACGCGGCGGCCTCGTCCGCCGCCCCCTTTTCGCGGTCGATGACCGAATAATGACACCCTTCCCAGCGGTCCAACCCCAAAAATACGATCCTGCGGTAACCTCGGGCGATCATGTGGGCGGCGGCCATCTTCCCTGCCGCCAACTCGTCGCGCGAGACGCAGTCGCTCGCAAGCGGCACAACAGGCTCTAGCCAGACGCGGCGGGACGGCAGCGCCTTGGCTACCGGATGCGCATCATCAATCCTCAGTCCAACGCCAATCACGCCGTCGAAAAGGGCGTTGTGAAGCGCGGGGTCGTCGGCCGTCAATTCGTCGATGCGACCGATGATCGATAGGGAGAATCCCAGCCGGGAAGCGGCGTCGACGATCCCCATGATCAGGTCAAACTGCCAATCACCCGGAGCGATCCCCTGCACAAGCGCGGCGATCTGCCGCGAACGGACGCCGCGCATGGCGCGCGCCGCCGGGTTGGGGCGGTAGCCGACGCGTTCGGCGATCGCGCGGATGCGCTCCGCCTGCTCCTGCTTCCCCGCCCAGACCTCGCGGCGAGTCTTGTTGAGGATCCGCGACACCGTGGCCGGCGAGACGCCAGCCATCTTGGCTATCTCTACAATGGTGGGCTGCTTGTCCATGGGCAAAACCTGACTCCGCAAACGTTTTCACGCTAGTGTAGCGGAACAGTGAGCCGAAATCAAGCCACGGGGGGAGGAATGCGAGACTAGCGAGCCGCCTGCTTCCTGAACCACCGGGTCTCGCCAGCTTTCATTTCGAAGGAAAGTTGATCTTCGTTGACCGCCGCCTGCGTTCCCGTTATCAGGTCGCGCACATCGCATTTCCCCTGCCAGCGCACCTCCTTCATCCCGTCGGACAAGGCGTGGATCGTGATGAAGCCATTGCCGGCTGAGGTGACGTCGTCGCAGGGGCCGATTGGCTGTATCCCCGCCTCCGCGGCGATGTTGCGCAGTAGTTCCGGCGTAAGCGCGCCGGGCACCGCGATGTAGACACTCGTCCACTCCTTGAACCTCTTGATGGCCCAGCCGACCTTGCCGGTCCCGCAGATCTCGCCGAACGCGGTCGCCTCGGGATCGTCGACGTAGACAAGTGGCTGCAGCATCTCCGTCATCACGTTGTCCTTCAGTCCTTGCGCGATGCGGTCCTTGCTTCCCGGCATCGGACTGACGCGGAAGACGCCTGTCGTCTTCGGATCGTATTTCACGCTCATGCCAGTCAGTCGTCGGATGTTCTCCTCAAACGATCCTTTGTCGGAACACATGCCCGCGGCGTTGACGAACACCAGGACGTTGCCGTCGCGCTGGAGGTTGCGCTCCACCCATTCGATCTGCTCGGCGGATATGCTCGGGGCTGCGAGGAAGAGGTTGATTTTGTAGCGCGTCCGTTGCGGATGCTGGAGATCGGAAAGGTAGTAGGGATCCCAGGACAGGCCTGAACGGCACAGCGGAATTTTCGCCAAACCGATGGAGAGATTGTTCAGCGACTGGCTGAAGTTTGTGTAATCCGTGTAGACGCGGGTGTACTCGTCGGCGAACACGCCGATCTGGCCGCGGTCCTCGGGCATCGGACGCTCCGCGGCGTCGGTCATGGCACTCGCCAGCTCCATGATTGCCGCGAGATATTCCGGGGCGTTGAACGAGGTGCGGTTCATCGCCAGGAACCATGCGCCTTCGCCCTGGGCGGCCAGGGCGCCCACGTCGCGCCGCGCCTGGTTGGCGAACTCCACAGGATCGAGCGCGCCCCCATGCGCCATAGAGAAGTAGTGGTAGGCGTCCGGGGCGTTCCACGACATGTGCGTGCGGTAGTCCAACTCGCTGAGAAAAATCTTGTTGTGCAGGGCGAGCGAGGCGGTCGCCGAGGCGCAGTGCCCCGTGCGCCCGGGCTGGCGCCACATGCCGTATTCGGGCACGCTGACGATTCCGTCAATCCCCTTCCCGTTGAGCAGCACTTCCCTGGCTGAGCGGCCGCTGTATCCCTGCATGATGTCCGGCGCGTAGACGATGGTGAAGATATTCCGCCCCATCTCCTCCTTTATCACTTGGCCGAAATAGTTGATGGTGTTCATGACGCCGACGTCGCCATAGCGGTTCGAGTCGATGACGCGCCGGTCGGCACCATCGTTCGGGTTCAGAAAGAAGTGACCAGTCGTGCGGCTTTCGAACGGTGCGAGCTCCGCGGACTCAAACGTCACTTCGGAATCATGCCACGCCGCCTTTAATTCTCGCACATCGTTGCCGTATAACTTTTTCAGGTATTCACGGAAATCGCGGACCGCGCCGGGGGAATAGTCGAACCCCTTGTAGTTGACGTGCGGGAACCACTGGTTGTCAGTTCCGCTCCACAGGCATATCCCGGCGACCGCCTTGCCGCAGTCAAAGCTTTTCAGTTGCCGGATAAAAGCGCGGAGAGCTTCCGCCACACTTTCGCGGTACTCCCGCGCCGTGTAGCTGTTCGCCCACTTGTCGTCGGGTCCCGTCCCGAGCGTCTCGGGCTTGTGGACGCGCTCTTTGTGACCGGCGACCTTCTTCCCGTCATGATCGCGCCAAACAGCATCAGGATAGAGCTCTCCCCACTCGCGGAACCACGGCGTGATCGGAACGTTCAGCATGATAACCGCCTCAGGGTCATACCAGAGAGTCTTCTCGATATTACTTTGGAGATCGGAGAGATCGTACACGTCCTTACCCTGCCACCATTCGCGGAAATATGGAGTGATCGGCACATAGTGCCATTTGACGCCCGTACCGAGGAGCTGTTTTGTCTCGTTCTGCTCGGGATACACCACATACGCATTGTACACCAACGACGAGATTCGTTTCCCGTCGACGACAAGCGCAGGAAATCCTTTCCCGTTTTCCACGGCGACCTCGGGAGGTTTACGCTCTTTCCAAATTCCACGGACCTTCTCAATGTCCAGTGGCGCCGCGCGTTCCTCCTCCGTGAACTCCTTCGCCATGTTCGCGGTGACGCCAGGGGCCTCGTGGATGCTCAGGCCGTCCCACCAGATCGACTGCGCCGCGCCATGCAGGGCGATTGACGCGCTCAAGCTGTCGTATTTCTCGGGAACGGAGAAGCGCAACTGCGCGTACCGCCACTTCTCCCCATTGAGCGGGGCGATCAACGGATTGAGAAAATACTGCTGCAGGGATGTGTCTTTCTGATCCTCACCGCGCAGGATGACCTTGAAAAGCGCGACCGCCCCGAAAGCCGCCCTGTCGACATGATACCATCCGGAGAATAGATATTCCTTGCCCGCGGCGACCGCCACAGGATCCGATGTCCAATTGACCTCGCCGTCACGCAGCACTTTCTCGAGCTTGAAACTCGGGCTTCCGCCACGCGTGAACGATGGATCGCGGGTAACCGCGCCGACCTTGCCGGTGACCGCCGCCGCCGTAACGGCATCGCCGCCCTCGTGTCCCCATTCCATTGTCAGCTTGGGGCCGCTGTCCGCCTGCCCGCGCCATTCCACTCCCACCAGAAAATCTTTTCCGTCATATGGCCGCACCACCAGGCCGCAATAGTTTTTGGTTTTTTCGAGATCAACGAACAAAACACCGTCCGTGTCGGCGACGAGAAACTGCGGCGGCCTATCCGTGAAGCCTACCGAAAAATGCTGCCCAGGAGTCACCGTGAACACACCCGAGGAGATTTTCACACGCACGGGAGCACTCGTCTCCACCATCAATCCCAGAACGTTGTCGGTGGTCTTGTTCGAGTAGTTGTCCCTTACCTCCACAAAACCTTGCCCGGAGAGGAATTCAATGGAGATGGCTTTATGCGTTGAGAGGATCCTCGCATTGCCCTCGCCGGCCAAGGATGCCATGCCACACACGATACCAAACGCGACCAGACACCATTTCATGATCAGCTTCCTCTTGTTCGTCTTCGCCCCTGAACCCGTGATCACGCCCTTTAACGGTACGTCGCGGAACTCTCCCAGAAAGAATCCGTCATGGCTATCGGAAACATCCCCATCAGCAGCCATGAGACATGCCCGTCGACATAGAGGACATTCAAGCCGTTCCTGTGGCGGAAATCGTGGTAGAAGATGGAGGAGCGGGAATCTCCGGGGGCGCGGGTCGCGCCGGAGGTGGCGTCAATCAGCAGGCTTGTGGAGGTGGGCGTGTCGACAGTCGTAATGCCGCGCCACACGGGATTGAAGGTGCTCGTGGGCTTCAGGCGGGTCACGTAGATGTTGCAGGCGAAGTCGACGTACGTGGAGGCCGGCCCCGCGTTGTGCGGTCCTTTGGGGCACTCGTAGAAAGGCCTGATCGTGGCGGGGGTCGTCGAGGTGGTCAGATAGTCCCGAACCACGCGCGTCCAGCCGTACGAGTCAAAAGAGCCGTAGTCCGGATTGTAGTAGGTGTTGAGCAGGAAGCCGTTGTTGTCGTTAGCGTAATACTGAAAGCAGGTGCCAAGCTGGCGGACGTTGTTCACGCACGTGAGACTCTTCGCATAATCCTGCGCGCTCTTCAAAGCGGGCAGGAGCAACGCCGCCAAGATCGCGATGATCGCGATCACCACTAATAATTCTATGAGGGTGAAGCGCATCATCCTCATAGAATTATCAATTGCCCGGCTCCGCCGGGACAGAGGAATTTCCATCAAGCTCATTTCCCGCACCCTCCCTAACTGATTGGTTGACTGTTTCGCTCGTCCACGCCGCAAGACCGATTCAAGGCTTTGGGTAGACCACCGCGGGCGCCGCGTCGCGCGCCAGCCTGAAACCAACATCGCAGTTGGTCTGCCACGGATCGAATCCGCTTCTTACGGCGGAGCGGCAGAAACGCTCACTGAAAGCGTACGACCCTCCTCGTATGACCTGATACCGGGAGCCGCCCTCAGCACCAATAGTACGGTAATCGTCGATAGGTCCGCCACCGGCGGCGAAGTTGTACGGCCCCTCATCGAACACGTCCGCGCACCATTCCCACACGTTGCCCTGCATATCGAAGAGCCCCCATGGATTGGCCTTCTTGGCACCGACCGGATGGGTCTCGCCGCCACTGTTGCTCTTCCACCAGGCGAAGTCACCAAGCACGGAGCCGTCATTCCCGAAGGTATACGCGGTGGCGGTTCCGGCGCGGGCGGCGTATTCCCACTCCGCCTCGGTGGGCAACCGGAAGCCGCCGCCTTCGACAAGCGCGTTGAGTCGGGCGATGAACTCCTTGCACTGCCGCCAGCTCACATTCTCCACGGGCCTGTCGGCGCCGGGAAACCTCGACGGGCGTGGATCACAGGTGACGTCGGTTGGATTCGAAAGTTTCCACAGAAAGCCAGTGGTGTCGAGTTTGCGAGTCATCACATACTCCCACAACGCCTGCGTGACCTCGCATTTCCCGAGGTAGAAGGGTTTGGTTATTTTGATGGCATGCTGTGATTCGATGTCCTTGCGCCCTTTTTCATCCGCCGGGCTTCCGATGGTGAACGTTCCGGGCTCGATCAGCAGCATCTCGAACGACACGGCGCCGTCAAGGGACACGCGGGACATGCGGAAAGAGGTCGCAGAGTCGTCCCCCCGCGCGCCAAGCGGAAGCGCGGCGCACAAGGCGAGGCAGAACAGGCGAAAGACGCACACAATGGTATCACGCATGCTCATTGCCCTCCCTTGGCCCGCTCATCCCTTATCCATGGCGGCGCGGTGTTACCACTTTCGAAGAAGCGGCCATCCAGCATCCCATGCGCGGCGGCGCGGATGGTAACCATCCTCTGCGGGGCGGGCCATCCAAGATTGCCGCGCAAGGCGATGAGTTGCGGAATCTCCTCGCAGTCGACGGCCGTCACCCGTTTCGGATTGCCGCTGTGGTTGTCGAGCCAACTGTTCTGCAGAAGCGCATATCCCTCCGCGGAGAAGTTGACGACCATGGGAAGACCGCCGCCCTCGCCGCCGAAACGACAGCGATCGGCGAAGACGCGGTGATGGTTGTCGATCCACCGCAAATCATTCCCCTTCATGTCAATATCCCTTTTCCCAGTCGCTTTGTCGGTCGCCGCGGTGACGGGCACCCCGCACAAGGATTTAAGCTGGAACGCGCCCTTGTTGACGATGGCGCCCGCGTCGCGCATCCCTGGGTCGGTGCTGATCCACGGATTGTCCATCAAGGCGCTCGCGGCGTTGTGCGACAGTGCCCGGGAGGCGACAAACGTGCAGTCGCTGAGCCGGAGCGTGGTCTGGTTGAGCTCGGCGGCGGCGCCCGAGCCGCTCAGACATGTCACGGCGCAGACGCTGTTCTCGCTGAAGGTGCAGTTGTCGAGCAGAACACCGCACTTCTGGTCGGCTTTCGCCGCGATGACGACCCCCTGCTCGCATTTGAAGAGGTGAAGGTTTTGAAGAAGAACGTGATCCGCCCGCGGAATCGCGAAGACCGCGCCCGTCCTACCCGGAGGAACCGTGAAATACGCATGCCCGACACCCCGCACAACCACCCGTGCCGGCAATTCAACCGGTTTGTCCATGCGATACACACCGCCGGGCACCAGCACCTCAACGAGAACACCGCTCTTCTCCGCCGCCGTGAAGACTTTCTGAAACGCGGCCGAGTCGTCGGATGTCCCTAAGCCTGCAACACCGAAATCCTTCGCGTTCAACGTGGTTCCTATCTCCTTGCGCATTGTCGGCAGGGCCACCGTCGGCAGCGCGGCGGCGTCGAAGCGGCGCGCGATCTCGGGCGGCAGCGGTTTGTCCGCGAACTGCGCCATCGTCTCAGGCAGGTTGGGCGTCACACCGCTGTTGCAATCATCGATCACATAGGAGTATATCTCCGGACTGTGGAAGTGGAAATAGTCCTCCTCGAAGGTCTTCGCAAACCCGAGCGCGTCGACAGTCCTTCCCGACGTCTCTTTGCAGTTGCGAATGGTGATCAGGTTCGGGGCCTCGGCGAGATAGACGAGGCAGTTCTCCTCGGACCCCGCGCTCTGGAACTCACAGCCGTCGGCGATGACCGCAACATGACGGCCGCCGGAAAACTTGTAGTTGTTGCGGATGACGCAGAGTCCGTCCGCCGTGTCGGTCTTCAGCGAGACATTCTTCAAATCGATCCCGTCCTCCTGCCCATCCACCACCTTCTCGATCCAGCACTGCCTCCTCCCCTTCGTGGCGTGGGCCACGCCCGTGACGTTCTCAAGGAGAAGCTGCCCTCCTGAGATGATCGCCGCCCCGCTCATGTCCGGATGGGTCTCGATCGCGGAGTCGTCCAGCAGGGCCCAGTCCGCCCATATCGACAGCCCCATGCACTTCTGGAATGAGCAACGGGTGATGCGCATGGTGGTGGAGACGAAGGGGTAATGAGGCAACGGAGATTCGTCGATCGGCGTAAGCTTCGGCATCCCTTGCGCATCGAAACCGATCTCGTACGGCTCGACCATGTCCGACAGATTCTCGTACGGGTTGTCGGTCTTCTTGCGTTTGCGGATCTGGTCGTCGATGGCGTAGCCCGTCGAATTGCGGAAGACGCAGTCGCGGATGATCACGTGCGCCGTGTCAAGATTCCTGGACCACAGCTTGAGCTGCCGCCGGCCGCCCTCGAAGGTCATCCCCTCGATCAGGACACGGAAGGCGAGGCGGAAATATAAAATGTCCTTGTCCGGGTTGAGCTGTTTGAGCACCGCGTCCTGCCCACAAAGCGTGATCAATCCCAACCCTGACTTGCTCCCGCATTCCGGCGCCAGCAGGGTCCGCGAGATCAGATAGGTGCCTTTTGGGAAAAACACTTCAGGCGTGGCGGCGAACGCCTTGTAGAAGGATTTGGGATACTCCGGGCCGGCCGCCTTCAACAGGCAACGCTGGATGGCGTCGGTGTCGTCCGTCACGCCGTCCCCCTGCGCACCGAAGTTTTTTACATTGAGCGCGGGGTCTGACGCGGAAGGCGCGGCGGAGCGCGCAGACGCCGGAGCCGTAACTGGCACTGGGGCAACCGCGCTGAGCTCCACGTCGTCGATCACCGCCGTCCCCCCGCCCACGGAGATGGCGAACATGGCCTCGACCACGCCCGGATCGGTGAACCGCATCGTGCCTCGGTACTGCCGCCATTGCCCATCGAGCGAGAAGCTCTCGGGCTCGACTTTGATAGCCCCGTAGTTCTCCTTGTCGACGAAATAGGTGTACACGCGGCAACGAACCGTTCCGTCGCCCTTCGCAAAGAAACTGAAGGAGAACGGCTTTTCAAGAGGGAGCGTCTTCGCAGCTTCGCCAGACACGTCTCCCGGCCGCACGCGCAGGCGGACGCCCGACATCACATCGGAATACTCCTTCGTCGCGACGCGGATCGCCCGCGAGCCGGCATGCACCTCATTACCTTCGGAGCCGCTGACGAAGACGAACGACGATGCGCCGTCTTTCCATCCGCCGCCCGGATTCGGCATCCACGACGCCGGCATAGCCGCCCCCTCCGCACTCTTTTCGAAGCCGGGATTGCCCAGCAGATTCTCGTCGGCGCCAAGCGGGACGGATGCCACAACGACCCAGGCTGCCCCCCACGCCAATCGACTCAGGAAACGCTTGATCATGAGTTACTCCTGATTATTTCGAGTTTCTGATCTTCTTGTTTTGCGGGGGTTTGGTTGTCTGCCCTTGGATAAATTCCAGCTCAAGGCGTTTACTGTATTCCAAACCAAGCGCCATGCGGCAGGCGGCCTTCCCCATCTCGAAGCAGGGTGGCCTGAAATAGGAGATAGGAGGATAGTAGTTGGCGTACGTCATCCCGCTTCCCATCCCGAGTAGATCGAATTCCTTACCCGGCACCATGTTCCGGCGCATCGCCGTCTGGAAAAGGACGGGCATGAAATCCGTTCTGAAGTTCACGACCAGTTCGTGATCGACACCGTCGAGAAAGCGGTTCGCCTTCGCCACCACCTCATCCGCGGAAACGCCTTTCACGCGGACGCGGAACGCCTCCCGGACCGCAATACCCCGCTCTGCAAGGCACTCAGACAGTAGCGACTCCTTCAAATCGGCGTCCACCTCTTCCGGGGGACCGCGGACGATGGAGACGAAGCGATACTTGCATGCCTCAATGAAATGACCGATCCGGAGCATGCGCGACGACACCGTCATACCCGCGCAACACCCCTTCTCCGAGGATTCGTGATGGCCGGCGACGACCACCGTCTTGCCCGCCGCCCTCAGCCGCATGCGCAACCCTTCCAACTGCAGGCCGATCATGACGTAGGCGTCGTACCCCCTCAGCTGCCGCTCCTGGCACGACAAGACGTCCGGATCGTCGCTGTCGTCGATGTGCTTGAAGTCGACGCGGGCATTGAGATTCTGCGCCTCGCCGATCAGACCGAGGAAGATCTCGGAGTCGGCCGCCCAATTCTCCCCGTCGAGCAATCCCAGGGATATCTCCCTCTCCGGGAAAAGAAAGGCGATGGAACGGGTGGCGGTGCGCGTCTCAAGAAAGCGCGGCGAGAGGTAGGTGCCGCTGCGGGCGCGGCGCTCGAGCACCTCGCCGCGCTCCAAACGCCCCAGCGCCTCGATGACGGTGCCCCAACTCGTCTTGTAACGCGCCGACAGCTCGCGGTAGCCCGGGAGCCGGCGGGCGGGATCGAAGACCCCCTTATGGATGTCAGCAAGGATCATCCCCGAGACCTTCTCCGACAGCGTGGCTCCCTCCATGACGGCTCCTCCCATATCGACAACTGAACTAATTCTGTAACAATTATATGATATCTGAACTAATTCAGTTTGTCAAGTAGCACAGACACAAATCGGCGTGTCGGCGGCGGGAAATTGACGCCCCCCTGGAACAGCGGGCGTCTCGCCCGGCAAAATCCGTCTTGAAGTAGCAACGACGAAGGCTTGGTGCCGGTTCCACGCCGCCTTATAGTACGGTTAAACGGCATGTGAATAGTGAGTGGTGAATCGTGGCTGCAGCTATACACAATTCACCATTCACTTCGATTTTGCTAACGAAAGGCGATCTTATGGACATGACAAGCAGGTGGAAAAGAACGGGAATCTGGCTCCCGTTCCTGTTGCTCGCCTTCGCCTGCGCCAGCCCCGCCGCATGCGCCGGGGGCGAGTACCGCATGTTGTGGGTCGACGTGTTCCACCCGGGCATTCGGACGCCGGCGGAGATCGACACCATGCTGCAGGCCGCCCGCTCGGCGAACTACAACGCCGTCGTGGTCGAGGTGCGCAAGGCGTGCGACGCCTACTACAACTCGAAGATTGAGCCGAAAAGCATCTCGCTGGTACCCACCTTCGATCCCCTCGCCTATCTGATCCGCCGCGCGCATGACACCTCCGGCGGCAACCGCCGCATTGAGGTGCACGCCTGGCTCGTGACCTACCGCTGCCGTATGACGAATGACGAGACGTCGCGCCACCCGCGGCATATCCTGCAGCGGCATCCTGACTGGATCTCCCAGAAGTACGACGGCTCAACGGAGGACACGGCTGAAAAAGGCAGGATCGGTTGGCTCTACCTCGACCCTGGGGTGCCAGGCGTCATCGACCACACGCTTGAGGTGACGCGCGACCTCGTCACGAATTACGACGTCGACGGCGTCACGTTCGACTATCTGCGCTATCCGGAATCAAAGGGTGGCGGGAACCAATGGGGCTACAACCCGGTCGCCGTCGCCCGCTTCAACGCCATCTATGGAAGATCGGGGCGCCCCGCCCCCGACGACCCGCAGTTCTGCCAGTTCCGTCAGCGCCAGATCTTCTTCCTCATGCGCAAGGTGT
Source organism: uncultured Victivallales bacterium (assembly GCA_964436735.1). GTDB lineage: Bacteria > Verrucomicrobiota > Lentisphaeria > Victivallales > GWF2-38-69 > CAYTFM01. The sequence goes on along the minus strand of CAYTFM010000047.1, from coordinate 20,781 downwards.
ATGCGCACGTCCGCGTCTGGCGTCCGCTCGTGAAGGTGTCCGCGGCACTGATCGCCTGGGGCGACGTGGCCGGCGGCTTCGAGAAAAGCGACGCCTACAGCATCGTACTGCAGGATTGGCCGTCGATGGCGCGCGCCGGTTTCCTGGACATAATGCTGCCGATGAACTACAAACGAGAACGGGTGGCGCGCGAGGCGGCTGACTTCCGCGACTGGACCTTGTTCCTCGCCGCCACCGCCAAGCAGACCGGACGCTTCGGCGTCGACATCATAAGCGGGCAGAACATGAACGCCCTCGACGACGTCCTCGCGCAAACCCAGGGGGCCCGGAACGTCGACGGCATCGCCGGCGTCTCCACCTACGCCTACTCCGAGTGCCGGAAGGGGGCGCCGGCAATTCCCGACACGGCGTTCTTCGCCGCGGTCCGCTCGCGCCTGTTCCCGAGCGCCATCTCCGTCCCCGAGGCGACGTGGCTGACGCGCCCCTCGGACGGGTTGCTCAAAGGATACGTCGCCAGCGGCGGCCGCGCCCTTGACGGGGCCAGCGTGCGCCTCAACAGCGGCAACACCACGATCACCGACGGCTCGGGATTCTACGCCCTCGCGCGGCTCCGCCCCGGCACGTACAAGATGCGGGTCGAATTCAGAGGACAGGCGCTCGCCGAGGAGGAGGTGCAGATCTCCGCCGGCAAAGTCGCCGAGAAGTCCGTGATGCGATAGCGCGCGTTTCCGCACATGCCGCAACAAGGCATTGCCCGCGGCGGTGTTCAGGTATATATTCCCTGCTCCACGCAACACGTATCGTCCGTTTCACGAAGCAGCCACCATGAAAACCGTCACCATCCTCATACCGATCTACAACGAGAGCGGCAATGTCGGCCGTCTCATCGACGAGCTCGAAAAAACCGCCGAGCAGCTCGCCGGCTACACGTTCGACTACCTGTTCGTCGACGACGGCAGCAAGGACAATACCGTCGACATCCTGCGGAAGCGCCAGAAGATCGACACACACATCCGGGTCATCGAACTCTCGCGGAACTTCGGCAAAGAGATCGCCCTCAGCGCGGGGATCGACCACCTCGAAACCGACGCCGTCATCATCATGGACGCCGACCTCCAGCATCCTCCTTCCTACATCCCGCAGTTCCTCAAGAAGTGGGAAGAGGGTTTTGAGATCGTGTCCACCAAGCGGGTCGCCATCCAGAATCAACCGCTCCTCCGCACCCTCGGTTCCTTCTTCTTCTATCAGATCCTCAATTTGATCTCCGAGTTCAAAATGGAGCCGCAAACCACCGACTTCCGCCTTCTCGACCGCACGGTGGTCGAGGCGCTCAAATCATTCCGCGAGAAAAACCGTATGGTGAGAGGCATCATCGACTGGATGGGATTCAAGAAGACCCACATCGAGTTCGAGGCTCCGGAGCGGAATGCCGGACAGGCGGGGTACAGCTACGCCAAGCTCTTCAAGCTGGCGATGAACAGCATGACCTCGTTCTCGCTGTTCCCGCTGAAGGTCGCCGGATACATGGGCGTCCTGATCACCGCGGTCTTCGGACTTCTTCTCGCGTGCATGGTCGTCGACAAGCTTACGATAAACTGCATGAATTTCTCGTCGATCTCCTTCGTCATCGTAATCAACTCGCTGCTCAGCGGCCTCGTCCTCTCCTGCCTCGGCCTCGTCGCCCTTTACATCGGCAACATCCACACCGAGGTCGTCAACCGCCCCCTCTACATCATCAGGAAGCACCATTCGTCGAGGGACGGAGGCGATGGACAGGCCGGCAACAAGGCGGGCTGAAAAGGCATTACTTCTTGCCTTTTCAGAGTCATGAGTCATAGGTCATCCGCCAATGACCAATGACCAATGACCAATGACGTGATTCATCCCTGCAGCACGGCCATGCGCTGCAGATGCTGGATGCGGGTGAAGGCCGCCGCCAGCAGACCAATCCCGATCTCGGGCTTGAGCCGCACGAGGCGTTTGACCGCCTCGCCTTCGAGCGACAGAAGCTGCACCGGCCCCATGACGACCTCCACGGTGATCAACGAGGGCGCGTTGGGCGTCAACGCGCACTCGCCAAAACCCTCGCCAGGACGTAGAACAGCAAGAGTTCGCTCCTGGCCATCATCGCCACGTCCCTTCAACTCCACATGACCTTCCTTGATCACATAGAGTCGGCCATGCGGTTTGCCTTCCTCAATGGGACGGGCCCCATCGGGCAACGTGATCTCATCGAGCGCTTTCCCGACAAGGCCAAGCTCAGGGTCGGTCAGGTTTCCGAACAATGGTATTGTGCGCAAAAAACCGGGTGTCTGCATGCGTCCTCCTCGAACTTGATTAACGTGACTGGCTGTGACAGCCGGAACTTTGATTAAGATACCACTACATCGACGCAAAAGCATGAGAGTCAATGAGCGGAGCAATGATAAAGAGGCGACACGTTGCGAGGGGCGCAAGAAAGGGAGGGCATGCCGCCACAGTGGGGCGCGGCTCCTTCCGCGCCTCGTGTGAGTGGCGCAAAAGGTGTTGCGCCCCACTTGCCCTGTCAGACTCGTTCGCTCCCGCTATGCCTTATGGCTGGGCGGCCCCCGTATGAATGCATGACGTCTCCCCCGTCAACTGCGTGATCGCCTTTTGATTGCAGTTGTGCCACTCATAGTGCAGCCTGATGGCGGCGGTGAGGAAGATGATCAACGCCGTCGACAGCAGCAGCATGGCGAGAATGGCGTAGCCGTCTTCGTTTTTCTTCGTTCTCATAGTCTTTCCTTTCGATGTTAACCGCAGCCTCAACCACTCGTTCACACTCGTGGCTCTGCTCTGACGCCCTGAACCGAGTCCCGACCGTTAGGGCGGGGGTTCGACTCTTCTTTTCCCACACAGCGATTCACGGAACGGCCGCGACGATCCGGTACGAGGACTGCCGATGCTTGTCCTCTTTCCACCGCACCTCAAGGACGGCCAGCTTCGCGGGAGGCGCGGCTTGCTCCTCTGTGGAGAACCGGACCACCGCGTCACGCGGCAACCGCGTCCGCGACCGCGCGCCCTCACCTGCGAACGACAACACGCCATCCTTGAGTGAAACTAGTGAACTCCCCGCGGAAATGGAGACGTTGTCGGCCGTCACGACGGGGTCGCCGTTCGCCCCGCGGAAGAAGAGCCGCCACTCCTTGGAGAGCGACATGACCTGCTGACTGACAATGGCCTTCTCGGCGGAACGCGTGAAGAACTTCGCCAAGTCGTAGAACATGCCGAAGGTCAGATTGAGGAGCATGAGCAGAAACCCAATGACAACCATCAACTCCCACAAGGTGTACCATGCGGTGGTTTTTGTTGTTCTCTTCATTGGGGGACCTCCTTTCCGGACGATATCGGGAGCTTCATCGAGGTGATCGATGTTCCCCTTCCATTCTTCAGGGACACCTCGACCGCACCATTCCTTTCGACGCATTCGACCGCCTCTCTCGGGAGGCCGGACTTCCCGCACTCCTCGGCGACGATGGCGCGCACGGCGGCAAACGACTTCTCACCGCGCGGTGCGACCCTCGCCATGACGTTCCCCAGAACAAGCACTGATTGTGTCTCAAGGGAGAAGTCCTTGTTCATCCTTTGGAGGAGCGTCATGGACGACTGGAACGCCGCCATCAGCATCACCAGGATACCCGCCGCCACCACAAGCTCGATGAACGTGTAATCTCGACGCACAAACTTTTTCATAGCAGTCTCGCCTCCTCTTCCATTACCACGCCGGCTTCGGCCATCGCCAGCGCGGCGGTCCTTAGATCGGCATGCGGTATCTCGACGATTTTTCTTCTCAAATCCGAAAGGCAGGGGTTCTTGATGATGAACTCGCGCCACTCGTCGGTCGGCTTCAGAAACGCCGCCACCAGGGCGCGGCCGCCGCCATCGCTCCTGCGGAGCAGGCGCTGCGCGAGCACGCCCGTGACCGCCGACGCGACCAGGAACGGCTCGAACCCCTGATGCAACATCCGCGCGTATACTGACGGGATATCGCCGCCATGAAAGGTCGTGATGACCCGGTGCCCCGTCAGTGCCGCCTCCAAGGCGACCTTCACCACCTCGCGGTCGCGCATCTCCCCCACCACCAGCGTCTTGACGTCCTGCCTCAGGGCGGCCCTGAGCGCCTCGGGATAGCGCCACTCCTCGCCGGCGCGGGAGAGCGACACCTGCGAGACGCCACGCAGTTCGGACTCGACCGGATCCTCGATCGTGATGATGGACGACGAGTCGCGCTGGCCACGGATCAGCTCCCTGACCATGGCGTAGATCGTGGTCGTCTTGCCGCTTCCCGTCGGTCCCGTGAGAATGATCAGACCGCTTTCGCGGGAAAGCGCCTCTTTCAGACCGGCCGCCACTTCCGCTGACAGCCCAATGTCGTCAAGGCAGGCCTGGTCTTTGGTCCTGCGGGGTATTCTGATGGTGAGCCGCTCACCATGAATCGTGG
>CAYTFM010000047.1:13118-16309 GCA_964436735.1 uncultured Victivallales bacterium | reverse complement strand
CCACGCGCAGCTCGACATCCGGATGCCCGGCGACGCCGCGGATCACGCCGTCCTGGTCGATGTTCGACCGGTAGGTCAAGAGCCCGGAGAGCGATTTGATCCTGTTGACGCACTGCGCGGCCAGCGGCGCTGGAATCGTGGAGAGATCGCGCTGCACGCCGTCGACCCGTACCCGCGTCTCATACCCATCCTTATGCGGCAGCCAGTAGATGTCGCTCGCGCCGAGTTGGATCGCCTCGCCCAACAAACGGTCCACAATTTCAGGAGCCATCATATGTGCGGGAATCGCGCTCACGTCAAATTCCTCCCATGATGGCTTTCATCATACTGCACAGCCCAAGGCCAATACCGAGATACAGAAAGCCGACCACGCAGGCGTTGAACGCCAAGGCGGCGAACTCGATGAGCATGATGTGGACTTTCGTGGTGCGCACGATCTCGCCCCGGGAGATCTCGGCGATCCTCGCGAAGCCGTCGGCGACGTCGTTGTTGGCCGCCGCGCTCCGCAACAGCCAGTTCTGGAACGGCGAACCGATTTTGCTCGCCTCCCAGGCCCTCAGCCACTCCTCGCCATTCTTCACCTTCATGGCGATTTCAGCGACCGGCCACCTGAGCCATTCATGACTCGTCGCCCGCGCGCTCATCTCCAACGCGTCTGGCATATCCTTGCCCGCTTTGAGGAACGACGCCATACAGCCGCCGAACTCGAACATGGCCACGCGCCGCGCGCTGGCGCCAAGGAACGGGATCTTCGAGAGAATTCCGATCATCAGGTTTTTGCGCAGCCAGGAAACAGGCCCAAACGTTTTCAGCAATCTCCATATAGATAGACACAGCGTCACAACTAATCCGAGCGTAACCAACACATAAAGAATCGTCAAGATCGTCGGAGGTCCGCCACGGGACAGCAGCACCCACAGGAGCAGCCATGCGGACAGCAACAGCGAGGAGGCAATGAGATAATAGTACAACATGGCGACCACGAGGATGATGCCGCATCCCATGAAGGCCTTGGACAGCAGGTGCTCGATGTTCACGTCACATGCGTGGAACATGACGCTCGTGGGAAGCATAAAGGGCATTTTCACCCAACACAATTCGGTGATGATCTTATCGAATTTCGGCAGTATGAATGTGAAGATGAAGGTCGCGAAGAACAGAATGACGAGCACATAGGCGCAGGAGAAGGATAGCGCCTCCCCGCGCATGACATTCACATTCGAGGTGAAGTTGAGCGAGGAGGCCAGCGCGGGAAGCGCCGTGGCGAGTTGACCGCCGCGCTCGGCCTCGCGGACCGCGTCGATGAGATAGGGGGGGAAGTCGCGGGAAAGCCGTTTCTCCAACGCGTCGGAGAGGCATTGCCCCTCCTTGAGATCCTCGGCGACGCAGGCGATCTTCTCGTCAAGCGTCTTCGGCTTCCGTCGATAATATTTTCTCTCCTTCCCGTCATCCGAGATCTTCGAGAACTCAATCGTTCCCTTGGGCGGGGGTGGATCCTCTACAGTGCCGCGTCTTATTCCTTTGAAATCGATGATGAGGTATGACTTGCCACTCGAAGCCGTGGCGTTTCTGGATGGCGTGAACGTCGCCTTGACGTGCGTCGCGGCGGCGACCGCCTCGTGGAAGGGAATACCCTTCTGGGCGGCCCAGCCGAGCATCTTGATGATGTTGGTGGTTTCATGGGGTACGCCATTCACGTCCGAGATCAGGAGGTTCTCCCGGATGGTCGGCCGCTTGAGCGGCTGTTCAGAATAGAGGAAATTCATGTCAGCCTCCCAGGCATTTTAGAATTTGAATAATTGGCATGAAGGTGGCGATCACAATAAGAGCCACGACAAAGGATATCACTACCCCCAAAATCACCTCCCATGCGACAGCAGCCTTGCGCGACGCCGCCATCGCCATCTGGCCGTAGATCTCGGCGACATTGCGCAACTCTCCCGATAGCTCCTTCTCGGGCGTGTGCCGAACAACGAGGGGAATGAACTGCGAGAGCGCCTTCTCGCCGGCAATACTGTCGATCAAGGTGCGGCCATTGCGCAGCTCAGTCGATACCCTGCCCATGGCGAGGGAAAGCCGCTTGTCCTCCAGCAGATGGGAGATGATGTCGAAGATCTCGGCCTCGGTCGTCTTGTTCCTGACGAGTATGGACCAGAGGACACACACCCGCGCCAGCGTGAAATTCATGACAACCGGGGCGAGAAGCGGCAGACGCCCCGCGGCAGACGCGAGCAGACGCTGCGCGCGGACCCCTCCCGAATACAACCAGACGAGAAACAGCGCCGCGACGGGTATCGCCACCCAGACAAGAGGCGAGAGATGGACGGCCACCATTGAAAGCGTGAACACAATTTTTGTCAGGATCGGCAAGGTCATGCCCCCGAACATGTTGGAAAACGAGGCGGCAATCTCGATGATCACGTACCGCAGGATGACGAAGAAGATGGTGCCGCCGAAAAGCAGCACCAGCAGTGGATAGATCGAGACATCCTTGACCGTCGCCACGAGACGCTGGTTGAACCGCGCGGACTGCGCGATCTCGGCGAGGATCTCCGCAAGCGTCCCGCTCTCCTCGCCCTTCTCTATCATCCGCACGTGGAACGGATGGAAGTAGGCGGGAAAGCGGCGCATCGCCTCGGAAAGCCTCCGCCCCTCCCCCACCTCGGTGCCGACCGCCAGCAGAGCCTCACGAAAATCCTTCCGCCATAATCCTTTGGCCAGCTGGATGATGCTTTCGGACAGCGGGAGCTTCGACGCGAGCAGCATCGACAGCTGCTCATAGAAATCCGTGACAAGTGATTCTTTCATTGGTTCGAACCTCCGTTTGGGTATTCTGATAAAGATGACGGACGAGGAAGGAAATTTGTATATGGGGAAAATGGATTGGGCGAACATTCGTTCACAATTGTGTCCCGGAGACCGGGACGCTCCAAACTCGAAGGTGTCTCTTGTGGAGCGGTCGCGTCCCCGCGGCCACATTGAATTCCCCGAGAAAGGCCTCACTCAACGGGGGCGGACTTCGGTCCTTCGGCGAGGTGGGCGAGCCTGATGGCGACATGCGCCCGGCTCTTGTCGTAGTCGATCTCTTCAAGGCGGCGGATACGCTCGTCATACTCGACGCCTTCGGCCTTCATGGCTGCCAAGGCCTCGCCGCGGCGTTTGTCGCGCTGGCGCTCGAGCACCACCCTCGG
>CAYTFM010000047.1:8005-13108 GCA_964436735.1 uncultured Victivallales bacterium | reverse complement strand
GCGCTCGTAGCGCCCCATGTCTCCCGCTACATCGGCCGACGAGCGAAAAGCCGAAAACAGCTGCCGGGGACTCCACTCCCCGCCTTGGAAGAGCGGGTGTGAGAAGAGCACAAAGGCGAGGGCCAGCGCCGCCGCCAGTTTCAGAAGCGCTCTCGTGTTGACGAACCGGCGCAACGACGGCCTGCGCCGCCATTCCGCCTCGGCGTCGGAGAGCACGCGCCGTCTCAGAGGTGGCTCGGGTTTGACTGCTTCAAGTGTCTTGAACAAACTCTCCAATTCACGCAGAGAGGTGTCCGCCGCCTCGGATTTCCGCCACTCCGCCTCGGCGTCTTTCAGGACGCGACTTTTCAAGGATCCCTGAGGGGAGATGATCTCCAGGCGGCTCAGAAGCGCTTCCACGTCTTGCCCTTCAACGGGTCGATCCACGACAGCGGGAGACTCAGTTGAAGAATGTGTTGTCGGCATGCGCTGCCACTCCCCCTCAGCGTTGTCGAGCGTCCGGACGCGCAGCGGGGCATCAGGCTTGACGAGCTCATAGTTACTCAACAGTTTCTCGATGTCACTCATCGTCAGCATGTCCCAGTTTGTTTTTGAGCAGCTTCGCAAGTTTCTCCACGGCATACCGATAGCGCCCGGCGGCGGTGTTGATGGAGACCTCCGTGAGTTCGGCGATCTCCTCGAACGTCATGCCATTGAACACTTTCAGCGTCAGCACCTCCCGCTGCTCGGCCGGCAGGAACTCGAGGGCCGCGCCTAATCTCTCGAGATCGGCGGGATCGATTTCTTTCACCTCTTCACGGGCTTGAAGGAGATCAGCGAAGGCCGCCTCCGCGCGCCTGCCCGCCCCCGCGCCTCTGATCCGATCCATCACCAGGTTCCGCGCCATGCGCACGACGTACGAGAAAATGTTGTCCGCCCTCCCAACCACCTCCTTGTTCCGGGCGACGAGGGCGAACACGTCATGGACGATGTCCTCGGCTTCGGCCTTAGAGCGCAGGCTGATGACCGCCATGCCGAAAATCTTACCGGCGAGCAGATCGTACAGGCGCGCCAAAGCTGAGGGATCGTCCTCGCGGAAACGCCGCCGGATGTCCTCGCACTCTCCCGCGCCAGCCGTCACTGGATGCCCGTCGGCCATCGCCTTCCTGCGGTCGTCCACGACATCGATCATGACGGACTGAGGCATAGTCAAAACGCCTATGGTTTCCTGATTCATGTTATAATAAAGACGTTCTTGAAGCAGGATTTGTATGGCGGATCGAGAAAATTTTAGTTATCAATCCGAGGAATGATCCTGGATGAACTTTGCCACCGCGTTGTCGTAGTCATTGGAACGGAAGCCCCATCCGTGCCCATAACGCGGACAGTCGAAGATCTTTTTTCCGCCCTTTAGATTGTTATAGGCCGCATAGATGGACGAGGGAACGCACATCGTGTCTATGAACCCGACGCTGACAATCGCCGGACACTTGACCAGCGATGCGAAGTTCGCGGCGTCGAAGTAGGGGACGTCCGCGGAAAACGCTGGAGCCGTGGCGGAACTGTCAAGAATCTGAGGCCAGCCCGGACGTCGTCCCGCGAGTTTCGCGCTGTGGTCGCAGAGCGCGGGGACGTCCGCGGTCAGCCCCTTGATCTTCGGATTGAGCGCGGCCATGATGAAGGCGAAACCGCCACCCTGGCTCCGTCCGCTTGCGACAAGATGCGCGCCATCCCATTCCTTGATGTTCTTTTCGGCGTAGTCCATCACGCGCATCACGCCAAGTATGGCCTTGTAGTAGTAGTAGGTGTCGCGCTTCTGCGCTCCTTGATGGAAATACCAGAGCGGCTTGTTGAACGCGAGATAGTCGTCATTGGTTTTGAACAGGCGGTCGAAGACGGTGATCGTCACCTGAATGGCGCCAGGAGTCGTAAAGAGCCCGTAGCCGTAGTTGCCCGCTGGCGGCACGCTGAAAATCATCGGGAAGGGTCCGGCTCCTTTCGGTATCGTGATGCTGGCGTAGGTCTTTGTCCCTCCGAAATTGTCGCAGGTGATACAGCATCTTGATTCGTCGAGTTTTTCGATCATGAAGTTGGGCGGCACCTCCTTGTTCAGTTTTTCAAATTGCCCCTTCCAGTAGTCGAGCAGGTCGGCCGGAGCCTCGGCGCCTGTCCTGAGCTTTTCGGGTTCAAAGGCCGCCCCCATAAGGTGATGATCGCTCTTGTGGACCTCCTTGCCGTCAACCTTCACGACAAGCGTGGGATCGATGAAGCCAGGCTTGTCCATGGTCTCTCGCAGGGTGAATGGATTGCCCTTGGAAAGTTCGACGCTTGTCGCTCCGGCTCCCGTTCCGTTCTTCCAGAAGGTCACGAGAGCTATCCCGTTGTCCAGCGCCTTGCCGTCTTTGGTGATGGTGAACGTGAATGTCACCGCCTCGCCCACCTTGTAATGGGCGTCCGCGCGGTCGATGTTCGTCTCCACAGCGTATACGGCTTCGGGACTGGCCTTCGCCGCCGCGCCATTGCCCGCCTGGCTTTGGGTTGGCCCGTCGGCCTGCGCCAAAGTCCCAGACAGCAAGAAGGCACCCAACGACAACGCGCTCACTCCTCTCATACAAAACTCGTACAGCATGTCATTCCCTTTCGAGCTATTTGCGAAATCCACAAGAACGGCATTGCGAGCGCGCCACCTCGCCGCGCCACCACAGTGACTTCCCCAGTGGCTCTCTCATTAATTAAGCGTTTCATCCACACTATGACTCAATTTACCGGCTTCACGAGTTCATTCCACCTTGACAGCGGCTTTGTCAACGATGAAGATCCGGTCGCACAACATTCTGTTGCCTTTGTCCTTGCTGTCTGTATCGAACGCCGGGCCGGTGAACTTCAGGGACGCCCAGATCTCGAACTCCCTGTGTTCATCGCCCTCGGGATAATACGGGGCGAGCGATGCGCTGATCCACCATCTGTCAAGAGCGACCAATCCGCCACGAGGAATCTTCGTCTTGCCGACGAAGAATGTCACATAGTGGTTCGGCACGACTTTACTGATGTCAATAGTTCCTTTCCCAATAAACTTTCTCTCAGCGTTGTCATAAAAATCAAACCCTATCGCCTTCGCGCTGTCGAACTGGCCGTTGGAGAAGTCCTGATACTTGGCCCTGCCGCAGACCGCGTCCTGATCCTTGACGTCCCAGTCACCCCCGCAAAGCGGTATCTGCTGTATCTGCCAGGAAGGCAGTTTGTCCAAGGGGGTGGGTACAGGCTTATCCGCGGCGATGGTCATGAGATACGCGGTTTCCGCACGGGCATTCAGGTTCATCAACCTATACTGCGCCGGGGGAGGCGTCTTCCGCATTCTCGCGATAAGCTCATCCGGCGTTGTCTTCCAGTCAGGATATGCTTTCTTGATTCGGAGGTAATGATCCATGGTGAGCATGTCGACATCCCAACGCGCGAGAGCAAGATTCTTCAGTTCGCGCTCGTTTCCGGCGAGTTTCTTTTCCATGGCGTCGAACATGGACTGCCAACGAGTCAACCGTTCCGGCGTGTAGCACAGCATGTCCTTGCCGGGACCGTACAACCCGATATATCTTTTGTCTTCCCGCCACACGTCCTCTAGTTCTCCTATGTACGCGCACATATCCTCGGACGCTGCGCCGTACAGGTGATCCGTGTATCCGCGAACCAGTGCCCACGCATCCTGGTATGGGTCGATCATCAGACGTAGTGACAAGTATTCCTGCAACGGGTACACGCCTGGGGCGCCAAGTCCGCAGACGCCGACACCACGAACCCCGTTCTCGTACATCAGTTTCATATCACGTTGCAGACGTTCCACAATTCCGAACGGGGCGGAATCGATGCAGATGTAATACCAGTAGGTGATGGTCTTGGCGATCTTACGCCACTCCTGTAGATTCCGCAAGGTGCCGAGGTTTCCAGGCCCATCGAGAGCCTGGCCCATGTCATCGTCGACCGGGGCGAAATCGCAAATCCAGTTGTCAGGCATTCGCGCGATGTTCTTCGGCGGGAATTCGCTCTGAGCCTTGCGGTAGGCCAGCGTGCTGATTTTGATGTCGGGCAACACGTTCGCCACCTGCGGGCAGCATTCCAAAAGATACTCATACAGCGGCCCGGCTATGCAACCGTATCTCTCCTCCAACTTCTTACATTCCGGACAGTGGCAGAGGGAACCTGGAACATCATTCGCCCCGATGGTGAGGACGCCCTTGCCGCCCATCCGCTCGCCCCGCTCGATGATCCTCCGCGTAAGCTCTTTCCTAAGTTCTTGATTGGAGAAACAAAGCTGGAGACTCATCGAGCGTTTCCCGTCTTTGTCCATGCTGAAGAACTCGGGATTCGTCTTGAAATAGTCCTTTGGCTCGTTCCACGTATAGAAATGTATCGTGCGCTCAGTCGTGATGTACAAGCTGAAACCGTGGCCGGTGTCCAAAAATGGATTCTCCGCGTTTAGAATACCTTTCATCTTCGTGTTTTCAGGGTACCTGACATCTCCCCGATTTCTATACTGGAACAACGGCGCGTTTTTCTCGTAGAGGTACAGCATATACAGTCCCCGTGAGAAGTCAAAGGCTGGGCGCTCGCGGTACTCTTTCCCGGAGTACGCCACATCTTTGCGCGGGGGGATCAACTCCCCTTCTGTCCCGGGGGTGAAGCAACGGTAGCCGATTTCCTTCTCCAGGAATGAGTAGACGCCGTAGGGCGTGCCATGGTTGCCGCCGCCGACAATGATGAGGTTGTCGCCGCGCCTTGTCACCAGCGACTCCTGGTTCTTCAGAGCGGACACGGCCGCGTCGCCGAGCAGCTTTCGGACTTCCGGCGAATCCCCGATGAGAATCCTCTTGGTGGAGCCAGCGGCCTCCGGCGAGTCGACCGCAACCGTTTTGAACTTGACGCCAGTGCTTTTCTCCATGATCTCCTGGAATTCGCCGACGGCGAACTGGTCATAGCCTCCGTTCGCGCCAGTCACGATCACGTAATCCGTGCCGCCGTCCTTCACGATTCGCATTGGCTCCGCAACCGTTATCGTCTTGCAGCCATCCACAATCAACATCGTCAAAGAAAGCGCGGCGGCACCGACTACTTGCATGCTTCTTCTCATGA
>CAYTFM010000047.1:0-7911 GCA_964436735.1 uncultured Victivallales bacterium | reverse complement strand
CCATGCTCCTTAAGTTTTTCCCTAAGCTTCAGCGTGTCGACCTGATGTGTATTCCATGAACTTCCAGCAGCCAGGGCGGCAGCGACTCCTGCCGCTTCACCGGTGGTGAGACAGCAGGCCATAATCCTGATGCTTCCGTTAACCTGCCTGTCAGTTGAGATGCAACGTCCTGCCACAAGTACATTTTTAAGACACTTAGGAGTCAGGCATCTGTAAGGGACACCGTAACTCTCCCCGTTTTCTAGTTGTTTGATCCCCTGATGGATTTTCTTCTTGAGAGTTTCGATGTCTTGAGCAGCCATCGATTCAGCCTCTTGCCTTGACCCATGCACGTCGATATTATACGCGTTACGGCAGATCTCGTCAGGAAAACTACGCCGCTCCAGATAATCATCAATCGTCAACACATAGTCGCCAATGACGCGGCGGGATTCACGCACACCTAAAAGAGCCCCTGTCGCGACAAGAAACGAATGGGCGAACGCTGGGTGGAACTCCGTGAACGCCTGACAGTACTGGGCCGCCTGCCTCCTCCCATGAACTAACGCCTTGGAGACGCTGACCGGATCAGAACTATCAACGTCAAACACGTGTCCCGTGTTAAAGCCATACGTCCTCGCGCCGATCTGGGCGGAGCAGGAGTGTAGATCGGCGATAAGCGGATACCGGCCTGACGTGATGGCTTTGCGTACCGGGCTTTCAGGATCATAGCTATGAATGCTCGGGGCGCTACCGGCGGGACGCTGCGGGTTATACCAGCAGTCGTAAGGGTCGACGTTGGTGAGCGTGAAGCAGTGGGTGGCTGGCTGAAGCTCTCCGTGTCCATCTCCCTTCTCGAATGGCGCGCCAGCCATTGCCGCCACGTCACCGTCTCCAGTGCAGTCTATATAGACTTTTGCTCTATAGGCGCCAAGCCCCGACTTACTAGACACCAGCAGCGCGCCGATACTGCCGTCGTCCGACATCTCGACGGAGCAAAACTGGGTGAGGAATAGAATGCTCACCCCGTAACGAGCCGCGAGATCGTCATATACGCGCTTCAGACGCTCCGGATCGATGGACGTCGTGCCGAGGGCGAGTCGGATGTGCTCAGCCAGTCCGCGCGCAATCATCTTCTCACCGTCGTCATATCCGCAGAACCAGGGAACAAGTCCAAGAGTTCCCATGCCTCCAAGAGCGCCTGCCCTTTCAATCAGCAATGTCTTCGCGTTTTCCCTGGCCGCCGCCGCCGCGGCGGCGCATCCCGCAGGTCCTCCTCCGACGACAATCACATCATATTCATCATTCAAATCAATCTGCCGTTCTCGCATTCTGAATTTCTTTGAAGGTGAAGACATCCTTGGCTCTCCAGTCAATGATTGATTGATCAATTCCCCGATTTCACGAGCTCACTCCACCTTGACAGCGGCTCTGTCGACAATGAATATCCGGTCGCACAGCATCCTGTCGTTTTTCTCCTTGCTCTCCTTGTCGAACGTGGGACCGGTGAACTTCAGAGACGCCCAGATTTCAAACTCCCGGTGTTCGTCGCCCTCAGGATAGTATGGCGCGAGCGTCGCGCTTATATGCCATGCGTCAAGCGCGAGAAATCCCCCGCGGGAAATGGTTGTCTTGCAAATGAGAAATGGGGCATACGTGTTCGCCTCCGCCTTGCTGACGTCAACAGTCCCATGGCCGAGCGTCTTTTTCACCGATTGATCGTAAATGTCGTATGACACAGTCTTGGATTGACCGAGCTTTCCTTCGGTTAAATTTTGATATTTAGCCCTACCACAGACGGCGTCCTGGTCTTTGACGTCGTGCTCGCCGCATAGTGGAATCTGCCTGACTTGCCACGAGGGCAACTTGTCCAACGGGGAAGGAATCGGCTTGTCCGCCGCGATGGCCATAAGATACGCGACCTCCGCCTTATCCTTGGGGTTGACCAGATTGAATCGAATAGGAATGACGACCTTCCGCATACGCGCAATCAACATGTCGGGGGTGGTATCCCAATTGGGGAACGCCTTCTTGATTCTCGCATAATGATCGAGGCACAGCATGTCCACGTCCCAGCGGGCCAGCGACAGATTTTTCAGCTCGCGCGTCTTTCCTGAGAGCGTCTTCTCCATGGAGCCGAACATCGCCTGCCAACGGATCAGCAGCTCCGGGGTGAAGCAGAGCATTTCCTTGCCGGGGCCGTAAAGCCCGAAGTACCGCTGATTCCCTTTCCATACCTTCTCCAAATCGTCGATGTACGTGCGCAGGTCGGCGGCGGCGGCACCGTACATGTAGTCGGTGTACTCCTTGACCAACACGGAGGCGTCCTGGTAGGGATCTATTGAGAGTCTAAGCGACAGATAGATTTGCATCGGGTACATCCCCGGCGTCCCAAAACCACAGATGCCAATGCCGCGCACTCCGTTCTCATAGGCGATTCGGTAATCCGTCCGCAGGCGCTCCACCACGCCGAACGGAGCGGTTTCGATGCAACTATAGTACCAGTACGTAATGTGCGTGGCGATTTTGCGCCACTCCTGAAGGTTCTTCAGCGTGCCAAGATTTCTCGCTCCATCAAGCGTCTGCCCCATGTCGTCGTCCACGGGAGCGAAATCGCATATAAAGTTGTCTGGCATCCTCCCGATGTTCCTTGGCGGACATTCTGTCTGTGCCTTTCGATAGGCCAGCGTGCTGATCATGATGCCGGGCAATTCCTTGCCCACCTGCGGACAGGCCTCCAGGAGGTAATCGAAAAGCGGTCCACCGATACAGCCGTATTTCTCCTCAAGTTTTTTGCATTCCTCGCAGCAGCAGAACTGGCCCGGCCAATCGTTGGCCCCAATGGTTAGAACGCCTTTGCCGCCCATCCGCTTCCCGCGCTCGATAATTCGTTTGGTCAGTTCCTTTCTCAACTCGGGATTCGAGAAGCAAAGCTGGAGCTTGTCTGTGCGCTTCCCTTCCTTGTTAAGACTGAAGAACTCGGGATTCGTCTTGAAATAGTCCTTGGACTCGTCCCATTGGTAATAGTTTTTCGTCCGCTCCGTTGTGATGTAGAGGTAGAAACCATGTCCGCCATCCAGACTTGGAAGATCCGCCGCCACAAGGTCCTTCATCTTGGTACGCTCTGGGAAACGCACGTCTCCGTGATTCCGGTACTGGAAGAGCGAAGCGTTTTTCACGCAAAAAGGCAGCATGAAATCCGAACGCATATGGTCGAAAGCTGGGAGCTCGCGCCATTCCTTGCCTGAGTACGTCAAATCCTTGTGCGGAGGAATCAACTCTCCGTCATCATCCCATGAGAAACACCGATAGCCGACTTCCCGCTCGAGGAACGAGTAGACGCCGTACGGCGTACCGTGATTCCCACCCCCGACGATGACAATGTCGTCGCCGCTGCGGGTGACCAGAGACTCCTGGCTCCGCAATCCAGACATGACCTTGTCCCCCACTATGTTGCGGACCTCGGGAGAGTCGCCGATGAGAATCCTTTTCTTGGCGGAGGCCGCTTCAGGCGAGCCAGCTTTGACGGACACGAACCGCGCTCCGGTGCTCTTCTCCATGATCTCCTGAAACTCGCTGACCGCAAACTGGTCGTAGCCGCCATTCGTGCCGGTCACGACCACGTAATCCGTGGCGCCGTCCTTCACGATTCGCAATGACTCCGCATCCGTTCCCGTCTTGCAGCCACCCGTAATCAGCATCGCCAAAGAAAACACGGCCACACTGACTATTTGCGCGTTTCTTCTCATGGAGCCTCCTTTAGTCATTTACTGTTGGGGTTCTATCGCTTTATCGTTCTTGGAAATTGATGTCGCAACCTAGTGGAGTTCAATCCACCGCGGCGGATTACTGAAGGCGGCGAACACGCTGAAACGTGAACTCCAACTGGGTAAAACCATTGGCACTTTCCCGCCCGCCATGGACTTGCCCGCGCTTCTTGAGTTTTTAGGGCACGCCGTCCATGAAAGCGCTGTTGGTGTTATTAAGCGCTTTCAACTCCAAGTAGTTACAATGCAAGGAATGGCCATCAATAAACATAACATTGACACCCATGCCATGCCGTATGTCCACTTCTGTAGGGGTTGAAAAATAATTCACGCCATTTATGGCGTCCGACAGTAAGGAAGTCTGCGAAGGAGCAGGCAGCCTGTTGTGCCGGAAACGAGGGACTTCACCTCCTGCGACGATGTCGCCGCAGTAGTAGTTGAGCCCAAAGCTGGTTGGCGTCCAAGTGGACCAGTTTCCGGACAAATTGTAGTTCTCCACCGGACAACGCAGGATGGTCCTTGGCAAGTTTGCCGACTGGTAGGGCAGCGCAAGGTAGTCGCGCAGAAAGTATGTCCAGCAATAGTTCTTCGCGTCAGGTCCTTTCGTCTTGTACGGCACGACCCAATCGTTGTTGTCATCAGAGTAGGAGTTCTGGCAGAGCCATACCTGCCGCAACTGGGAGGCGCAGGCAGCTTGTTTTGCCATCTCCTTTGCCTTGCCTAACGCGGGCAGCAGCAATGCCGCCAGAATGGCGATGATGGCGATCACCACCAGTAATTCAACCAAGGTGAAATCATCCCTCCGCCTTAGATGACGCTTCGGTTTCACCTCAACGAACAGGACGGACATCCGGCTCATTCTTATCGTATGCGACATTCGAGTACCTCCTTCGGGATGAAGTCCACACTCTGGACACGCGCAAAGACTCATAGATGCTTCCCGCGACATATGTCGCCGTCCTGGAAATTTCTGATAATCGCATGTGAATATTCGAAAATGTTTTCGATAGCGGTCTTGCGCTCTTTCTTGTACACACCGGTCATGAGCATTTCATAGCGTAGAACGGTATGGCGCAGATAACTGTCCCTATCGTCGCCGAAAAGGATGATGCTGGCTTTTTGCGCCGCATGGCTGAGCGCGCCAGGCAGATGTTTCCCTTTCCCATGGACTGTGATGTAATCCTCCTCCCAAAAGACGCGCTGAACCTCCTCCGACTGCAGCACCTTCAGAATCTGGACACCCTCATAAAATGCGTCGTAGCGGGCTGGCATTTTGATAGGAGTTGGAACAAAGATCAAGGCGTCATCGCAACCGAGAACGGGCTAGTAGCCCCGTTCAAACCTCTTTATGGAGGGCCTCACGCCGAACAGCGAGGTGGTCGGGATCACCATCCCAGGGCGTACCCCATGCAAAAAGCTGTTCACCGCATGACTGTCCTTTTCGTATTCCCAAAGATCACAAAACTCCAGCACATCGTTCAATAGGCGCACCGTGTCAAGAGCTTCCGGCGCGCCGCAAGAGCAACCGCTTTTCAAAATGGGGAGCAGATCAGAAAACCGCCTTCCCACCAGGTAGTCTGGACGCAGCCACGAAAGCACGGGAATCTCAAAACTTTTTTTAAGAAGCTCGAAATACTCCCTTTGTTCCGCGAACGTCGTGTATGATGGGTACCGGAACTTTCTTTTTCCTCAAAAGATCGCGATTCCAAATAAAGTAATACGTCTTGTTCGCAAGAGGAGCGGTGTGCGCGTCGGATAGCACCAGAGTGCCGCGCGCCACCTCATGCCTAACGGAATCGGCGAGATCCAACGGGGCAGTCTCCGGTGGGAGCTCGTTCTGGATATACAGATCATAGGAATTCCTTGCGCCCGGCTCATATAAAAGGCTTATCTCAAGGCGGGAAAGCTGCTCGCGCAGCACTGCCAGCACCTGAATCATCAGCCCATGGATATGCTCGGACTGCTCATTGAACAGAATGTCAAAGCAATATCGGGGTTCGACGGAGGAGTTCGAAGAGATATCGGCGGTAGGTGTTTTGACAAACAGTCCGACGCGGCCGTTGGAATAGAGGCGGTTTTCGGCGATCAACTCGGTGACAGCCTTTTGAACTGGCACAGGAGTGACTCCAAGGTTTTCACTCAGGGAGCGGATGGTTGGGAAACGATCCTCCACAGCGGAGGACACAAGACTTTTTATGATGGCGCTTTTGATGCGGCGGAACTTGTCGCGCCCCGCGTCGTCGCCCAACGCTGCATATTCCGACGCAATGCGCTTCGTCAAAGCAAGAGTGTCATCTGAGGGAACCATGCGCAATCCTGTTATACGTTATCGCCAATTCTGTTATATCACAACAATTATATACCATGGATGAAGGGGGTGTCAATAGTCATGCGAAAATTTTATGCCATTTCCTGAAATGTTCTATGCGTGTGGCGTTTGATACAATAGTTGCCGCAGGTGTGGTGGCGGAACTGTCATTGAAAAACGCGCTCGATGATGCTAAGCTTCTGCGGATGAACAAGTAAATAACACCCTGTAGGGCACACCACGCATGAAAACACTCCTCGACGACATTTGAAAACACATGAGCCAGCCTCCGTCGCCATCGCGGTCCTCAGCGGACCACTCGAGGGAAACGTGTTCCCCTTCGAGAAACCCGCATTGACGATTGGCCGCTCGACGCAGGCCGACATTCCCCTCAACGAGAAATCGGTCTCCCGGCTCCACTGCAAGCTCAGCCTTGAGCGCGGCGCCTGCCATATCGAGGATCTGGGCAGCACCAACGGCACCTGGCTCTTCGGGCAGCGCCTACGGGAAAAGACACAGCTGCCGTTCAACAGCTGCTTCTGCCTCGGCGAGATCGTCCTCAAGGTGCTCTGCGACGCCCCCGCGGGACCTTCACTGAAGTCCGACAAGACCATCCTGTGCAGTGTCCGTCCCGTCTCGCTCGACCCATCCGCGAAATCGGCCTTCGAAACGCCAGGGGGCGGGAACTCCCCCGCCAACCGCACGCTACTGACGATCCATCAGTTCCACCGCGTGATGACGATCATCGAATCGGACGAGGACACCTCGCAAAAGATCCTCCGTGCCTTCCTCGCCGCAACCGGGGCGCGCAAAGGGTTCCTCCTCGAGTACGACTTGAAGTCCGGACGTCTCACGCCCACGGCCTCGCGCTCGGCCGACGCGAAGGGGGCGCATGGCATCCCCCGCGCCGAAGAAATCGACAACCAGCTTGTCGAGCACGTCAAGAACCGCTTCGAGGCCATCCTGGCGGCCGGCGCCGGGCCGACGCCCGATCTTGTCATCTGCCTGCCGCTGCTTGGAAGACGCCATCTCAACGGCGTCATCTACCTGATCGCCGATGGTCCGGCCAGCCGTCTCGCCGAGGACGACGTGCGCCTCTTCGCCTTCCTCGCCGTCTCAGCGGGAATGGCGGTCGAGCACAAACGCATGGTCGAGTTCAACGCCAAGAACGAGCTTCTGCTCGCCACCGGCATGAACACCGCCGAACTCTCGCACTGCGTCAAGAACATGCTCGCCTCGCTCGACGCCGGACTCAACCTGCTCAAGGCGGGACTTGACGACCGGAGCATCGAGACCGCCCTCGAGGCCTGGAGCCTGCTCCGCATCGGCCACCGCCGCATCGAGGGGGTCGTCATGGACATCCTGAACGCCTCCAGCGACAAGCAGATGCGCTTCGTCCTGCACGACCTCAACACCATCCTCCGCGAGCTCGGGCGGATTCTCTCGCCCCAATTCGCCCACAACAACATCACCCTCTCCCTCAAGCCATACGAAGGCGGCCACCTCATCGCCCAGGTGGATCCCTCGGGGATCCACCGCGTCCTCATGAACCTGCTGACAAACGCCGAGCAGGCCATCCTCGCCAAACGCTTAGACGACAATTCTTTCCACGGCGTTATCGAACTGTCGGCGATGAAGGGAGGAGAGCACACCACGCTCACCGTCGCCGACAATGGCATCGGCCTCCGCGGCGTCGACCCGGAGCAGTTCTTCAGCCCCTTCCACTCCACCAAAGGGGCGGCGGGGACCGGACTCGGGCTTCACGTCAGCAAACGCATCATCGAGGCGCACGGCGGCTCGATCAGCGCCGCCGAGAACACGGGCGGCGGTTGCGTCTTCACCATCCGCCTCCCCCAG
>CAYTFM010000046.1:0-36010 GCA_964436735.1 uncultured Victivallales bacterium | reverse complement strand
CTGGACCACTCTTCTTGATCCCGCTGGGGACGGCAGGACTTCTCTGGCTTCTCGTGTCGTATCTTGGCGGGGACAGGAGACGCTCCCGGTCTGGCGCGTTGCTGTGCTATGTGGTTGCCGTGTCCATTCCCATGATCATGTTCTTACCGCTGGCCCGGTACCGCATCGTCCTCGCCCCGGTGCTCTGCGTGGGAGCTGTGTATCCATTCCTGAGGCTCGTAGAAATGGGGGTGACTCGTAAATGGCACGTCGCCACCGCCACGTGCGCATTCTGCGCAGTGTGGTTCGTCCTGTTCGCGTTCGGCTGGCGCTCCACCTCGCACGGACTCTTCCGCTCGGAGGACTTCCTCGCCTACGGATTATCGATCAGGGAACTGAATACGAACGACGAGACGGCGCTTGAGTACTTTGCCAAGGCGTACGCCTCGAAACCCACCTCGCGGCCTGCGGCGCTCTGCCTCGCCAGGGATCTGCTCTCCCGTTCGGCGTTTGACAAGGCACAAGAGGTGCTTGCCCCCTTCCAGCAAGCCAATCCCAAGGACGAGAAAGTGGCGACCGACTACGCCGCGTCGCTCCTCGGACTCGGTCAGTTCCAAAAGGCGGAGGAGATTCTTGATTCGCTGGGGAATGACGATGAGCCTTTGACGAATGTCAATTATCTCTACCAGATCGCCGAGTGCAAATTTCTGCTGGGCAAGACCAAGGAGGCCGAGGGGTTTTACCGGCTTCTCGCCGAGGAGACGAAACCGCCGCAGATGAGGAAGCACGCAGCCATGCGTCTGGACATGATCGCCGCAATGAAAAAAGACGGCCCCGAGAAAGATGCGCCTCTTTTGCGCGCACCGTAGGTTTTCAGACTTGCGCGCCACCCGAGGCGCACCCATTCGTCCTGCTGGGAGGTTGCCCGCGCTCCGTGACCGCCAGGTATTCGCTCTCAAGGTCAGAGCCGCGGCGGATCTCCAAAATCCCCACCCTGCCGCGCAGAAGCACCGGCAAGATGGCCGCGTTAATGTCCGCCTCGCAGTATGAAACGCCATTAAAACGGACCGTCAGTTTTTCCCCGGCGGGATCCTCGTCCCAGGCGCAGTGCGGCAGGAGGGTCTTAAGTTCCTCCAGAGGCACAGTTCCGCCCTGAAGACGGTAGGTGACGCTGTGGCCTCGTCTGACAATCGCCTCCAGCGAGTCCTGCCGCACGACCTTCCCCGCCTCGATGAAGGCGACCGCGTCGCAGACCAACTCGATGTCGTTCAAGTTGTGCGAGCTGATGAGAATGGTCTGCCGTCCGCGGCGCTGCCGGATGATCTCCCTGACGCGGCTCGCCTCCCGCGGATCCAGACCGTTCAGCGGCTCGTCGAGCAGCACCAGTTCGGGGTTTCCAAGAAACGTCTGGGCGATCGTCACGCGTCGGATCATCCCGTGCGACAACGTCTTGATGGCGGAGCGGCGGCGGTCTGTGAGATGCGTCCATTCCAAGACGTCTTCGATAGAGCTGCAAAGCTCCTTCTCGGACAATCCCTGGAGCCGTCCGTAGAAGCGAAGCAACTCCTCAACCCGTGAGTACGGCGGCAGACGGGAATCCTGCGGAAGGATCGACACCCGCCCCGTGTGGATGGATGGGTTGAACGGCCCCTCCCCGAGAAGATTGACCGTACCCGAGGCGGGGATCAGGAACCCGACGCTGACGGCCAAAGAAGTGGTCTTCCCCGCGCCGTTGCTGCCGACCAGACCGAATATCGATCCTGCCGGCACGGCGAGATCCATGCCGTCCAACGCCCTGCGCCGTCCGTAGCATTTCACCACCCCTTGCATCTCCAACGCGGCGCTCATAAGTTCTTCCGAGAGAAAAACGCGTATCCGACAGAAAGGTAAGCGAAGCTCAACGCCAGCAGAAACACTCCGGCAGACACCATGTGCGCCATGTCGGGCCGCCACAAATCCAGCCGGTGCCCCTGGGGCAGCAGCATTTCGACAAGATCGCATGCGCGGCGCCAACCGGATCCTGAAAAGTAGGAGGCGGCGGCGTTCAACGCCGACATGGCGATCAAGGCGACATATCCCAGCGCTTGAGCGAGATTCGGCGATGAGCAGAGCTGCGAGATGGCCGTCGCCACCCCAAGAAACGCCAACGCGTATATCCACGCCTTCAAGGCGAACAGGAACATGGCCTGCGCCGTCAGCCACGGTTCGAAATACGCCATGCGATACCATCCCACACACCACGCACCCGCCGCGCTCATCAGAAGCGCCAGCATGAGCAGCCCCGCTTGGCCAAGGAATTTCCCCATGATCCACGAAAAGCGCGACGAACGGAAAAGAACGAAGCGCGCGGAACCACTCGACACCTCCTCCGAGATACGCGAAGCGGAGGCCAACATCACGAAAATCGGAGCGAAGGCGAACGAGAGCCATCCGTAGAAAAGCCCAAGAGGAGGTATGTTGAGAAGACTTTTCGCCAACTCCTGATCCTTCACCAGACTCGTCAGCAAGTCTCTAAAGCTCTGTGACTTCCATAGAGCCGCCGTAACGCCGCCGGTCGTCCCCGACGGCTTCAGTCCTATCTGCTGCTGCAGAATCGACTCATACTCGCGCAGAATGATCAGAAACCCCCATGTGGCGGCGATCGACCCCGCGAGATACAGGACAATCATCACCAGCGCGCGCATGCTGCGGACTGAGTCGGTCAGTTCGTGGCGAGCCACGATGCCGATGGAGGTAAGCGGTTTGACGCTCATTCGGCTTTCCCACTCTCCTCGTCCACCCCCTCGTCACCAGTCCCGGGGGGCACAAGCTTGTCTTCGACGTCCACAAGAGGGGTGGCGACATCAGGATCAATAAAGTCCAGCACCTTAAACTCATCGCCGGATTTCTGCCGCCAGTCGGACGGCATGGTCTGGTCAAGTTCATCGTAAGTCTGCACGAGCGTGCTGCTAAGGTCGCTAAACATCCGCACCCCCGTCTCCGTCGAAGCCGTGTCCGCACTCTTCAACTCGTCCGCCCACTTTTGGATTTTCTCCCCCAGCCGTTTGTTCATATCGCCCATCACAGCGTCGAACTGAATCGACTGTGCTTCGTTCAGCCCCACGTTCGCCAGAAAGCTGTCCCTGGCCAACGCCACGCGACTGCGCCACAGATCCGCCGCCGCCTTGATCTCGTCCTTCATCTTGCCCGGCCTCTCCGAGTCCGCACTTGTCGAATCGTCTGTGACTGACTCGGACGCGACGGGCGTGGATGCCGCACTGGTTTTGTGCTTCGAGCGAACGGGCCTCGCCCGCTGGATCTTCCGCGATCCCGCATCATTCGCTTGAGGCAACGAGATGAGCGAGGAAAACCCCGACAAGCTCTTCTTCCCGCTTTTCGCCTTGTCGACCATCGCCTGCAAGTCGACGATTTCTTTTTTCGCCTTCTTCAAATCGCTCTTCAAACCCCAACTACCGAGCAGAAGCCCAACAAGCAGCGAGGCCACTATCAGTATCGCGTTTCTCATAGCAGTGCTTCCTTACATTCATTGGCCATTAGTTGATTCCAATGACCACTCCAATGAAACTAACAACCACAAGACCTAAGTGCGCCCACGGGAGCGCGCTCCCCGCGCCATTTCGGGACGCCGCATGTTTCTTTCATGGATTAACATCGCCTCGGCGAAAGCGGGCGCACTGACCAATGACTTCTTTCTTACCTCGCCGCCCTCTGGCGAGCAGCCTCGAAGAGGAGGACGCTGGCGGCGATGGCGACGTTGAGCGAGTCGGTCTTGCCGGCCATGGGGATGCGCACATTCAGATCGGCCTTGTCGAGCCAAAAGGCGCTGAGCCCGTACTGTTCAGCCCCCACGGCGATGGCGACCCCCGTGGTGAGGTCGACGTCGTAATGCGCCTTGTCGGTGTGCGGGGTGGCGGCGAGAATACGCACACCAGCGCCACGCAGCCACGCCAGCGCCTCGTCTTGGCCGCACTCGGCGACCGGCAGGAAGAAGACCGCGCCCGTGCTGGCGGTGAGCGTGTTGGGATTGTAGAGGTCGGTGCGCTTGTCGCAAAGCAGGATGCCGACGGCGCCGACGGCGTCCGCCGAACGCAGGATCGAGCCGAGGTTGCCGGGCTTCTCCACCCCCTCGACCACCAGATACAGCCCATTCTTTACGACTGGCAGGCTCTCAAGCCCCCTCATCGCGAAGCGTCCGACGGCGGCAAGCCCCTCGGGCCGTTCCCGGTAGGAAATCTTCTCAAGCACCCGGGGAGCCACCTCGACAAGAGAGACCCCCGCCTCCTCGAGCCGCCGCAGAAGGGCCTGCTCGTTGACGCCGATGAACATGGAGGGACAGTAGAAGCACTCCTCCAGAGGGAAGCCCGACTCCAGCGCGCGGGTGATGAGGCGGTATCCCTCGACCAGAGTCCGTCCGGACTCCTCACGCCCTCGCCGATCCTTCAGCGCGGCCGCAGCCTTGATCCTCGGATTTTGGACGCTGGTGACAAGCATTAGGCGTGGTGATATCTGAAAAAATAGTAGATCACGTAAAACCATGAGCAAATGCCATGGATGATCGCCCACAGAATGGACTTATTGGCCGTCCATGAGATGACAATCGCCAACGCCGTCCCGAAGGATACGCCAGATTTTGCTATTTCAACTTTTGCCGACATGCGGAGCACCTTTATGAGTGTGGCGGCCGTTTCGGTCGCAACTTGGTTTCAGCTTCCAGTGTTCAGTATGGAAATTTCTTTCCTGACACCTGAAACCTGGCAACATTGAATTATTTCGTACTTCGTCGGATTTCAGATAGCGGTCCATCTGGCGTAGACCCCCGCGGGCAGCCGTTTGCCAGTAGCCTCGGGCACGCACATCTCGCCAGCCTTGACGGTCCCGCCTGGCATGAGAGAGGCGACGAGCCGCTCAAGGGAAGCAGGCGTATAGCCCTGGCTATGCAAGCTGAGCAAAAGGAACTTCGGCGTCTTTCCCATCAACTCCCGGCACTTGACGAGAAGCGCGGGCAGACTTTCGTCGATCTTCCAGACCTCTCCTTTCGCGCCACGGCCGAACGAGGGCGGGTCGAGGACGATCCCCGCATAACTCCGCTCCCTTCGCAGCTCACGGTCGAGGAACTTGAGGGCGTCGTCGGTGATCCACCGGATGGTCTTGGGTATCGACGGATTCGCCTCGAGGTTCCGCTTCGCCCAGTCGACCATTCCCTTCGCGGCATCGAGATGGGTGACGGCCAACCCGGCCTGCGCCATGGCGAGCGAGCTGCCGCCCGAATAGGCGAAAAGATTGAGCGCCTCGGCGCGGGATCCGAGCCGCCCCCCCACGCCCCGCAGCCAATCCCAGTTGTCCGCCTGCTCCGGGAAAAAACCGAGGTGCCCGAAACCGGTGGGCTTGGTGATCATCGTGAGGCAGCCAAGTTGGATCTCCCACTCGGCGGGCGGCCGTTTCTTCCACGTCCACTCGCCGTTGCCGCCCGGACCGCGCTCGAACTCGCCGTGAACGTCCTGCCACTCCCGCTCCGGCAGAGAAGGCACCCACACGGCGTTGGCGGCGGGACGGACAACTTTGACGCCGCCAAGCCGTTCAAGTTTTCGCAAACCACCTGAGTCGAGAAGTTCGTAGCGGTTCATTTAGCGAGTGTCTCCGCCGACGGAAATGGCATGCGCCTTGGTGATTTCCTCGGAGGCGTAGATGACCCGCCCGTCCCGCACCGTCAGCACGGCCTTGTTCGTCGCCGAGTCGAAGAAGGCAATGTCCGCCCTGCGTCCCGGCAGGAGCTCGCCCTTCCCTTCGATGCCGAAACAACGCGCCGGATTGATCGTGATGCAGGCGGCGGCGGCGGACGGGTCGAGCCGCGAATAGGAGACGAGATGCCGCCATCCCCGCTCAAGCGTGAGTGTGGTTCCCGCAATAATGCCCTCGTCGGTCATGGCGTGGCCGTCCTGCACGTATATCCTGGTTTTGTCGAGGTGGAACGCTCCGTCGGAAAGCCCCGCCCCTTGGATGGCGTCACTCACCCCGATGATCTTGTCGGGAGGCTTCACCCGGCAAGCGAGATCGACCATCCGCGGATGGATGTGGTAGCCGTCAAGGATGATCTCGATCGTGATGCGGTCGTCGGTGAGGGCGACAGCGGTAAGCCCCACCGAGCGGTGATGCAGAGTGGGCATGCCGTTGTAGAGGTGCGTGCAGTGGGTCGCCCCGGCGTCAACCGCCCGGGTGACGGACTCGTCGTCGGCCATGCTGTGCCCCATTGAGGGGATGATGCGGTTCTCCCTCAGCAACTCGATCAGGGGGATGGCGTCCTCGAGCTCCGGTGCGAAGGTCATGATCCGGATCTTGCCCCGCCCCTCGGTGACAATTTCGCGCGCCTCGCCAAGGTCGATGGGACGGATCGCAGAGACGTCCTGCGCCCCGCGCTTCTGCGGATTCAAGTACGGCCCCTCGAGATGCAAGCCGACCGGCTCCGCCCCCGGCCCGTCCGCGCCAACGACGTTGACAAGCGCCCGGAGGGCAGCGAAGAACCGCTCCCGGGGACGGGTGACGAGCGTCGGCAGAAACGAGGTAATCCCGTGCCCAGCTAAAGTCCTGCGCATCAACGTGATATCCTCCGTCCCCTCGTCAGCCGAACTGGAGTCGAAGCCGCCAGCCCCGTGGATATGCGTGTCGATGAACCCCGGCAGCGCATAGCAGTCCGGAAGATTGTGGATGACGACCCCCTCGGAGCGCGAGGCGATATCCGTCTCAAAGGCCGATGTGCCTCCGACTGCGGTGATCACGCCGTCCTCGCACAGGATGCTCGCATGAGCGATCCGGCGATGCGGCGTGAGGCAGTAATCGACGTTGAATAGTATGGTAGAGCTCATTCCAAATCATGGTACCGTGTCAAGAGTGTTCAATGAAAATTAATCTGAAAAAAAAATATTTCAACGCCTCCCAATGACTTACGAAAGCTGCGATGGCTTCCGCCTTTCTCCTCCTGTTTGCCAAAGAGGTGCCGAGCTGTACATTCTATACTGCCCTGTGGCAAAGTGGGTGCCTGTTGATAACTTGTTGACAACTGTTCATAACCGTGGGGCGTTCTTCGCTTACTCACGCGGAATGCGTGAGTTAGACAAAACCGCGCAAACCGGCTTGCATGATGGACGCCTCCGGGCCTCCGCGCAGATTGGCTCCAGACACCGGATTAGCTCTGAAAAAGGGAACCAGACGAAGGAACACTGGCGCGTCGCCCAGTCGGACGCACCCCGTACCGACGGCACATCCGGATCAGTCTTTTCTGGAGTAAAAACACCTCATCCAATCTGAAACAAACTCGATTGTTGATAAAATCGTCTTTCAACAGCGTTTCGCCAGTCAGTGGAGTGGAATTGAGATGAAAAAAATCGACACCATATGGGACAGGGCCTCTCAGCGGCTCAAAGCCCTCCTCAGCGAGGACACATTCAACTGTTGGATTCGCCCTATCGTGCCTCTACGCGTGGAAGGCGGGAAGATGCTCCTCGGCGTCTCGGACGACTTCTTCGCCGACTGGCTCAACGAGCACTACCGGCAGCATATCGCCGAGGCTTTGGCCGCGGAAACAGGCGCCGTGGTTGAACTCGCGTTCGAGCCCGGCCACCTGTCCCCCGATGCTGCGCTCATCGACGACGAGCGCGAAGCCGAACTGACCACTATGCCCGAGGAATCTCCCCGCACCCTGAATTGCCTCGGCAAACACACCTTCGAAAACTTCGTGGTGGGGGAGAGCAACCAGTTCGCCTACCACGCCGCCCTGACGGTCAGCCGCGCCCCCGGCAAGATGCTGAACCCGCTCTTCATCTATGGCGGCACCGGCCTCGGGAAAACTCATTTGCTTCAGGCGATCACGCACGCCGCCGTCTCCAAACATCTGGTCATCGAGTACCTCACCTGCGAAAATCTGATGAACCTCTACGTCGAAGCCCTCCAAAGCAAAAAGATTCACAGCTTCCAGAAACGCTTCCGCAAAGTTGACTATCTGATGATCGACGACATCCAGTTCCTCTCCAAGACAACCCAACTCCAGGAGGAGTTTTTCAACACCTATAACTCTCTCCACAGCAATGACAAGCAAATCGTCCTCGCCTCCGATCGCCCCCCCAGCGAAATCGGCGGACTCGAATCCAGACTCGTCTCCCGCTTCGGCAACGGGCTCACCATCGACATACAGCCCCCCTCCTTCGAAACCAGAATGGCCATCCTCAAGAAGAAGCAGGAGACGCAGACGGTCAAAATCAACGACCAGGTGCTTTTCTATATCGCCTCCAAGATCAGCTCGAACATCAAGGTCCTTGAAGGCGCCCTGACCAAACTCACCACCTACGCACTCTTCTTCAGCAGGGATGTCGACCTCGAAACCGCCGAGAAACTCCTTCTCCCGTCCATCTCGCATGAAGCAGCCAAAGTCTCCATCGAGACCATCCAGAAGAAGGTGGCGGACCATTTCGATCTGCGCCTCTCTGACCTGACCGCCAACAAACGACCGCGCAACATCGCCATTCCCCGGATGATCGCCATGTACCTCTCACGGGAGATGACCGACCACTCCCTCCCCGAGATCGGCAGCGCCTTCGCCAGAAACCACGCGACCGTCATCCACGCCGTCAACAAGATCAAGGATGATCTCGCCAACGACGAGAAAATACGCGCCAGCGTCGCCACCATCACCCGCCAACTGCATAGCGCCTGAGGAATCAACAGACAAATCAAAGCGAAACACCGCGCAGGAGAAAACGATGCCCAAGATTCATTCCACCGCCGTCATCGACCCCAAAGCCACAATTGCGGACGACGCCGAGATCGGCCCACTCTGCGTCGTCGGCCCCAATGTGACCATCGGCTCTGGCTGCAAACTGATCGCCCAATGCCATGTGGCAGGACACACCACCATCGGGTCCAACAATAAGATCTATCCCTGCGCCTGCATCGGCACCGATCCTGAAGACTACGACTTCAAGGGACACGTCTCCTATCTGCGGATCGGCGACAACAACATCTTCCGCGAGGGAGTCACCATCAATGTCGGCACCAAACCGGAGACCGAGACGGTCATCGGCAGCGGCTGCTTCCTCATGGCGAACGCCCATGTCGCCCACAACTGCAAACTCGGCAACAAGGTCATCATGGTCGTCGGGGCCGGCATCTCCGGCTATGTCGAGGTCGGCGACAACTGCCTTATCTCCGGACTCGCCGGCGTGCACCAATTCTGCCGGATCGGTCGCCTCGCCGTCCTCAGCGGCGGTTCCGTCATCTCAATGGATCTGCCACCATTCATGATCGGCGAAGGGCGCAATGGCTCCGTCAAAACGATCAACAATGTCGGACTCAAGCGGAACGGCTTCTCGCACGAGACCATCCGCGCCCTCCGCGACCTCTGCGCCATTTTCTTCCGAAGCGGCTTGAACGTCACCAATGCGATCGCCAAAATCCAGGCAGAACTTCCCCCGCTCCCTGAGATCAAGGAGTTCATCGACTTCGTCAAGGCCAGCAAACGCGGCGTCCTCCACGGCCGCGACGTCGCTCGCCGCCTGTAACCTCCCACTTCCCATCACACCTTAAGCCTGCCTCTCCTCAATAAAGAGGCCGGCTTTTTTTATTCACAAACACGCTGCTCGCAGAGTCGCAGGGACAGGCTCCTTGGCGCGCGCCTTGCGATCCTTGCATACAGGTCGGCGGACGCATAGATTAGCGTGTGGGGTATGTTCTCGGCAGCAGCAGCGTGGGGACGATCAGTCCATTGTTTCAGATTGACGGGAACAGATGCATAGCGAAGTCCTTGGAATACTGAAGAACATCTCGGAGATCATCGCCACCGGCGCAAGCAGCCAGGCAGTGCTGCCGGAGATCGTCACCTTGCTGGCGCAGTCGCTGTCAGTCGACGTCTGCTCAGTCTACACATATAATTCCCGGCGGGATCTCTTGGAGCTCTCCGCCACCTTCGGCCTGGACACAAGCTCCATCGGCAGCATCACCCTCCGCCCCGGCGAGGGTTTGACCGGACTCTGCTTCGACCGGCAAGAGGAACTCAACCTCTCAGAACCGGAGAAGCATCCGAATTTCAAGCTTTTCGAGAATACTGGGGAGTTGCAGTTCAAGTCCTTCATGTCCGTGCCGATGAACGTCACGGGTAAGCGTGTCGGAGTGCTGGTTCTCCAGCGCCGTTCGCCCGAGCCCTTCCCCGAACCGGTGGTCGCCATGGCCATGTCCCTAGCCGTGCAACTGGCCAACATCATCCTCAATGCCCGCATGATGGAACAGCTTGCGCGCCAGGCGGAAGCACCCATGCCAAACAGCAGCACGCAACCCCTCCAAACTATCCGCTGTATTTCCAACTACCGGATCATACAGGTAATCGGCGAGGGAAACATCGGCGTCGTCTTCCGCTGCGAGCGCGTGGACAACCACCGCCAGTTCGCCCTCAAACTCCTCAAGACCCGCTCCAACTGCGACGCCTACCAAGAGGCCGTCTTTCAGCGCTTCATCCATGAGGCCAACGCCATCTCCCAACTCAACCATCCTAATATCGTCCGCTTCGTCGAGTTCGGCCGCGGGGCTTTGGACAACGCAAGCTCCCCCTACATTGTCATGGAGCTCTGCCAAGGCAAATCCCTCGGCACCCTCATCGCCGAGCATGCCCCCCTCGCCCTCGGCGACAAGCTCCACATCCTCCGCCAAGTCGCCTCCGCTCTCGCCATGGTCCACTCCAAGAACATCCTCCACCGCGACATCAAGCCCGACAACATCATCATCGACGACAAACTGAACGTCAAGGTCACTGACTTCGGCGTCTGCCACCTCCCCAGTTCCAACCTCACCAACGTCGACGACTTGATCGGCACCCCTTGCTACCTCGCTCCCGAATACCTCCTCCGAGGCCAAGCCACCCCTGCGATCGACATCTACGCCCTCGGAGTCGTCGCCTACGAACTCCTCCTTGGACGCCGTCCCTACAGCTTCCCCAGCGTTTCCGAGTATCTTGCCCACATCCAGCGCAAACGCCCCCCAAAGCCCAGAACCATTGATCCTGACTTCCCCCTGGGACTCCAGCACCTCCTCGCCCGCGCCCTCAAGAAAAACCCGAAAGCCAGGTTCAGATCAGCCGACGAGTTCATCACCGAACTGGACCAGTTCATAAAAGGCAAAACACCCAAAGGCGTCTTTGCCCGCCTCGCCCAGTGCGTTTCCGGCCGCAATTGGCAATAAATGAAATTGACCCTTCCCCATCAAGGGATTGATGAAGTCAATTTTTCGTGTAGCCGCGATCTGTCAGAGGGGCTATAGTAAACCTTTCTTTCCATCTTCAGCGCAAACGAGGGAGCGAGGAGGCCGCATGAGGGGTGACTGCGCGACTGTTTTATTGAAGAGCATGCGTGTCGCGGGCTTGGTAGTTGCATGCATGCTCATAGTGGAGCCGACCGCCCATGCGAAACCCGAGATCTCACGGGCCAGCATCAAGACGGGGCAATCGATGCGGGCGTCGCGCAACACGTGGTCGACCCTCGCCTGCCACATATCGAACCCTGACAAACGCTCCCATGAGATCACGCTCAGGCTTGTCGTCGCGGAAGGCTTCTCGCTCGGTCAACGAAACGTCTTCTCCGAGGTGCTGACAGCCCCGCCGGAGACCGCCTTCAACTACCGCACCCCGGTGATGATCGAAAGCTCCGAGAAATACCGTTTGGACGTCTTCGTCGACGGCGACAAGCAGGCGGCGGTCGGCGAGGACATCGCCCTCTCCCAGCTCCCCGGCTCCGCGCGGCAGATCGGCGTCGTGACCGACCTCGGCGACGCAAGCCTCGGCGCGTTCAACCAACTCCCCGCCTTCAAGGACAAAATCTTCGCCACGTTCCTCAGCCGGATGGACTTCCCCGAGACGTGGCTCGAGTTGCGGAGCCTGGCCGCCATCGTGCTCGTCGCCCCCGACTACAGCGCGTACAACGCCAGACAATTCCAGGCGTTGCTCGACTATGTCGCCCGCGGCGGTATTGTGGTGTTCTCCGACCCGCAAGGCACGCTCGGCGCCGCGCAGACGCCGTGGGCCGAACTTCTCCCCGTGAAGCCTGTGCGACTCAGGAAAGTGCTGACTGTGAAGTCCCTTGAGACGCTGGTACCCGAGTTCAAAGGTTTCCCCGGCAGAGGCGCCGACTTCCTTGAGTCCATTCCCTCCGGCTCGGGAGTCGACCTCCTCTCGCAAGGCGAGTTCCCGGTGTTCAGATGGAAGAAGTACGGTCTTGGCTCCTGCCGATTCTCCGCCGTGCCCCTGTACGAGACGGCGTATGAGCGGGTGGTGTGGGAGAAGCTTCTCAAGATTTTCTTCAATAGCCAAACCTTTTTCGCCGAGTACGAGAAATACCAGCAATGTCTCGACGAACTGACCGGCTTCCCCGTTCCCGGATCCGGCCGCGTCAAGAAGATCTTCGTCTATTATTTCCTCGCCCTTGGCGCCGTGATGGGCATCGGGATTCTCCTGCGGCGCCGTGGGCTTGCCTGGGCCGCCGCCACCGTGGTGGCCGTCGTGTCGACGCTGCTGATCCTTATGGGCTCCAACGCCGGGCCGCGGCTGCGCGGGAAAATCTTCTCCGCTCTTGACGTGGCGGTGGCCGCCCCCTCGAAATCGATGCGCGCGCCGACTGAGGCGTACTGCTCATTGTTCACGGACGCCGCATGCTCGATCGATCTTCCCGCTCCTGACGAGGATGTCATCCTCTCCTCGATACCACCCGACGAGACTTCC
This sequence comes from uncultured Victivallales bacterium, assembly GCA_964436735.1. Lineage (GTDB taxonomy): Bacteria > Verrucomicrobiota > Lentisphaeria > Victivallales > GWF2-38-69 > CAYTFM01. The sequence goes on along the minus strand of CAYTFM010000046.1, from coordinate 23,283 downwards.
ATGTGGATGCCCATGGCCATGGCGGCTGGCTCCGGAGCCAAGCGTCCCGGCATGAACTTCGGCGGTCCGCAGGCACAACAGCCCCAACAGGGTCTCGTGCAGAAGTCGCTCGACGTTCAGCGCCGCTCCGGCGTCGTCCGCCTGAACGGCATGACCATGAGCCCAAACACCACCCGTCAGTTCTCCGCCTTCAACTCCGTCCGTGGCGAGTCTGGCTCGGAAGCCGCCGCCCCCGAACTGACAAGCGGTCCCGACGGATTGAAGATGAAACCGTGGGTTCCGCCAACCGGCGTGAAAGCCGTGTGCGCGTTCCTGCTGACGCCTGGCATGATTCGTCCGCTCAAGTTCGAGGGCGGGCATTGGTCGCTGATTGAGGGATCGGATCTTTTCACGGCCGACGCGGTCGCCATGTCAATGCAGAACGCCTTAAGCGGCGCGTTCAAGAGTTCCACCCCCTGCGTCGCGCTTGTCAGCAAGGGCGACAAGACGGGAAACTATCTTTCACTTCCCAGCGGAATTTTCTCCAACACCTACAAGATCAAAACGTTTCCCGCCATCGAATCGTGCGGCGAGGGCGTTGTCCAAGTTGGTCCCGAGTTGGTGCTGCTTTCCGCCGGAGGCGGCTCCTCGCGGATGATCATGTCGGGCAACCACCTCAAGGAGACGATCGACAACGCCGGCGGATCGAAGTATCCGATCACGTTCGAAATGCCGCCCGCGTACGCCATGCTCAAACCCGATGAGATCGTGGTGAATTTCGTCTACAGGAACCCTGGCGGCAACATCATCGTCACGCCGCTGCTGGGCGCGGGGAAGAAAGAGGTGACGGGAGTGGAAAAATCGGCAGGCGTGTTCGTCTTCAAAGGTTCCGACCTCGCCGAATGCCTTGATCCCTGTACCGGCAAGGGCATTCTGCTTCTTGACATAAAAGAGAGAACCGTCGCCCTTGAAAGCGACAAGAAGCTCCGCGGCAACAAATGGAACCCCGTCACTTTGACCGTTGCCGTCAAAGGCCACATGCCGAACAACGTCACCACGTTCAACTATTGAGGCGGGAAGTGCGCAGCACCAGCACCCATCATACGGTCATGATCGGCGACGCCCGGGAGCTTCCGGGAGTCCCCGCCGAGTCGGTCGATCTCGTGATCACCTCGCCGCCCTATCCGATGATCGAGATGTGGGACGAGGCCTTCGCCGCGATGTCTCCGGAAGTTGGAACCGCGCTGGCCGCGGGCGACGGCAAGGCGTCATTCGAGTCGATGCACGCCGAACTTGACAAGGTATGGCGCAAGGTCGCCGCCGCGCTTCGTCCGGGTGGCTTCGTCTGCGTCAACATCGGCGACGCCACCCGCTCCATCAGCGGCAGGTTCCAGCTCTTCTCGAACCACGCGCGGGTGATCTCGGCGTTTCTTTCGCTCAGCTTTGACGTCCTTCCGACGATTCTCTGGCGCAAGCCGACGAACGCCCCCAACAAGTTCATGGGATCGGGCATGCTACCCGCCGGCGCCTATGTCACGCTTGAGCATGAGCACATCCTGATCTTCCGGAAAGGCGGGAAGAGGACCTTCGCATCCGCGGCTGAGAGGAAAAACCGCGCGGAAAGCGCGTTTTTCTGGGAGGAACGCAACGAGTGGTTCTCCGACGTGTGGGACTTCCGCGGCATCCGCCAGAATCTTGCCGTCTCGCCCTCCCGTGCGCGCAGCGCCGCCTTCCCGTTCGAACTGGCCTACCGCCTTGTCAACATGTATTCCGTCTACGGCGACACCGTCCTCGACCCTTTCCTTGGAACGGGAACCACGATGGTCGCCGCCATCGCCTCGGGACGGAACAGCGTGGGCGTCGAACTCGAACCCGACTTCCTCCCGCTTATCAAGAATTCGATAAAAACTTGTCCTTCAATGGTTAACATGCGCATTCATCGACGGTTCTCCGACCATCTCGACTTCATCGCCGATCGGTCCGCATCGGGGAAGGAAGTTAAACACGTTAATGCGAACCACCAGTGCCCCGTGATGACGAGGCAGGAGGTCGAGTTGCGCATGCGCAAAGTCGATTCCCTCTCATGGAAATCGGCTACTGAAGCTGAATCAACGCACTCATTGTTTGAGTATACGCACATGTTGATGGAGCCTGATGTCGAGCAACTGGCACTAGCCTTGTGAGACAGGTGTTCGAAATCATGAAACGAGAGGCAAGCTATGATCCGCACAGTTGACTTGACCAAGAGGTTTTCCAAGGAACGCGGCGTATTCAATGTGAATCTCGATGTGCCCGACAAGGCGATCTACGGGTTCGTCGGGCACAACGGCGCCGGCAAGACCACCACGATCAAAATCCTCTGCGGACTGCTCAAACCCGACTCGGGGCGGGCGTTCATCGGCGATCTCGAGGTCACGCCGAAAAACATCCCGATGATCAAGCGCAAGATCGGGTATATGCCCGACATCACCGGCGTCTGCGACCAGATGAGCGTCTTCGAGTTCCTCGACTTCTATGGCGCGGCGTTCAAGATTCCGCCACGGAAGCGCAAGAAGCGCATCGACGAGGTGCTCGCCCTGACCAACGGCACCATGATGATCGATTACCAGGTCAACTCGCTGTCCCGAGGCATGCGCCAGCGCATCGGACTGGCCAAGACGCTGATGCACGACCCGGACGTGCTGATCCTCGACGAGCCCGCGGGCGGTCTCGACCCCCAGGCGCGCATCGAGATGCGGCAGACCATCAGCGACCTCAAGAAACTCGGCAAGACAATTCTGCTTTCCAGCCACATCCTGCCCGAGCTGTCAAACGCCTGCGACAAGATCGGCATCATCTGCAAAGGAAAACTCCTCGCGCAAGGCACCGTCCAGGAGATCAGCAGGATGGTCCGTGAGAACATTCAGCTCGAGATCCATGTGGACTCCGACGTCACCGAGGCCACCTCGCTCCTGAGCCGGATGGATGGCGTCTTGGACGTCCGCGCCGCCGACAACATCCAGATCTTCGCCACCTACACCGGCACCCGCGAGAACGTCGGCAGCGTCCTGCACACGCTCATGAAGCACAACGTGGCCGTCAGATGGTTCAAGGAGAACGAGGCCGACCTCGAGAACGTCTTCATGAGTCTCACGATGGGGGGCGAGGTGGAGAAATGATCACCAACAACCCGATTTTCAACCGGGAGTTCTCCTTCTCGGTCAGGTCGATGAAGATCAACCTGATGGTGTGGGGCTATCTCCTGCTGCTGGCGTCGATTCTGCTGACGCTCTGGCCGGGCGGCGGCGTGCTGTCCGTGGTCTCCGAGCGCGGGCGGCAGATTTTCTCGCTGTTCTTCAACGCCAACCTCACCCTGCTGATCCTGCTGGTGCCGGCATTCTCAGCCACGTCGATCACCTACGAGCGGGAGAACAACACGTTCAACGCCCTGTTCACGACGCTGCTGACGCCAGTGGAGATCGTGATGGGGAAACTGTCGGCCTGCCTGACGATGCTGTTCGTCTGCGTCCTGCTCTCGCTGCCGATCGCCGCGGTCAGTTCGCTCACCGGCGGCGTGAGCCTCGAATTCCTGATGAAGGTGGCCACCATCCTCTTTGTGACGGCAATCACCTACGGACTCGTCGGACTAGCGTGCAGCGCGGTCTGCGTGACCAGCTACGCGTCGATCCTTTTAAACTATGCGCTGATCCTGCTCTTCGCCGGCGGCACGTGGCTGCCCGGCGCGCTGTTCGGCAACCTTCTTGGCATACGGTGGCTGTGGCAGATCCTGCGAAGCGCAAGCCCGTACGACGCGCTGCTTTTCCTCCTCTATCCCGAAGAGTACCGGATGACGATGAGCACGTTGACGGCGCTCAACCCGTTCCTCGTCTTCCTCATCTCGTCCGGCATCATCTCGGCATGCGCCCTTGCCGTGTTCTGCCGACGGCTGACGCGTCCGGCCGAGCGGTCGTATGGTTTGAAAGGCGAAGTGTACTCCGACTCGAAGAAGGCGATGAAACGGAGCCTGACCTGGCCGTTCTACCTGTTCGATCCGTTGAAGCGGAAGAAACCGATCGGCCGCTACTCGAACCCGGTCTTCGTGGCCGAGATGCGCAGCAAGCTTTTCGCCAACCCGAAGTTCGTGATGCGGACGGTCTCCGCGATCTTCATCATCAGCATGGTGATCCTGACGCTGATCGCCCTCCAGTTCGGCTACTCGCTGCGGGCCGACACCGTGCGCATCGTCTCGATCATCTTCCAGATCGGCGTGGTGGCGATGCTGGCACCAGGCGTGAGCAGCGGCCTCATCACTGACGAGATCACCATGGGAACCTTCCCGGCGCTGCGCATGACCCGGCTAAGTCCCGTGACGGTCGTCCTGGGCAAACTCAAGGCCACGTTCTTCTATGCGCTTATCTTCATCGTCAGCAGCTTGTTCATCCTTCTCGCCATGGCGTATCTTGAACAACAGCAAGTGTTTCCGGAAAGTTCGATCTTCGGCGGCGCATTCTGGGCGGAAGTGGCGAAGCGCGCCACTGGGCTGGAATGGTGGGGTAAGCTGTGGGAAACCTACCGAAGCGTGTTCATCTGGGTGTGTATCCTGCTGGTCAGCACGGTGACCTTCCTCGCCGGCGGGCTTTTCGCCTCGTCGATGTCGAAGACGACCGGCGCGGCGACGGCGGTGAGCTACGCCATCACCGGCATCATCTGCGTGGCGACGCTCGTTCCGATCGCCATGGGGGACCGGATATCGCCCACGCTCGCCTCGGCCATCCTCATCTTCAACCCCGTCGCCGCCGCCATCCAAGCGACCAGCGACGCCTTCACCAACTTCCCGAGCCTGTGGAAGTACAACATCGCCGCGCTCATCGGGCTGACGCTTTTCTTCCTCGTCGCCTCCACCGTGCGCACCTGGGTGCTCTTCCACCGGCAAGATTGATCCTCGGTGACGAAAAACAGCATGTCCCCTTTTTCCGCGGCTCGGACAAGCCTCTCCCTCCACTTCAGGCGTGAAGACCACACGTATTTGGAGGGCGAGGCTTGCCGAGCCGCACTGGGCGCGCATAGATCAGACTGATCGCCGCTTTATTTCCGCTTTGCCGTCTTCTTCTTCCCTGCGGTTTTTTTGTCGAGGGAGTCGACATGCTCGCGGAGGAAGAAGTCAAGGGAGTTGGCGATGGCATCGCGGAGGCCGACCTTCGGACTCCAGCCGAGTTGCTTCCCGGCGTTCTGGATGGCGGGACGGCGGTGGATGACGTCCTGGTAGCCTGAGCCGTAGTACTCCTTGGCGGAGACCTCGAGGATCTTCGGGGTTGCGGGGAAGTGCTTGCGGAGCGGATGTTTCTCAAAGATGGCAACCATGATTTTGGCGAGTTCCAAAATGCTGGCCTCGTTGTCGGGATTGCCGAGGTTGAAGATCCTGCCGTCGGCCTTTCCATTCTCGTTCTCGATGATTCTGAACAGTCCCTCGATGCCGTCGCTGATGTCGGTGAAGCAACGCTTTTGGTCACCCCCGTCGACGAGTCGGATCGGGGTGCCTTCGACAAGATTGAGGGCGAAGAGCGTCAAGACACGGGAGCTGCCGAGCCGGGCGGAATCGAGGCTGTCGAGCCGCGGGCCGATCCAGTTGAAGGGACGGAACAGGGTGAAGCGCAGCCCTTTCTCCATGCCGTACGCCCAGATGACGCGGTCGAGCAGCTGTTTTGAGCTTGAGTAGATCCAGCGGATCTTGTTGACCGGGCCGGTCACCAGATTGGACTTCTCCTCGTCGAAGAAGCCGTCCTGGCACATGCCGTAGACTTCCGAGGTCGAGGGGAAGATGAGCTTCTTGTTGTATTTGACGCAGTGGCGGACGATGCGGAGGTTCTCCTCGAAGTCGAGTTCGAAGACGCGCAGCGGCTCCCTGACGTAGCTGGCGGGGGTGGCGATCGCCACGAGCGGCAGGATCACGTCGCACTTGCGAATATGATACTCGATCCAGTCGCGGTTGATTTGGATATCGCCCTCGCAGAAGGTGAAACGCGGATGCTTCGGCAGGTCGCCCAGCTTGTCCGCCGTCAGATCCATCCCGTAGACCTCGTAGCCGTCCTCGGCGAGAAGCCGCGAGGTGAGCGCGTTGCCGATGAAGCCGTTGACCCCCAGAATCAGCACCTTGGTGCGCGACTTCGCACGCACGGGACGCTTGCCGAGTTTGCACCCCAGCGCCAACCCCATCTCCCGCGCCGCCTGGGTGCCGGAAACGACGAGACCGTCCTTGACCCGTGCCGACTCGACGCGCAAACGTCCGCCGACGGCAGCGATTTCGAACGGTGCGGTCCCGAGGACAGTTCCCGGCACAGTCGATGATTTTCCCTGTATCGGAGTAGCTTTCATGATCACCAGCTTCTCGGAGCCGAAGTGCGTGAAGGCTCCCGGGAATGGATCAGCCACCGCGCGGACCAGATTGCCGACCTCCTTGACCGGTTTGCTCCAATCAATCTGCCCGTCCTCGGAATGGCGTCCACCGAAATAGCTGGCCTTCGACTCGTCCTGACGGGTCAACCGCGCCTTGCCGCTTTTCAGCAGCGGCAACTGCTTGTCGAAGAGCGTCTCGGCGGCTTTCGCCATCTTCGGGATGATCGATTTCGCGTCGTCCTCCGGCAGGATGGCGAATTTCTCCTGTCCGACGATGTCGCCGGCGTCGGGTTTCCTCACCATCTTGTGGAGTGTCACACCAGACTCCGTCTCGCCGTGGAGAAGGGCCCAGTTCAGCGGACAACGGCCACGGTATTTCGGCAGAAGCGAGCCATGGAGATTGTACGCTTTGCCGCCCACCACGTCCAACAGCTTGTCCGAAAGCATCTTGCGATAGTAGAAAGAGAAGATCGCATCGGGTTTGAGCGCGCGTATCATTTCGATGAACGCGGGGGAGTTGGGGTCGTCGGGGGCGACCACGCGGACACCCGCCTCGGCCGCGAGGGCGGCGACGGAGTCGAAGTAGATCCGCTCGTCGGGATCATCCTTGTGCGTCACGAGCAGGGCGACATCGATCCCGTTTCTCAGCAGCGCCTTGAAACCGACACAGCCAATCACATTGTAAGCGAAGACGACGACTTTCATGAAGTTCTCTCCCAAATGAGGTGCCACAGAGGTGCCAAAAGAGTGTGAATCTATCCTTTGCCGAGGGGAATTTCAATCAGCGGCGGCAGGGCGCAGGCAAAAAAACGAATCCGACAAACGGAGGGGAAAGTCAAACCCATTCGTTTCGGCGGAGATAAGTCCCCCAAAAAAACGTCACGCCACTCACCATATCAGTGGGTTGACCCTAAAAATTTTCCCGCACGTAAACTCTTGACATGCCGCCCAAAAGCGATTATCATCGTTGCCTCAATTCATAATAAATTGTGGGTGATAGGTTGTCGACAGAAACAAGATATGGCTGGCACTCACTCGTCGCAGGATGGATGGCCGTTTCTCTTTTTGTCGCGGTGACGTGGTGCGTGCTGTACGAGCGCGTCTCGCTCGAGTCATGGAAAAGTCCCGCCATCTACACCTCGGCCTCGGGTGACATGTGGTTCTATCTCGCCTGGGCGAAGGCCTACGAGGATGGAGGAATCAACCTGTTCGGGACTCAAAAGGTACCCCATCTCGGCGCGCCCTACGTCGCCAACTGGAACGATTTCCCTCTCACGGAGAAAATCATTCCAGCCGTGATCGGATGGACGGGAAGGTTCATCGGACTTTTCCCCGCAGGCAACCTTTTCTGCATGATGGCGCATGTGCTGGCGGCCGCCTCGTTTTGGTTTGTGGCGTGGCGGATCGGGATGAACAGGGTTCTGGGAGCCTCTTTGTCGATTGTGTTCGGACTTTCGCATTACAATCTGCTGCGGTTCGAGGTGGGGCATCTCGATCTGCTGTGCAACTTTCACATGCCGCTGATCATTCTGGTGTCGTGGTGGATGCTCTCCCGTCGGAACTATTTCGCCCAGAAGGGCAACGTGGCGGGAGCTTTGGCCGTGTCGGTTGTCTCGGGCATCTTGAGTCCCTACTATTGCGCCGTGCATCTGATGTTCTGCGGTTTCGGCGTGTTGCGGCAGGCGCTCCTACGTCGCTGGCGCACCATGTTCCTATGCGTGGCGCTCATGGTGGTCGCCTCGCTCCGGTGGCTTGCCATCAACCTGAATTCCTTCGCGCATTGGGTTTCCGTCGGTCAGAACCCCGCCGCCACCCACAGGGATTACAAGTCCCTTGAGCTATTCTCCCTATCGGTGCCGGCCCTGTTCCTCTGCATGGACCGGCACAGATATCCCGCGTTCGCCAAATGGTCGGGCAGAGTGTTTCTCAACCGTGCGCTGATTGTGGGAGAGTCTCAGTTCCAATACATCGGGATCGTGGGGGTTCTCTGCCTTGCCGGCCTTCTACTGCATTCCTTGCTGCTGCTGCTGCGGGACAAAGCCCAGTTGATCCCCGTCCACTTCTGGCAGACGTTGTGGCTGTTTGTCTTTTCGAAGGCGGGAGTGCTCGTGCTTGGGTTGGCGGGCTTCAAACTGCTCAGAGGAACCAACCGGTTTAGCATGGTCATTCTCGCGCTGGCGCTTCTTTTTATGGGAAAGTTTCTGAGCAGGCGGTTAGGGAGGATTCCGGCGGCGTTGTGCGGTCTCGCCGCCATCTGCATCGCCCTATGGGACCAGACCCCGCCCCGTATGCCAAACTCAGTCCGTACGGCCGAGGATCGAATGGCCGCGTCGGACGCCGACTTCGCCCACTCACTTGAGGAGGCGCTTCCCGCCGGAGCGATGCTGTTCCAATTACCGGTGATGGACTGTCCCGAACCCGCCTCAAAGATCAACGCCATGGTCGCCTACGAACACTTCAGACCTTTTCTCCATTCGTCCAAACTCAGATACTCCTTCGGCTCTGACAAGGGACGTCCCGAGGTGACGTGGCAGAAGCGAGCCGAGGAACTTCCCGCCCCCGAGCTTTTCGCGCTGCTGGAAAAGCTCGGGTTCTCGGCGGTCATCGTGGACCGCCGCGGGTACCAGGATGGGGGGAATGCGCTGCTGGCGAACTTCAGAAGGCTCGGAGCCAAAACAGTTTCGGAGAGTCCTCTTGGCGACTTTTGCGCCTTGAGGCTGCCGCAACGGACAGCGGCCCCATCGACTGCCACTCCGCCGCATCAGGCGGAGAATCCCCAAACGGCACCTTCGCCCACGGTCGAATTCAAATCCGGCTGGTCCTATGACGAGAAGGGAACCCGGTGGGCGGTGTCCACAAATCCGGTGCTTGAACTGCGCAACAACGAGGATGCGGAGTGCGAGGTTGCCGTCTCATTTGAGTTCTTCACCCTCGCCAAAGGAACGGTGAAGGCATGGTGGTCGGGGGGAGCCTTGGGAACATGGACGCTCGCCTCCTTGAAACCAGCCTCCTCCGATTTCATCCTTTTACGGCTTCCCCGCGGAAGCAGCGACATCCACTTTGCATTCAGCGAACCTTTGAGCAGGCCGGCGAACGGCGACCATCGCCTGATCTCATTTCAACTCAAACGGGTGGTGGTGGAGAAAGTGGGGGAGCGGATATGGGATCCTGTGGGAGAGGTGGTCCTGGCGGCTCCTGACGCCTCAGGTGCGACCCTCCTCGGCTTCAGCGAGCCAGAAAACGCGGAAGGCCGATGGACAGTCGCCCCATCCGCGAGAATCACGCTGCCCTTCCCGCTGCCGCGCAAGGTGCGGATGTCATTCCTCAACTGCAGGGCATATGGGGCGAACATCGACGTACCGGCTGTCGTCACGATAGGCGGGGTTTCCCATCCCCTGTTCCTTGGCGTCGAGTCAACGGCCCCGACGCTCGAGTTCGAGGAGGTTGCGGGCTGCTCCTCCGTGGAGTTCGACATCCAAGCCCCGACCAGACCCTATGATCTATGCGTGAACAAAGATCCAAGACCACTTGGCATCTTCTTCTCATCCATAGAAGTGCGGGGCGCCGACCAACCTCCCCAAGACGGAATCCCCGGCGCGTTCGCGTTCAAGGAGGGATGGTCGCATGATGAGGGCGGTGACCGCTGGAGCACCTCGATACAGGCTGCGGGAACGGTGGTGCCGCCACACACCATGCACAAGGCTGAAGTGTCTCTTGAGTTCAGCGCCAAAACCCTGACGCGGCGAAACCTGCAGTTGTATCACAAAGGGAAGCTTCTTGCGGAGCAGGCTCTCATTCCGGGTGCCTGGAATAGGCTTTCCACTAGCTTCCCCGTCGATTTCCAAACGGGCGAAGGGGGATTGCAGTTCGTGACCGACCAGCCCCCCATGGCGCCGATGGGCGGCGCAGATCCGCGCACTCTTTCCTTTTTCATCAGGAAACCCGTGATCCGAATCCATCCCCTAAGGCGGCTCAAGGCCGCAAACGAACCGTAGGTCGAAAAACACCGAACAAAATTTTGTTCTAATACATTTCCGTCGTGACACTTGGAGCATCATTTTTCCCAGACGATTTGATGATAGAACATTTTTAGGAAATGTATAACAGCGTCACAACCTGACTGATGGATTCGGCAGCCTATCGGCTTTGAACGCCACCGAAGCAATTTCAAACATCCCTACCCGCCCCCCGCAGACGCGCCGAACTGCGGGAAAGGGGCATGCGCCAGTTTTCCCTGCTCACTTGGCCTTATATTTGAGCAGGGTCCTCTGGAAGGGTTTGCAGGTCGCCGAGCCCTCATAGTCGCCCACGCCGAGTTCGACGCTGATGCCATCATATCCGGCGACGCCGGCGAGATCTCCTTTGCCCATCTTGATGGACCACAAGCCCTTGTCCATGTCCACGACAACTTCGACATCGGAATTGTCGACGTCGTTGTTCCCTTTCCATTTGATCGACTTCTTGGCGGTGTAGAGCGTCTCGTCGATGTCGGAGACAGTCTGACTCCACATCCCGTCGATTGATACAGTCACGATATCGATCTTCGGATCGAATTCGAACCCTGCGGTGGGGAAGGAACCCGCGGCTTTGAACTGATCTTTATTGCCCGCCGTCTTGTCACTTGAGTATTTACCTTGGAGGGCCTGGATTTTCATCGCGGTGACGGTCTTCGGGGCACTGGCGGTCGTGGTGTACTTCCATGAGGTGTTTTCAATCATGGTAAGACTGTCTCCGTAGGCCCTGAAAACACTGGCGTCGTCTGTCTTTTTCGTGACGACGAGGAAGAGTCCGATTCCGTCGGAACTGTCGACCGTTTTTGAAAGCTTGTCGGCCTTCGACGCCGAGAAAGTCCACAACCCTTTCTCAAGATCAAGCACAATTTTGACGCTTGGACTGGCACCAGGTTTTGACGTGTACTTGTACACTTTCTTGGCTCCCGACTGTTTGAAGGCCCCGGCGGTGGCGGTCGCCTTGAAGGGGACGCCATCGACCAGTACCGTCAGGGTGTCGGCTTTCGGATCGAATTGGAGGCTAGCCAAGGAGGCCGCCGGAAGTTTTGAGTTGGTTATGCCGACGGCGTCAAGACTCGCTTTGGTGTTATCCATCTTCACGAACGTCTTCGCGATCGGAGCCTTGACGGCGAAGGATGCCGTGATCGTGGCGTCGCCTTCGATCGTCGCAAGGCTGGAGGCGGTGTAGGTGCTCTCGATGGTGGCTTTCTCTGACGCGCTGCTCCAGAGGACGAAGGCGTATCCATCGTTTGGCGTGGCAGTGAGGCGGACCGTCTGCCCCACGTAGGTGGGCGACGCGGATATCTCGGCGGTTCCGGCCCCCTCGGGGAGGACGGAGAGGGTCACGACGCAGGGTACGGCCGCCTTGTAGGTGGCGGTCACGGTGGCGGCCACGTCGGGAATAGTGAGAGTGGTAGTCGACGAGATGGGATCCGCGACAGAGGACACGTCGCCGGTCCATTGGTCGAAGAAAAAGCCCGATTCCGGCGCGTCGGCCACGATGTCCACCTTGGTCTCCGCCTTGTAGGAGCCGCTGCCCGTGCCGTAGTTGACGGTGAGGGCGTAGGTGTCAGGCTCGCTCGCCTTGAAGTTGGCGGTGACGGCGCTGTCTGAGTAGACCGTCACCTTGGTGTTGGTGGAATGGTCGTTCGCGAATGTGGCGGTACCCGTCGCCGTCCACGAGTCGAAGCTATAGCCCTTCGCCGGCGTGGCGGAGAGGATGATGGCGGTGCCCGCCTCGACAGTGGCCGTGGCGCTCGGAGAGAACATGCCGCCGTCCGCGGGGGAGGCGGCGAAGCTGACCGTCATGACATCGCCTTTGTAGGTGGCGGTCACGGTGAGCGCGGAGGTCGGCATCTTCACCGTCGCCTCGGCAAGTGAGGCGTTGACGATGGCGGTGCCGCCGCCCGTCCATTTGTCGAAGTGCATGTTCGCGCCAGGCGCATCGGCTTTGATGGCCACCGTGGTGCCGGCCTGATAGGTGCCGCTTCCGGTGCCTTTCACCACGGTAAGCGTGAATGATGGGGCGGGATCGTCGTCCGTGATGGTCAGGGTGTGGACGCTGATCGCGCCGAGTTCGGTGTTGGTCGGAGTGCCCAGCGTGAGGATCACCGTCCGGTCGCCTTTGAAGACCTTGTCGTCAATGAGGGTGATGGTGACGGTACCAGTGGTGGATCCGGCGGGGATCGCCATAGGACTGCTGGTGATTGAGTAGTCCGTCCCCGCCTTTGCCGTTCCGGTGACAGTGAATGGAACCGTGATGGGCAGACCGCTGGCCGCCGAAAGCTGGATGGTGGCGGTGACCGCGCCAGCGCTCTCAGCCGCCGACTGGCTTGCGGCGCTGAACGCCACTGTCGGCTTCGTCTCGTTGTCCGTGATCGTCAAGGTGGTGATGGTTATGCCGCCGAGATCGGCATCGGTCGGGGTGCCCATCGTGATGCTCACGGTGTGGTCGCCACGGTAGACGGCGTCGTCGATCCACGTGACCGTGACGGAGCCGGCGGTGGCTCCGGCTGCGATGGTGACGGGACTCGCTGAGATCGTGTAGTCAGTTCCGTCGACGGCGGTGCCGGAGACGGTGAAAGGCACGATGACAGGCACGATGGTGGCGTTGGTGAGTTGCATAGTGACCGTGGCGGCGCCGGCGTTCTCCGCGACAGATTGGGTGCCGGCGGTGAAGGCGACCTGTGGCTTCGTCTCGTCGTTGGTGATCGTCACGGTGGCGGAGGTGGTCGTGCCGAGTTCGGCTCCCGTGACGCCCGAGAGCGTCAGCGTGAAGGTCGTGTCAGGGCTAAAGACGTTGTTGTCGATGATCGGTATGGTGAAGGTCTTGTCGGCGGCGTCCGCGTCCGCCCACGAGAGCGTCCCCGAGGTGGCGGTGAAGGCGGTTCCCGCCTTGGCGGTGCCGTCGGTGGTGGCGTAGTTGACAGTCGCCGCCCCGCTGGCGCCGATGGAGCGTTTGACGGTGACCGTCAGCGTTCCATCCTTCTCCCCAACGGTGTAGGCGTTGGCGTCGAGGTCGAGTTGTCCTTTGAGGGGACCGACCGAGAAGTTGTCGAACTGGGCGGTGCCAAGGTTCAAGCCGTTGTCGGGCGAGAAGGCGAGGCCGACCAGCATGGGGCCTGTGCCAATCGTGCTTGAGGCGCTGGATGATATTTTCGCCCATTTGACGCCGTCCGCCGAACTTTCGGCGATGATCGTGGTGCCATAGCGCTTGAGGCGCACCCAGTAGGGTATGGCATTTGTCGCGCCGCTTATCTTGATGGCACTGCCGCCCGTCGTCGTGCGCGCGAGAAACGCCCCTTGACCGCCGGCACTCACGCCGGCGATGAAACTCACGGCGTCGGCGTTCGCCGTCTCGCGGACCATCACGCCGGCAAGCGAGGTGGTAGCGGAGCAGTTGAACATAGCGAGGACGCGGGCGGTGACGACGAAATCGCCTGTCACGGGAGTGCTGAGGTACTCGATGCGGCCATTGTCCGAGGTGCCCCCCATGGCTCCTCCGGCGACCTTGAGCTCATGGGTGCTTCCGGCGATGGTGGCCTGTCCGCCGTTGGTGACGGTGCCGATGGTGGTCGAGAGGAATCCGCCGCTAAGGATGGAGACGTAGGCCACGTTCGACCACATCGAGTCGCCCGTGCCGTTGACGGCGCACAAATGGTAAAGATACTGCCCGGAGGTGAGGCTGCTGTCGCTGTAGCTTGTGGCGCCGGCGGCGGGCGCGGCGATCTGCGTCCAGTTGCCGAGGACGTCGCCTCGCTCAAGCTTGTAGCCGGTGATGCTGGGGACGGCGGTCCATGCGAGGGAGACGTTGGAGCCGGTGACCGTTGCGGCCAAACCGGCCGGCGCGGCCGGCACGCCCGCGGGGTAGTTTTTCAGGCTGTCGAAGATGGCGCACCCCGGAATGTCAGTGGTGGTCGAACTGTACGTGATGCCGACGTAGATGGGATCCGTCATGATGATGCTGCCGGTCCCCATCTGCGTCCAGGTGACGCCATCGGTAGAGCGGTAGGTGGTGAACGCATTGCCGACGCGGGCGACGCGGAGCCACTGCGGGGGGACAAGATTGGTGGCGGTGCCGGCGGTCGTCGTCGCGGCGCCGGTCGTGAGCCGCCGTTGCTCGTAGTCCGAATTGGCGGAGGTGGTCAGGGCGGCGACGTTGGGGGAATCGGCGCTGGTCGAGGCGCGCGCCATCACGCCCGCCTTGCCCGTGCCACCGGTGATATTGTCGAGGGCGGCGACCCGCGCCACAAAATCGAAGTCGCCGCTCATCTGCTGGCATATGAAGCGGCAGGCGTCGCTGGTGCCGCCGAGGCTGCCATTGCTATTCGTCATGCCGTAGGCTCCGCCGATGGAGCGGGCGAAGCCGCCCGTGCTGATCTCGGTGTCCGTCCAGGCGCCCCCGACAGGCTGCGCCGCGGAGTTGTCGGTGATCTGGACATGCGCCGTGCCGACGCCGACGTCGGCTCCGGACAGGGTGACTTTGAAGGTGCGCGCGAACTGAGGCCCGGGGACGTTGATGATAGGAACGGAGAACGTCTTAGAGCTCGTGTCGCCGGCGTTCCAGGTCAGGGTGCCAGTGGTTCCCGTGTAGTTGACGCCCATGACGGCGGTCATGTCCGAGGTGAGATAGGTGGCGGTGATCTTCCCCGCCCCGCCGAGATAGCGGTTGACGACGAACGTGATGGATCCGGCGGTCTTGTCGACGGTGAAGCTTGAGGCCGTGAGGGAAATTTTACCGGTGCTCGTGGAACCCGTGTAGACGCCGATGTTGCTATAGGCGGAGTTGCCGTTGTCATTGAACGCGTAGACGCGGTAGTAGTTGATGAAGGACGCGGAAGCCGCGGCGTCGGTGTAGGTGACGGTATTCGGATCGAGCGTGGCCAGCTCTGTCCATACGCCTGCCCCCAGTTTGCGCTCGACCTTGAAGCCTTTCTCATCTGCCGAGTTGTCGTGCCACGCCAAGATGTTCGAGGTCGCCGAATTGCCTGCGACGACCAGGTCAGTCGGCGCGGCGGGCGGCTGGGTGGCGCTTGACGACGGAGTGGCCTGGACGAAGGATCCCTGACTCAGATTCAGATACGATCCAGTCGAGGAAATCTCGTTTTTGACGGCGCGCACCATGTAGTTGTAGGTCGTGCCGACGACGCCGGTGGCGTCGGTGTAGCTGGTCGCGGTGATCGCCGACCCAGAAGGATCGGCCACGCTAACCGCTCCGCCCGTGAGCCTGGTGAACGGGCCCGCGTCGGAATCGCCGCGGTAGACATGGTAGCCGACGATGTTCGCGTCGGCCGAGGCAGTCCATGACAAGTTCGCCTTGCCATCGCCAGTCGAGGCGACGAGGTTGGTGACAGGCAGAACGATGTTGAGCCGCAGAGTCGGATCACCCATGAGCGCCATATGGACTTGCCGTGTGAAGTTTCCGACGTAGTAGGCGCCAGAGTTGTTCTGGCTCAACTGATGGCTGTAGCCGTAGGTCTCGCCCATGGCCATCGGATGGAAGAACCAGTGCGGACGGCCTGACCACTGGCAGGTAAGTCCGTAGCTCGTGCACAACGGCGCGCGGAGGAAACTATTGGTGTGATCCCAGTCACCATGGTAGCTGCCGAAAAGCCCCGTGAAAATCGCCCTCGCGTCTGTCGACGCGAAATCGGTCGTGCTGCCGACGCCACCCGCGCTGGTGAGCGAGCCGCCGCCATTTCCATGGGCGAAGAGGTAGTCCTGCGTGTTGAGCGTGGTGAAGAAGTCGCCGGCCACCACCTTGTCGTCACCACCCGCCAGCGTCGAGAAGCCTCGGTAGGCGACCTGCGCGAACGCCTCGAAGCCAAAATTCGCGTCGATCAGCACCCGCGGCTGAGCGGTGAGCGTCTTGAATCGGTAATTGTGATCCTTGTTCAGGTACTGTCGAAGCAGTTCCGTTTCGGACTTTGTGAAGGCGGTCATGTTATAGAGATCCACGCGTCCAACAGTCAGATTGACAGGCGTGACAGGCGGATAGCTTTGGTCAAACTTCCCGTCGCCGGGGATGTTGTGTTGATTGTTGTCGCTCGACGTGGTGTCGTTCACTGTCGCATCTGTCCATGTACCCGTCATGTCGCCATAGTAGACGTCCGCCGGCCAGGCTCCGTAGTGGTCAGTGTGGGCGTCTGGCGCGATATCGCCCGAATAGGGCACCGCGACATGGCCGATGATGTAGACGGACTTGACATTGGCGGGGTCCGCGTCGTAGTCCGCCTTGATCAACGCCTTGTTGTCCGTCACCGCGGTCGCCCACCCGGAATCCGTGACGCTCTTGCGGGGGACGTCGTGCCGGATGACATTCCAGCCATCGCCCACCAGGTCTTTTTTCATCTGATCCAGCTCAGGCGCGAGCGCCGCGGTCAACGTGTTGTCGACCAGCAGCACGACCGTTCCCCGGTTTTCCCTCATCGGCACGTCGATGCCAGCGTAGACATACCCCTCGCCGTTGACGCCGGCGCGCACCACCTTGTACTCGTAAAGCGTTCCGGCCACGGCTGTCGTATCCGTCCATGTCGTGTCTGTCGCAAGAAGTCCGCTTTTGATGGCGGCTCCCCAGCTGGCACCCGACAGCACCGGGGTTCGGCGGTAAATGGTGTAGCCCGTGACGCTTGAGGTGAACTTGTTCCAATTCAGCGTGATCTGAGGCGATGGGGTCTTTTGCACGATGGCGGTGACCGCCACAATGACGTCGTATGTGTCGGAGCTCACGGCGAATGCATTGTTGCTCATGTCGGAGACTGTGGGATCATTGATGCTGGTGATCCTGACTTTGAATTCTCCGGAAAGCTTCTGCGTGTTGTCGCGGACCCAGCTATAGGTTCCGGCGGCGCAGGACGTGCCGGCGGACAATGTTGCAAAGACTGTCGCCCCTTTGAGCAGTTCGATCTTGACGCTGCCCGTGACTCCCGAGGATGTCCACGTGATGTTGTTCGTCCCCGTCCAGCTCCACTTCTCTCCGCCATTCGGCGCCGTCACTGTGATCGTCGCCGCCAGCGACTCCAGACCTCCCGCCAGCAGCGAGACCGCCGCCACCAACACGAAGGCCACCATCCGAAAAACGCCGCGCGACTTCAGCCGAGATGTCATAACGCCCCCCTTGGTTCTGTTATTGTGATGTTTGTGGTGGTAGATGGTTTGATAGGATTATTTCTATGGAGCATTTATGATGCCACATTATGTTTTATCATCACATTCCATTATCCAGCAACTTATTACGTCATTTTACAAAATTTTTACCGCAAGGCGCAATTGATTGAAAAGACAAATATTACGTCTATATTACGCCTAAACCAGTCTATACACGATTCCAAATCGGAGCGGGTTTATGACAGACCACTCGCGAGCGATCGAGTCAATCATCCGTGCGGCAGCGGAGTTCGAAGATCCCCGGCGGGCCATCGAGGTGATTCTGAGCGACGCCCACCTCGACCCGAAATCGGAACGCTGCGCCCGCCTTCTCACCATGATCAACCTTGAGGGTGGCATCGACCAGCGCGACAGCGAGATCCGCGCCGGGATTGAGGCCGTTCTACGCGACCCCCCCGAGGACGTCGACTTTTTTGTCGTCTTTCTCTGCCGAGCCGCCAGCTATGCGACGTTCTACCAGAAGGACGATGACGCCAAGCGACTGCTCGAGCTTGCGGGCACCCTCGTCTCGTCCCACTCCAGGACCGAGGTCAAATGCCAGTACCTGCTGGCGCGCCTGAAACGGGCTGGCTACACGCACCATCATGACGAGGTGATCAGACTTTCAGGTGAGGCGTTAGGGTTGCTGAAGCAGGGCAGCAACATGTGGAAAGAGGTGAAGCAGTTCCGGATCGACTCATTCCGTTTCCTCTTGGAGTGCGGGAAGGCGATGGCGGAGCTTGCGGAGATCGAGGCGTGCCCCCCACAGCGGCACGAGGATTTGTACTTGAAAGCATCCCTCTTGAACAACGAGGGCAAGCTGTGGGAGGCGAAAGCGTATGTCGAGAGCCTTCTTCCCACCATCGGTGAATGGGCGAAAGGGTATCTGAAGCTCCATTCCGACATCATCCTCTGGTTCCACACATTCACGTTGGCGACGCTGGGACTCACAGATCTTGCCCGCTCAGTCATACACCAGCACAAGGAGGTTCTGCAGTCCGAATGGACGTCCCACCTGCTGGAGTCGATGCTCGCGCTGGCCGACCGCGACCTTGCGAAAGCGAGGCGGATCATCTCCGAAATGGAAGACAATCCTTTTGCCTCGTCCGTGTTCATCAACACAAGAAAACTATTCATCGCCGCATGGATAGAGCTCAGTTCGGGCAATCTGAAGGCGGCGGAGACGGTGGTCAATCAGATTCCGCGGCTGCCGTGTTTCGCCTATCTGCATGGACGGCTTGCGTTTCTTAAAGGAAACCAAACCGAGGCCATGGGCATTTTCCGCTCCTACACCGATAAGGCTGGCGTCCAGGCGCTGGCGGCGCGGCTGATGCTGGCTCATGAGATCAGCGGGGTTGACGCCTCGCGCATCCTGCTGGGATGCCTGTCACCCACGCCCGCCCCGGCAGGCTCGCTGGAGCGTGAGACCAAGCCGCGCCGCGAAGACGGCCCCGCCACCGCGCCACAAGGCTACAGCCCATCTCCCGCGCCGGCGTCGCCACAGGTGGAGGCACCGACCATGCCCCATGCGATGCGGCTGCAGAGCCGACTCGACGCATTGCTTTCAGAGCAGGCGAAAGCTCCCAAGGTGTGGGTCTCATGCCTTGACCCCGTCCCCGCTTCCGGCGATGCCGGGGGACATGGCGGACGGGTGAAGGAGGGAACGGAAAGCAATCCCATCTTAGCGCGCTTTGTCGGCACCTCGACGGTCAGCAGGATGATCCGTTCAGAGATCATCAAACTCGCCCCATTGGACGCCACCGTGCTGATCACTGGCGAGACAGGAACCGGCAAGGAGGTCGTCGCCCGGCTTCTGCACGAACTAAGCCCCCGAGGCGCCAAACCGTTCATTCCGGTGAATTGCGGCGGCATCTCGGAGACGCTTATGGAGTCGGAGCTTTTCGGTCACGGCAAAGGGGCGTTCACCGGGGCCGACAAGGGGCGTAAGGGAATTTTCGAGGCCGCCGGAGAAGGCACCGTGCTGCTCGATGAAATACACGCCATGCCCCCCCGACTGCAGGCCGCCCTTCTCCGGGTGCTGGAGAACCGCGAAGTGAAGCCTGTCGGCTCAAACCAGGTGCGACGGATCAAGGCGCGTATCATCGCGGCGACCAATGTGAACCTCGAAAGAGCCGCCAAAGAGGAGGAGTTCAGGTTCGACCTCCTGTTCCGGCTCAACCAGTTTGAACTGCGCTTGCCGCCACTCCGCGAACGTTCCGATGATGTCGCCGCGCTGATCCTGCATTTCCTGTCGGATTATTACGAGATGTCAGATATGAATATTGCACCCGCTCTTCTGGAGGAGGCCCGCCGCTGGCAATGGCCCGGCAATGTCCGCGAACTGCGCAATATGGTGGAGCGTATGGCCCTCCGGGCGGGTGGCGTCAAACGTCTCGGCGTCGAACTTTTCCACGCATGCGTCACGCGGCACGGTTCCACCTCGGAAACCGGTATGGAGAGAGGAAAGCGGATGGGGGAAGGGAATTCCATCGACCGTCATGTGGGCTCCCACCACCGGGCGCCGGCGATGATCAGCCCGCGGCACACCCACAGCCGCCGGAAAGAGCTCAAACGGTTTTTCGCGGAACACCACAGCCTCACCCGCGCCGAAATTGTCAAACACCTCAACTGCTCTCCCGGAACAGCCACGGAGGACCTTAAGGCGCTTGTCGCCGAAGGGACTATCAGACGGGTCGAGACCTCCGGACATCTGCGCACCAGTTATTTCGTATGGACGGGGAACTTGTCCTGACACAACAATCGGGATCGAAACGAAAACGTAAAACGAAAAAACGTAAACGGGGACGGGGAACGGCAACCGACGAGTTGATTCACGGTTCACGTTTTCACGTTTTCACGCCCGCGATGACAAGACGCGGCATACCATCGGAGGAAGACGTAATCCGCGTCATGGAACCGAACACCGCGCTGATCCTCGGCCGACAATGCCCAAACGGGACACCCGAGACGACCGGCCCGTCAACCCAGGCGGCGAGGCTGTTGAAAAGCCGCATTCGCTCTTTGACTCGGCCACAGCGCGCGAAATCGCCCAACGCGAGTCCCGCAATCTTCTCCAACACGCCAGCCATCCGAAGATGCGTCAGGTAGCGGTCTAGTTTGTACACCGGCTCGCCCACGTCCTCAAGAAGCAGCACCGCACCCGTGAGATCAGGGAGAAAATCGGTGCCCAGCATGGATGAAAGCACAGAGAGGGTGACAGGAATCAACGGCCCCTCCGCCTCCCCTCGCTTGAGAAACGTAAACTCCGCCCCTCCAGCGGGTGGGACAAGACTCTCTCCCCATCCACTTCTCCTCTTGGGCTCAAGTGTCTTATACATTGATCCGGCAGTGTAGGAGTCAGTGCGAAGCTCGTCGAAATGGGTGAACATCGGACCGGAGACAAGCATCCCCACGCCTCGAGAGTGCATGGCGAGATGTAGCGCGGTGAGGTCGCTGTAGCCGAGGAAGGGCACGTTTCTGGATCTCAGCAACTTCCAGTCGAGCAGGGGAACAAGCTGGGCGGAGCCGTAGCCACCCCTGAGCGAGACAACCAAGTCGACCGTCGGATCGCTCCACGCGGCGCACAGGTCGGCGGCCCGCGTCTCCGCGGTCGCCGCGAGATAACGGAACGGAGCGGACGCGTCCACACTGTCGCCAAGCACAACATTGCAGCCTAACCGGCGCAGCCGACGGGCTGTGCGCCGAGTCTTTTCGGGCGGCACCCGCCCCGCCGGGGCGACAACAAAGATTTTTTTGATATGCGCAGGAAACAACATTCTGTAGACATTTCCTTTGCGTATACTATGCCCAGCCGGTGTGAAAAACAAGCTGTCACAAGTTACGTGAAGGAAATGTCCTAGTAGGAAATTCCGTCCCCGAAATTTTCATTGGTTGAACTGGAATTGATCAAGCGAGCCCTTGCCTCTGACGTGCCAGGAAACTAAGTCGTCGAGGTAGGTCGAGAAGAAGATGGATGTGCCCATCCCCTTGTAGTCAACGGAATCGGACGTCCATGTGTAGTCGCCGAAGACGATGGCGCACACGGAGGAGTACTCAAGCGGCACTTGGCAACGCTCGTCACCCTGCCGGTAGATGTCGCCCCAGAGATTGAGGAGGTTCAGTCTTTTGGAGTAGTCCAGGGGAGGCGACACAGTGATCGAGATCCTCACTTTTCTCCTGTCCCAACTCAACGACGAGGTGACGAGCCTCTGCTTGCCATCGCGCTCGACGAACTGCGCCGAACCGCCTTTCCCGTAGGTGTTTCTAAATGTGGTTCCCGCATCCTTCAAGGTTTTTTGAAGCTGGAATGTCCCATCGTCGAATACGACCTGGAATGGGGTGGCGGTGGTGATGGCCTCGCGGGTGAGGTCGACGTTGATGTCGGCGCCAAGGCTGGCTCTGTCCCTCACCGTCTTGCGATGATAGCCGAAGCCGGTTTCCGTGTGCGAACTTGAGAAATTGACGCCACCCACGCCGATGACATACAGCGAGAAATGGGCGGTGACGGTGGCGTCGCCGGATAACGTGACAAACGTGGCATCAGAGGTTGGATCGTCGATCTCCGCGTTCGCCGAGGCGCTCCAGTTCGCGAAAACATAGGCACCCTCACCTGAGGCCGAGATGGCGATCGGATCCCCCACCACGCAGACTGTCGCCCCCTGTGGCAGCGTGGTGCCCGTCCCCAATGGCGATACAACCAGCGTCAACGTCGCTTTAGGGACGAAACGGAAATTGGCGGTGAGGGTGGTGTCGTCAGAAACCGCCACCGTGGTGGAGGAGAGGTGTGCGTCAGCGAACGTGGCCGCCCCTTCGACCACCTCCCAGTAGTCGAAATCATAGTCTGTTCCCGGCGTGGCGGAGATTTGGATGGGGTGACCGATGGCGACGAGAGTGGGCGAGGAGGGTGAGACGGTTCCAGCGTCGCTGGGCGTGGCGGTGACCGTCAGCGTGGCCTGCGCGGCAGCGAACGCATGGCCAGCTGCGAGCAGAAGTGCTGACGCGAGCAAAAATGTGAGGCGCATAGCATCAGTCAATCAGTTGTCGCTGGCTGTTGACGATCGGTAGATATAACCTGTCATCAAACCATTGGCTTTCGTCATCACCCCTGTTGGGGTAAATGCGGCCTTGCCCTCGATGAGCAGATCGCTTTTCGAGAAGGTTGTGGAGCCGAACGTGATGGTGACGGGAAGCGGCAAAGAAAATTGCCGGTCCCACTGTGTGAGCGCGGAAAGGCTGGCGGGCAGAGGTGAAAGCAGAGGAGTGTCACTGGCTTTGCGTCCCTCTACGTAATGGGCCGCGATGGTCATTTTCTTGTTGTTCCAGGCGACCCGCACATTGAGAAGAGTCTTTTTCCGTGTTGTCGTGATCTCGGTATTGGGGTTGGTGAAGGTGTACAAGCTGACGACATAGCCTTGGATGGCACCCTTGCTTTTTGTAAGATCGCCCGGATTGATGAAGATCTGGGATTTGGCGGCTTGCGAGTTGGCGGCCCCGAGAGTGACGGCGTCGTTGATGGTGGAAATGCTGGCGGCCGTCGTGCCGTCATAGAGGTTTTTCAGCAGGTCGAGGTTACCGACCATGATGCTGATGGGCGTCGTGTTGTCGAAGGAGGAGAAGTCGTTTTTGATCGTCGTGTTGAAGGTGAACGTCTCGCCGATCATATAGCTTTTCACGACTTTCAAGGTTTCAAGGGGCGCCTCCAATATGATTTTGGCAACTTGAATGGCCCTATCCAGCAATTCGATCTCCTCGACAATTTCACTGACCAAGCTACGCC
>CAYTFM010000045.1:29099-36211 GCA_964436735.1 uncultured Victivallales bacterium | reverse complement strand
AGCTTCTCCACCTTCTCGTACGACTCGCCCTTCTGACCGTCAAGAACCACGTGCCACCTGCCGTCCTCCTTGAGGGCGAAGGCCAGACGTTTCCCCGCATTGCTGAACAGCAACTGTCCAAGTTGTTCGCCGAACGCAATCTCCGTGCCGTTCCTCACGGCGTACCAGCATCCACGCTCCCGCGCCAGATAGGCGAGGCTCGCGCTGTCGGCGCTGAACGCAAGCTGGCCGATCTCATAATAGGCCTTCTCCTCGCGGCCCTTCACGACGACCATGACACGCCCCTTCTCGGTCGCCACATACAAGAGGCGAGTTCCATCCGGACTGAAGGCCAACCGGTCGACCATTTCGTAGCTCTTGCCGTCGACGCCATTGAACACCACCAACCATCCCTCATCCTGCCGGGCGACGTAGGCCACCGCATTCAAAGCCCCAAAAAGCGGAGGACACACCTCGTCATACCGTCTTCCCTCCTTTCCGTCGACCACAATGAGCACCTTGCCGTCTTCGCGGGCACGGTAGACAAGTTTGGTCCCATCTGGCGAAAAGGCCAACTCGCCCACCTCGACATACCGTTTGCCGTCCTTCCCCTCCTCCACCACACACGCCCCGTCGCTGTCCGCCGCCACATAGGCAAGACGCTCCGTCACCCCGAACAAGGGCGCGCCAACGCTCGTGAACGCCCGGTGCTCCTTGCCGTCGGCGACGATCAACTCCTGCCCCGCGGCATACGCTTTGAAGGCGACCCGTGTTCCTTTCTGACTGAAAACGGGAGGGTCGATCTTCACATATCCCGCCGATATGCCGCCGTAGCAGGCGATGACCACAGGGTCGACCCGCACGACGACGCACATGCCGGGATCACGGCGGGAAACGTAGGCGACGGCCCGCTGGTCCTGGCTCACGCAGAGTGAACCAGGCTGAATCGGATGAGGTAAGGCATATTCCGCCGCGGAGAGTTTCGTGACAACTTTCGCCTCACCTTTCTCCTCCGCCTTCTCCTCGCACACGCCAACACGGCCCAAAAGGAGTAGTACCGCACCCAGCATGATGAGTTTCGCGTATCCCATGAGGCGCCCCCTTACAAAGGAAATTTTGTCGACAAAATTTCCTACTGATAGAATTCAGCCCACGTCGCATTGGTCTCCCAGACGCGCACTTTGACAAGCCGCACTGAGGACTGGATCACATGCCCCGAACTGGAATCGGCGCACTGCGACAAAGCCCCCGCGACTTTGTCGTAGATGAACTTCGCGACAACCTCGGTGGTCGGGTCAACTCCGTCGAATCCCAGCACCCGGTCGCCATACTGCCTCTTCAACTCCTCGTACATGGGGTCGTCGGTGTTCACGCACATCGCATGATCGAACACGGCGAGGAAATCGCCGAGCGCGGTGGTGACGGCCTTGAAGTCGCACACCATGTCCTGCGCATCAAGCGTGTCCGCCTCCAGCACAATCTCGACCTGCCGTGAATGTCCGTGAGGATATTTACACTTGCCGGTGTGCTTCGAGAGCATGTGCCCGCTCTCAATCCTGATCGTCTTGCAGATTCTGTAGGGCATTGTTCACGCTCCATTGCTTTGAATTTCGTGATTCGGATTCGGGTTCCGGATTTTCCCCGGACTCCGGAACCCCAAACCACCTATGCCTCGTACCGCGTGGGGTCAGTCACACCCGAGACGGTGAACGCCTCGCGGCGCTCCACACACGTTCCACAGACGCCGCAATGGATCTCCCCGCCTTTGTAGCAGGACCAGGTGCGTTCGAACGGCACTCCTATCTCGGCGCCGGCGGAGACGATCTCGGCTTTCGTCTTGTTGACAAAGGGCCGCAGCAGCGCCACGCCACGCCAGTCGGCGAGACGGCACGCCCGGTCGAGGGCCTCGGCAAACTCCTCCCGGCAATCTGGATAGATGGCGTGGTCGCCGCTGTGTGCCGCAAAGGCCACGGCATCAAACTTCAGCGAGACAGCCCATCCGACGGCAATGGCGATCATGATCATGTTCCGATTCGGCACCACCGTGCTTTTCATTCGCTCTTCGGTGTAGTGCCCGTCAGGGACTGGAATCTCAGGGGAGGTCAGACTGCTGCCGGCGAGTAGATGAGCGATGCCCCTTAGATCGGCGATCTCATGCCGCACATTCCACAACCTCGACAGATCAGACGCGAACGCAAGCTCCTTCACGTGGCGCTGGCCGTAGTTGCAGGAAAACGCACGCACCTGATGCTTCTCCCGCAGGAACTGTCCCAGCATCACGGCGGAGTCAAGCCCTCCCGACACAATGGCGACGATGTTCATCTGAGACCTTTGTCGTTGACCCCGTCACCCGTCCTAATGCCGAGCGGATCCCTCGGGACGTGTGGTGGCGCCCTCCTCTATCTTCCGCAGATACGCGCGCCTTGCCTTCCGATACGGGTTGGCGAAGATCCGGTGGACACGGATGAACCACGGCCGTCTCCGGTCGAACTCCTCCTCGCTCAGCGACTCCGGGAAGATCTTGCGCCGATGCTTGAGCATATGATACAGATCAGAGCTTTTGAAGATTGCAAAGAGCGGATACATGAGGAGGGACAGCGGGAATGGCGGCTGAACCCAGGTGATCTGGAAATCGATGAGATAGCAGTTGCCGTCGTCGCCGATGAGGATGTTGTCGGGCTTGTTGGTGTCGAGGTAGGCCATGCCCCGCTGGTGCATTGTCCGGAGCAGTCTCTCAAGTTTCGGGAAGAACTCGTCGTCGACCTTCGACCCTTTGGTCAGATGCGTGCCCGGGACGAACTCGTGCATGATGCCCGTCGGGCCAAGCCGCCCCAGCCATTTAGGGACATGCCCGGTGTCCTGCAATGCCAGATACACCTTCTCCTCGTGCCGCGCCTCCCAGCGGGACAAAAGCCCGTAGGGAAGCCCCATATAGGAGGAGGGACGATATAACTTCAGGACGCCCTGCCGTCCCCCATCGCATTCGTACAATCCCGTGGCAGCGAAGAAGTCGTGCTTGAAGGTTTTGACCTTACGCCACGCAACTCCGCCAACCTCGACCTCATCTGGCAACTCCTTGCCCCCCAAGGCCAGATACCGCTCGTAGCGCCGCTGCTTTTGCTCAACCGCCTTGTCTTCTGTCGACTGCATGACAATCCTTGTGTGAGATGTTCCGCATACTATAGGAGGTGGGGGCTGATTTTCACGGGAGGATTTGCTTTCATGGACAACTATTGCCATGTTTCGTGCCACAAAGGCTCATGTGAAATTGATAATATGCGCAGAATTACGGTGTCTATAGGTTTTCAGGCATATGATTTCACGGGTGACCGTGAAATTCTAAGCCGAAAAACGGCCTCTTCTGCATAAACATCTATTCCCTTCTCAGGACATACGGTGTCGTTTGCACTTAACATGCGTGATCGCAACGTTATGCAGATAATAAGTGTCCGAAAATAGCCATTAGAGGCTGAAACCGCCCCCCTGCAATTGCCTGTAAGCCAATTCCGCCCATCTCGTATTTCTTTTTTAGCCGTCCTTCCCTTGGCCTTTCGCTGACACTCCCTTGACGCACTGCCAACGACCGGGGGAACCGCGGCGGTCACGGCGCGTACGGCAAAGGCGGATGTTGGTGCAACATGGAACAGCGGGGCGGCCCCTCCGCTGGCGTGCGGTTGTGCCTTCCAGATGGCGCACCGAGCGGGCATGCATGGCATGCCCCCCGTGGCGAAGGGGACCACCCCGGTTGCTGATGCCAGAACGGTGCGATTATTTCAGCACGCTGTCGACCAAGAGCTAAAAGGCGGGGGTAGTCCGAACCTTTTGGGCCATGGCCTCAGGCATGCCAGCACCTCCGATTTACCCCTTTCGGGGCAGACACATTTTCTTCGTGTGACCATAAACCACGGCCAGCCAGCCACGGACACCCCGCCAGAGTCATTTCCGCCTCCCAAGTGGCTGTGTGTATTCGACAATTATAGGCCGTCACCCATTTTTGCCCTCACGCCAATATCCCCTTCGCCGAAGATACCCGCGGAAAAGGCTTATAACAGCGGTTCGGGGTAATTGAAACGCAAAGTCCCTATGATATTTTACTGACCAATTCTGAATTGTCGTTAAACACAAAGATGCCATGGGCAACTACTATTATCTCATCAGCACGCTGCCACTCCTGAAGATTGGTGAACCCCCGCCTTTCTCTGAAGCGTGCTTCTTGGAAGAATGCGCCCGCTGGCTCTCGTCGGCGGACTTGGATGCCCTGACCGCATTCCGCCTCGCCCCCCTTCCGGCAAAGGGTGCCGTCTCTGCCTCACCTCTGCAGGCGAGCTGGCTCGAATGGGAATCCGCTCTGAGAAACGCTCTTGTGAAAATCCGGGCATCGAATCTCGATCGGGATCCAGAGAAATCGCTCCGTCCGGCAGCACCGACCAACCTCGACACCGAGCGGGGAGCCGCCGAAGCCGTCGCCATCACCGATCCACTACAGCGCGAGAAGGCTCTCGACCACGCGCGCTGGCGCCGCCTGGACGAACTCGAGTTTCTGCACGACTTCGACCTCCAGCGTCTGTGCGTCTACAAGCTTAAGCTCCTTCTCTGCCATAAATGGGTACCGAGAACGCAGGAGAAGGGAAAGGCCAATCTTGACGCGGCCATCGACGAGTTGGAGAAGGGACTCCATCTCGCCGGAGCCGCCGCGTGAGCGTCGACCAACATATCATGAATATATACATTCAACGGGAGAACGTGGACAATGTCGGCGAATAACATAGGCCGGATCGTGGGTGTCAACGGCAACATGATCACTGTCGCCTTCGACACCTTTGTGACGCAAAACGAGGTGGCGTACGCCCTCTCCGGCGGCAAACGGCTCAAGGCTGAGGTCATCCGCGTCCGCGGCTCCAACGCCGACCTGCAGGTCTTCGAAAGCACCGCTGGGCTCAAGATCGGCGACACGGTCGAGTTCACGGGCGATCTTCTCAGCGTCAGGCTGGGCCCCGGCCTCCTGACCCAGGTGTTCGACGGCCTCCAGAACCCCTTGAACAAACTCGCCGAGAAGTCAGGGTTCTTCCTTGAAAGAGGCGTCTACCTCCCCGCCCTCGACGAGCAGCGGCAATGGGAGTTCACCGCGACGGCGAAAGTAGGCGACAAACTCATCGCCGGCGACTCTGTCGGCCATGTGCCCGAGGGCATTTTCCAGCATCTCATCATGGTGCCGTTCAAATGGCGCGGCACGTGGGAGATCACCCATATAGCCACCGCGGGGAGCTTCAAAGTCGACGACGCGGTCGCCAAGGCGAAAAACGAGCTTGGCGAGGAGCGTCCGATAACAATGGCGCAGGACTGGCCCGTGAAACTGCCCATCAACTGCTATAAGGAGAAGCTCCTGCCCGTCAAACCGCTCATCACGCGGCAGCGCATCATCGACACCTTCTTCCCGGTCGCGGTCGGCGGCACGTTCTGCACCCCGGGGCCATTCGGCGCGGGGAAAACAGTCCTCCAGCACGCCTTGAGCCGCTATGCGGAAGCTGACGTGGTGGTGGTCGCGGCATGTGGCGAGCGGGCGGGCGAAGTCGTGGAAATCCTCCGCGAGTTCCCACATCTCGAGGATCCGAAGACGGGACGGTCGCTGATGGACCGCTCGATCATCATCTGCAACACCAGTTCGATGCCGGTGGCCGCCCGCGAGGCGTCGGTCTACACCGCGGTGACGCTCGCCGAATATTACCGCCAAATGGGGCTCAACACTCTGCTGCTGGCCGATTCAACCTCCCGCTGGGCGCAGGCCTTGCGCGAAATGTCGGGACGCCTCGAGGAAATCCCTGGCGAGGAAAGCTTCCCCGCCTATCTCGAGTCCGTGATCGCCAGCTTCTACGAGCGGGCCGGCCTCGTCAAGCTCAACAATGGCAAAACCGGCTCGATCACCATTGGCGGAGCCGTCAGCCCCGCCGGCGGCAACTTCGAGGAACCGGTCACCCAGGCGACCCTCAAGGTTGTCGGCGCCTTCCTCGGCCTCTCCCGCGAGCGCGCCAACGCCCGCCGCTTCCCCTCGATCCACCCTCTTGAGAGCTGGAGCAAATACAAGAGCGTCGTATCAGAAACCAAGGTCGAGTTCGCCAGAAACCTCCTCCGCCGCGGCAACGAGGTCAATCAGATGATGAAAGTCGTCGGCGAAGAGGGAACCAGCATCAACGACTTCATTGTATACCTAAAAGGAGAGTTTCTCGACTCGGTGTATCTCCAGCAAAACACCTTCGACACCGTCGACGGCGCCAGCGACGAGGAACGCCAGCAGTACGTGTTCACCAGGGTTGGCGCGATCCTCGAGCAGCAGTTTGCCTTCGCCGACAAGGACGCCGCTCGGCAATTCTTCCAGCAGTTGAGGCAGATGTACATCGACTGGAACTACACCAAACTCGGTTCGGACGAGTTCAAGAAGTTAGAGCAATCCATCGAAGGCAAGGTCAAGGAGTTCGCCCATGCGTAAAGTATACCGGAAGATAATCCAAGTCGCCGGCAACGTGATCACGGTTGAGGCGGACGATGTCGCATACAACGACCTCGCCGAGATAACCAGCGCGCGCGGCGTTTCGCTCGCCCAGGTCATCCGCCTCCAAGGCAATAAGGTCTATCTGCAAGTCTTCGCAGGTAGCCGCGGCATCTCGACGAATGACGAGGTTCGGTTCCTTGGGACGCCCATGAAAGTCTCCTGCTCGGACAGTTTACTCGGCCGCGTCTTCACTGGCGGCGGACTCCCCCGCGACAACCGCCCCTCGCTCACCGAAGACCTCCATGAGATCGGCGGTCCCTCAGTCAACCCCGCCAAGCGTATCATTCCAAGGAGAATGGTCCGCACAGGCATCCCGATGATCGACGTGTTCAACTCGCTGGTCGTCTCGCAGAAAATACCGATCTTCTCCGTCGCCGGTGAGCCCTACAATCCCCTGCTCGCCCGCATCGCCATGCAGGCGGAGGTCGATGTGATCATCCTCGGCGGCATGGGGCTGAAATACGACGACTACCTCTTCTTCCGCAACACCCTTGACGAGCAGGGCGCCTTGTCGCGCTCCATCATGTTCGGGAACGGCACCACCGGCGGGGCGGCAGGGAGCCTGGCGAAGGGGGGAAGCGCAGGC
>CAYTFM010000045.1:0-29089 GCA_964436735.1 uncultured Victivallales bacterium | reverse complement strand
ATGTTCGTCCACACGGCCGCCGACCCCGTCGTCGAGTGCCTCCTGGTGCCCGACCTCGCCCTCGCCGTCGCCGAGAGCTTCGCCCTCAACAAGAAGGACGTCCTCGTCCTCCTGACCGACATGACCAACTTTTCCGATGCCTTGAAGGAGATCGCCATCACCATGGAGCAGATCCCCTCGAACCGAGGCTACCCGGGCGACCTCTACAGCCAGCTCGCCTCCCGCTACGAGAAGGCGGTCGACTTCGAAGGAGCCGGATCAATCACCGTCCTCGCCGTGACCACAATGCCCGGCGACGACGTTACCCATCCCGTCCCCGACAACACCGGGTACATCACCGAGGGACAGTTCTACCTCAAAAACGGGCGCATCGAGCCGTTCGGCTCCCTCAGCCGGCTCAAGCAGCTCGTCAACGACAAGACCCGCAAAGACCACCGCGCCATCATGGACACGATGATCCGCCTCTACGCCAACTACAAGGAGACCCGCGAGAAGCTCTCGATGGGGTTCCAGATGAGCGGATGGGACAACAAACTGCTGAAGTACGGCGATCTCTTCGAGAAGCGGATGATGGATCTCACCGTCAACATTCCGCTCGAAGAGGCCCTCGACCTCGGCTGGAAGACGCTTGCCGAATGCTTCGAGAAACCGGAGACCGGCGTCAAGACCGAATTGCTCAACGAGTTCTGGCCAATAAAGTAGCAACCGCTTTGCCTGGACACAGGGACTATGCCGAAAATCAAACTGACCAAAAGCGAGCTCAAAAGCCAGCGCGACGCGCTGAAGCAGTTCCAGCGCTTTCTCCCGACCCTCCAGCTCAAGAAGCAGCAGCTTCAGATGGAGTCGATGAAGTGCCTGGAACGGGTCAAGGCGAACGAGGAGCGGGAGCGGGAGATCAAGCGGCACGCGGCCTCTTGGATTCCACTTTTCGGCGAGCAGGACGAGGTCACGCGAATCGCCTCCTATATCACCATCGAGGGCATCGAGACGGGCAGGCAAAACATCGCCGGCGTCGACATCCCGCTTTACAAGAAGACTCGCGTCAAGATAGCTGAATACGACCTTTTCTCTGAGGAACCGTGGATTGACGACGCGGTCAAACTCATCGTCGAACTCCTTGAGAATAAGGCGGAGCGCACGGTCCTCGAAGAACAGCGCCGCTGCATCGAGCGCAAACTCCGCGTCACCACCCAGCGGGTGAATCGCTTCGAGAAGGTCAAAATTCCCGAGTGCAAAGACAACATCAGGATCATCCAAATCTATCTGGGCGACCAGCAGACCGCGTCGGTCGGCAGATCCAAGATAGCGAAACGGAAGATGAGCGAGGCCGCATGATAGTCGAAATGCTGAAAACAACGGTCGTCTGCCGGGCTGAAGACCGCCCCATGGTCTTGGAGTCGCTCCGCACCCTCGGCGTGCTTCATGTCGCCCAGTCGGCCGCCTCCGACTCGCAGGATGTGACCTTGATCAAAAACCGTCTGGCCAAAATCGACAAGGCTCTCGCCATCCTGGGTGAACGGAAGCCCTGCGACTGCGGCCACGACAAAGAGCAGTTCGATAAACTCCCTCCCGAGGAGCTCGTCGACCGCGTGCTGAAGGTCAAAGACAGAATCGATGATATCAAACAGCAGATTGACGCCCTGTCCAACGCCAAGGCGCGACTGCAGCCGTGGGGGGACTTCTCCTTCGAACTGGTGGATGAACTGAGAGGAAAAGGCATTCACGTCTACCTCTGCGCCTGCCCGAATTCCCAACTTGACGAACTGCGCTCGCACGGCACAGTTGTAGTCATCAGGGCGGACAAGACCAACAGCTACGCCGCACTCTGCTCCGACCAGGAACTCAATCCGAAGCAATTGCCGCTGACGCCCGTTTCAGGGAAGTTTGGCTCCCTGAGCAAGGTTGAGAGTGATCTTCACGAGCAGGTGGCGGCCCTCGGCGAGAAAAACCACAAACTTGACACCCTTGCTGAGGGAATCAACAAACTGCGCAGCTTCAAAATCGTCATCAGCGACGAGTTGGAGTTCGCCACGAACCTGAACGGGATGGCCGACGAGGAGGAGCTGAGCCACATCACCGGCTACGTGCCAGCCACTCTCAAGGATGACTTGGCAAAGGCGGCGAAAACTGGTGGTTGGGCCGCCCTGATGGTCAAGCCCTCGCACGAGGACAAAGTCCCGACTCTTCTGCAGTCTCCGAAGATTTTCGAGATATCCAAGCCTATCTTCGACCTCATCGGCATCAAACCGAGCTACACCGAGGTGGACATCAGCATCTGCTTCCTCATATTCCTATCAATCTTCGTGGGCATGCTGCTCAACGACGCAGGTTATGGACTTCTTCTCCTCGTCGCCATGATAGTATTGAAATTCGTCAGCAAAAGCGAAACCGCCCGTCTCCCCATCAACCTTGGAATGCTGTTCGCCGGCATGTCGATCGCCTGGGGTCTCTGCACGGGCGGCTTCCTCGGCATCGAGCGACACGCCCTGTATCCCTGCCTACAAGGGTTGGAATTCTTCACCAATCCGGCCACGGGACAGTCCAATATCATGTATTTCTGCTTCATGCTGGCGGCGACCCATCTCTCGATAGCCCACATCTGGAAAGCGTTTTTCAAATGGGGTCATGGCCACAAACTCATCGCCATTGGGCAATTCGGCTGGGTGATGTTCATCTGGGGGAACTTCTTTCTCGCCAGTTTCCTCGTGGCCCACAAGGACTTCCCGACTGTCGCCGCCGTCCTTTACGTCGTCGGCTTCCTTGTGATGCTTCTCTCTATCGAATGGCAGGACATCAGCGGCGTCCTCGAGTTTCCGCTTTCCGTCCTCAGCAGTTTCGTCGACCTTCTTTCCTATATCCGCCTTTTCGCCGTCGGCCTCGCCGGCGCATATGTCGCCGAGAACTTCAACACCATGGCGCTACAGACCAAGAGCATCCCCTTCATAGGCTTCGTCCTGTGCGTTGTCGTCATCTTTTTCGGCCATGCGCTGAATCTCGCGCTTGGCGCGTTGGCGATCCTCGTCCACGGCATCCGCCTCAACACCCTGGAGTTCTCCGGGCACATCGGCCTCTCATGGGCGGGATTCGCCTACAAGCCATTCAAGAAAACGTTGGAAACAGATATCCACAATGAACAAATAGAGGAGTGACGGTATGGATGCAATGACAATGACGCAGCTCGGGCAAAGTGGGGCGTTTCTGCCAGTGGCTCTGACCACGATCGGATCGAGCCTGGGAACAGGAATCGCAGGCGCCGCCGCGGTGGGCGCCTGGAAGCGCTGCTACGTGCAGGGCAAACCCGCGCCGTTTCAGCTGGCGATCTTCGCCGGAACGCCACTTTCACAGATGATATACAGCTTCATCCTCATGATCATCATCAGCGGCAAAACAGTGGACTCGAATGGCGCAATCATGTTGTTCTCCCTCATCGTCGGAGCTTGCGCCGGCATCGGACTGGCCGTCTCCGCATGGTACATGGGAAAAGTCGCCGCCTCCTGCTGTGACGCCTTCGCCGAGACGGTGAAGGGTTTCACGAACAATCTGCTTGTGCTCGGCATCATTGAGACCGTCTCGCTGTTCATCATGGTGTTCGCCCTGGTGCTCATCAGCATGATCAAGACGGGAGCGACCGTCGCCGCTGGCCATTAACAGGCTTCATGCGTTGGAGGACGGGAGACGACAGGCGTCTTCTCCCGCCTTTCGCCTTTTGGAGAAGCACGGCCTTGCGCCGTGTTTTTTTTTGGTACGATTATGGCGATGATCAGACTCACCAGTAGAAATGGCTCTTTGATCGAGGTGGAAACAAACCTGCTCAAAGACATCCAAAGCGTCCCTGAAACGCTTGTCACAACCACGGAGGGAGCCGTCTACACGGTGCAGGAGAGCGTGGAGGAGGTCATCGCCATCTTTTCGCAGCATCACTCGCAGAAACAGATGTTCCGCAACTTCTCCCCCGCCTTGAAGGTGCTGGCGACACGCGAGAGGTTCAGGCACGATATCTGCGCACATAATGCAAACGGGCTGCTCTACCCCAAGAGCAGCCCTTCGATCTTGGAACGAGTCTGCCTCTCCTTCAAGAACGTGACGCTGGCGGTAGATGGCTTGCTCGGCAGAACAAGGCGCCGCAAGAAATCAGAGGACTGACGCCATGGTATTTGATATCGCGACAGTGATCGGCTTTGTCGTCGTCTTTGCCTCACTTCTCTACGTTATTCTCGAAGGAGGCGGCTTATCACAATTTTGGGATCCTGTCGCCCTTGTCATCGTCTACGGCGGCTCCGCCGCCGCAATCTTCATCTGCTTCCCCATGAAGAAAGTCCTCAACCTGACCAAAGTCACGATGAAGATTTTTTTCGTGCAAAAGCTCGAGATGCTGACGACCTATCATCAGATCGTCGAATTCGCCACCGTCGCCCGCCGCGACGGCATCCTGGCGCTTGAAGACAGGCTGACGAATCTCGACGACAAATTCCTGCGCAAAGGGCTTCAGATGCTCGTGGACGGCAGTTCCATCGAGGCCATTGTGAAGATCTTGGAGCGGGACATCGAGAATTTAGAAAAACGGCACGAGGTTGGGCACAAAGCCTGGGAGAAACTCGGTTACCTCGGTCCCGCCATCGGCATGGTGGGTACCCTGATCGGTCTTGTCCAGATGCTTGCGAAACTCGACGACCCAAGCAAGATCGGCGCCGGCATGGCAATCGCCCTGCTCACGACCTTCTACGGAGCCTTGCTGGCAAATTTCTTCGCAATTCCGATCGAATGTAAGCTTGTCCAAAGGACCCGCGAGGAAATGTTGCTCCGTCAAATGATCCTCGAGGGTATCATGGCCATAGGCGGCGGTGACAGCCCGCGCATCGTGGGGGAAAAACTGCTCGTCTTCCTGCCCAACGACGAGCAGCCAACTGAGACGCGTCGAGAATAGCATAGGCGGCGGTCAACTACGTGAATCGTGAATTGTGAATAGCGCAGATAGCCTATTCACCATTTACTATCCACCATTCACCTTGCAAATGAGAGGCCCCTCTTGGCAGAATCTAAAAATCATAAGGAAAAGCCCAAGATCCGCATCGTTCTGGGAGCGAGCACACCAGAATGGATGCTCTCCTTCGGCGACTTGGTCTCATGCCTTCTGGTCTTCTTTGTCCTCTTGGTCACCTTCTCAACCCCTGACGAGGGAAAACTGATGCAGGCCTTCGGCGCCTTCCAAGGGGCGTTCGGGGTGGTAAGCCCCATCATCCCGGGAGGAAACCTCAAGGCATTTCGCGAGGACGAGGTCTCCGCGGGAGGCAAAGTGGTCGGTGGTGTCGACGAGAAAGGCACGATGCACGAAGACAACCTCTCCCCCATGGATCTAAAATCGATCAGCGTCGTCAACAAGTTCAACAACCTCAAAGGAAAACTCTACGAGCTTGGCTTCAAACACAGCGTGTCCGTCCAGGAATTAAACGAAGGCATCATCATCCGAGTTCCGATGTCCGAGCTTTTCACCCCCAAGACAGCCGACTTCAAACCCTCCGCCGTGCAATTCCTCGTCAACTTCGCGAATTTCTCAGGCTCAGTCGGCAACGAGGTGCTGGTCAGGGCATGCTTCCTCCCGCGCGAGTCAAACAATGCTGAAACCTTCTCGCATGATTGGCTCCTCGCCCGTGAGAGGGCTTTCGCAATAGGTGCCAGTTTGACCACCCAGTACAACATCGCGGAATCACGCTTCAGCTATGGTTCCGCCATCATCGACAAAGGAGAGGACGCCATCGAGTTCCTGCTTGTCGAAAAACTCGGCACCAGACAAGTCAGCCTTGCTGACATCATGAAGAAACTTCTGAAGACCGATGCCAAAGAGATTAAAAAATACGAAGTTCACGGAGCCCCACTCTGGATGGCGCAGTACGTCGTCCTCGTGCTCATACTCATCGTTTTCTTTATGATATTGATCACGCTGCAGAAGACCCAGCAGGGCGGCATGAAGAGCGGCTCGGGAGACATCACAAACGCCATTGGCGGCGGCGGCGGCGTCGGCGTCTTCAAATTCGGCAGATACGGTACGGGCACCTATATGCCAACACCAACCTTCTTCACGAAGGGCGTGCACGGCGTCGACAAAACGCTTGTTGCTGGAAAGGGAGGGACAGGCGACACGGACGCCGAGGTGGACAAGAAAAACGAGGGGAGCTACCTCAGAGTGGACTTCCCCTTATTTTTCGAGAAGAACTCATACCAACTCACCCGGGAGATGAAGGAAGAACTCTCGAAAATGGGACTCGCTTTCAGCTTGTACGAAAGCAAGGTCAATGTGAAGTGCTACACGAACGAGATGCCCGAGGAAAGCGATAATCTGCGTATCTCATATCTGAGGGCGGCGCAGATCATGCGCGGCCTCCACTCATTGGGCGGGCTCCCCTACTCGAAGCTCAATTTCTCCAGCTACCCCAGCCCTCGGTATCTCCTCCCAAAGGACAGAACCGAGAAGGACGGCGGCGCAGGAGGGCAGAAAACATATTTCTACGTCTACGTCCCCTCGGAAAAAAACGCAGCCACCACCCCGTGACCTCCGCTTCCCCTTATTGCGCCTTTGGCAACTCTCTCTGAGGGGCGGTGTTGATTTTCAATTGCTTGCCATCCCGGCACAATGCGGAATATTTGACGGAGCCATCCGGGTTCCATGCGGTGCACTCGCCCTGCTGCTTGCCATCGACAAGATCACCGACAAACTTCTTCTGACCGTTGTCGAACCACATCTCCCAGTGACCATTTTGCACGTTGTCGGTATATACCCCCTTGCTCGCCATCTGACCATTCTCATGCCACGAAAGCCACTCGCCTTCCTGTCCCTTCGCCCCCATGACCCCCTTCACCTTCAGTTTGCCGTTGGCATACCACTCGGTCATTTCGCCGTCAACTTGCCCATCCTTGAAGAAAACCTTCTTCTTGGGGGTGCCAGTGTCATAGTTCTCAATCACTTCACCATCAGGGCTTCCACCCTTATAGACGACTTTCTTCTTCATCTGTCCATTATTGTGGTTCTCGATGCATTCCCCGTCTTGCAACCCATCCTTATAGGTGAACACCGAACTGATCTTGCCATTGTCGTACCACCGAGTCACCTTGCCGTCCCATTTGCCTTCCTTCATCGTCCCGAGCAGCCGCAACTGATTGGTCTTCTCGTTGATGTCGGCGACGCTTCCTGTATAGGCGGAACCGCCCTTACCCAACACATAGACATCCTCGTTCTTCGTGAGGGTCCTCATCTCAATCTCCTGCCCCGTACCCCCTGCGCTCCGCAACACCTTCGCCCTGTTCGGCTTGCACCCTGCCAGGACAAATAAAACAGTCACAAGCAGCACACACGTCACCGTCTTCATCGTATCGCCTCCGTTTTCATCATAGTTATACTGACAGCAATTATACACTCCGTAGGGGGGAAAATTTAAAGTGTCACCCTTATAGAGTATCAACTCATAATCCTGTAGGAATATCCACGAACTCGCATGAAATGTCAAATTTGCGCCTCAGCCGCGCCATGACGTCAATCACTCCGGGCGTCTCGGAGAGATAGTGCCCCAGCGCGATAACGGCGGTGCCCGTCTCCCGGGCGGCATGATAGGAGGAGTGACCGAATTCCCCCACAATGAAACAATCAACGTTGCATGCGGCGGCCGCCATGAGGCCGTCATGACCGGCCCCGCCTGAAATGATACCGACTCTCCGGATGAGACGCTCCGCCTCTCCAAGCGTATAGCACGCTCCCTGGGGAGTCCTCCCTCCAGAAGCCACTTTGCGGACATTTTCCTGAAGAGCCGCAGTTAAGGACGCGGCAAGTCTCCCCAGCCGGACCGGCCTTGGAAGGTCGCCGAGAACGCCAATATCGACGCCATGATAATTTGCGAAAAAACGTGTTTTTCTCAACGACAACATTTTCGCCAGCAAAATATTGTGTCCATACACCGGATGGGCGTCGAGCGGGAGATGAGCCGCATACAAGGACACCCCCGCGGCGAAGAGCGGTGTGACTCTTTTCGCATGCAGTCCGGTCAGACGCTTCATGTTGTCGCGCCAGCTCAGGCCATGGTGCACGAAGATGAAGTCCGCATGTGCCGCGGCGGCTCGTTCGAAGAGCTCACCGCAGGCGTCAACACTAAAGAAGGCTTTGGATACCCAGGGCTTCCCCTCGACTTGAAGCCCATTGTTCGAGTCATCACCCGGTATCCTCGCCAGCTGCAAGGAGCCATCCAGCCAGTCGACGATGTTGTGCAAACCAGCTTTTTTCACAATACCGCCTCGTGTCAATCATTTTTTCCGGGAGGTAGAAGCGCGCCTGGCGGCGAGTTGGACGAGAGTTCCACAGAGCTGGATGAAAGGAATTCCGGCGGCGGCGGCGGCCTTCGGAAGGAGGCTGCTGGAGGTGAATCCCGGTATGCTGTTCATCTCTAAGACGTAGGGAATGCCATCTTCGTCCGACACGATCATATCCACCCTCAGCATATGCCGGGCTCCGACGGCCTTGTACGCCTTCACCGCGATCCTCTTGATCTCCTCCTGCTTCTCAAGGGAAATCGTCTCGGGAGGACACAGATACATCGTCTCCCCCTGCTGATGGGTGTATTTGGCGTCGAAATCGTACATCTCGCCGGGATACCGGATCTCGACGATCGGCAGCGGCGTCCCATCTAAGAGTCCGGCGGTCACCTCAACCCCTTTGATGTAACGCTCGACCAGCACCTCGGAGGTTCCGCATGCGAAGGCATCCTCTAACGCCTTCTCCCACTGCGACGCCTCCTTGACAATAGAGATACCAAAGGTGGATCCCTCCAAAGGCGGTTTGACGACCACCGGCAATGACAGCCCGCGCGGGAAGGATAGATCGCTCCGCGTCACGACCGCATAGGCCGCCGTGGATATCCCCTGCTCGACAAGAAGCTGCTTCGTCTTCAACTTGTCTATTATCACCATGGACGGCTCGCTGCCGCACCCCACGAAGGCCACGCCTTTCTTCTCCATCACCCGCTGGATGGAACCATCCTCGCCAAATCCTCCGTGAAGAACGGGGAACACCACGTCCGCCTTGGCGGCTTTCGACGGGAGAAGCGGTTTGTCGATGTCGAACTCGGCGACCTCGTAGCCGGCGTCGCGCAACGCCTTCGCCACCGCTCCTCCCGACTCGAGAGACACCCCGCGCTCACGGGATGCCCCCCCTTTGAGGACCGACACACTGAGAGGCTTCGGCGTGGTCGCAAGCTGCCGGGAGCTATCCGGATTGGCGAAACGCACCTCGGGCGCAAGGTATATGCCTGATTTTTCCACAACACTCCTCTTCACCTTAATGGCTAAATCAATGAAATCCTGCTCCGACGCCTCCTTGTTGTTCACGATGAAATTGGCGTGGACGTCACTCACCTGCGCCTCTCCAACGGACAATCCCTTGCAGCCGGCAAGATCAATCAGCTTGCCGGCGCCATGTCCCGTGGGCGGATTCACAAACACGCACCCGGCGCTCCGCTGGAAAGGATAGTGCCCCGCATACCCTTCAAACACTTTCCGCACCCTCTCAACCGACTCGCCCGGCAGCGTTTTCTTCATCCGGCAGATGGCGGCGGTGATGACCACATTCTCCGGAATTGACGACCGACGATAGCCCCAGGCGATCGCCGAGGCGGATGAGCACCACGGGGCACCCTTCATGTCGAACCCGCACAGATCGTCCACAAAGTCGCCCAACGACACCCCTCCCCTGCCGGCGTTGAGGCGCAAGGCGCCGCCCACCGTGCCAGGAATACCCGCCAGATGCTCGGCACCCCCAAGATCGTTGTGCGCGCAGGCCACGATGAGGTCGTACAAAGAGACCCCGGCCCCGGCCGTGACATGCGTGTGGCTGATTTTGATGCGGATGAAGTCGTTATGCCTGAGACGAAGCACGATCCCAGGAAACTCCCCGCCACTACCAACCAAGTCGCTGCCCGCCCCGACGACAAGAAGCTTGATCTTGTCCTTGTGGCAGAATTTGAGGAACTCCGACAAGTGAAGATCGTCGAGAGGCTCCACAACTAGACGCACACGCCAACCGACGCCCAGCGTCGTGATGTCCCTCCACGGCACGTCGAACTGCAGCTCGAGGTCGGGGAAACGCCGCTTCAAGCTTTCAATAAAATTCTCGTCAAAATGAGGCATGGATAGTTCTGGAATCAATTGTGTGAATGTCGCTATTACCACCCATAATCTACTCAGAGGAAAACGAATTGGCAACAGGTGAAGGATTTCCGGCTATTTTTTTCCTCATGACACGGAAAAAAACGGTAGACGAGGCTACATTTGAATGTGCGGTGATAGGAGGCGGTCGCTCCATGCGAAAGCGTGGGGAGGAAAGTCCGGACTCCATAGGGCAGGGAGCCCCGAGGCGTTCGCGCGCTCGGGGTGCCACGGACAATACGCCGTGGAAAGGAAAGTGCCACAGAAAACATACCGCCGGCGCGACAGGTCCGCCTGTCCACCGGTAAGGGTGAAATGGTGGGGTAAGAGCCCACCGGGCGCGGGCGTGAGCCCCGCTGCAGGGTAAACCCCACCCGGAGCAAGGCCAAATAGGGGATTCGCCGCGGCCCGCGGCAATAATCCTGGGTTCTGGCTGCTTAGATAGATGATCGCCATCACGGCCGGATGATGCGCCTTGCGAAAGCGAGGCCGCGGCATCCCGCCGTGGTAACAGAATCCGGCTTACTCTATCCCGCACTTTTTAGGCGATTAGACGGCGATACGCCCGACGAGTTCAACCGGCTCCCAACCAACAACAGAGAGGTTTTCCATGAGTCTCGCATTGATCAAGACGGCGATACGTGACGTTCCCGACTTCCCGAAACAAGGCATCATCTTCAAGGATATCACCCCCATCCTCAGCTCCCACGCCCTGCTCACCGAAGTCGTCGAACTGATGGCGGCCCGGTACCTCTCCTCCCCGCCGCAGAAAGTCGTCGGCATCGAGTCGCGGGGATTCATTTTCGGAACCGCCTTGGCCATGAGGCTTGGAGTAGGCTTCGTCCCCGTCCGCAAGAAAGGCAAGCTCCCCTACAAGACGATCGAGGCGTCCTACGACCTCGAATACGGCTCCGCCACGATCGAGATGCACGTGGACGCTCTCGCCGCCGGGGATTCCGTCCTAATCGTCGACGACCTTCTCGCCACCGGGGGTACCGCGCGGGCCGCCGCCGCCCTTGTCGAAAATCTCGGCGCCACCATACAAGGGCTTGAATTTCTTGTGGAGCTCTCCTTCCTCAAAGGTCGGGACGCCCTCTCGAAATATCGGATTAATTCCATTATACAATTTGACTAGAGCAACTCTCGCCGTCTATAGTAACTCTTGTGTTTCGAAAGAAAGAAACGTTCCTCGGGGACTTCGTCACAGCACCAATGAAATACGCCATCATCAGTGATATCCACGCCAACCTGGAAGCCTTGACTGTCGTTCTTGACAAATGCAAGGCCGAGGGCGTCGACAAATATATCTGCGCCGGGGATATCGTCGGCTACAACGCCAACCCCCGCGAATGCCTGGAACTGGTTCAGCAGCTCGACCTCGTCGGCGTGGTCAGAGGCAACCATGACGAGTACGTCGCCAACAACGAGGAGGAACTCGTCGGCTTCAACCCCCATGCGAAGACCGCCGTCGTCTGGACTAAACAGCAACTCACCGACCCGCAACGGGAATGGTTGGGCAAGCTCCCCTTGAAGAACATCATCCGCCAGACGAACATCACCGTCGTCCACGCCACCCTCGACTCACCGGAGTCGTGGGGGTACGTGTTCGACATCCATCAGGCGACCGACAACTTCTCGTACCAATTCACCCAGCTTTGTTTCTGCGGCCATTCGCACGTCCCAAT
This sequence comes from uncultured Victivallales bacterium, assembly GCA_964436735.1. Lineage (GTDB taxonomy): Bacteria > Verrucomicrobiota > Lentisphaeria > Victivallales > GWF2-38-69 > CAYTFM01. Next base: position 17,222 of record CAYTFM010000045.1, on the reverse strand, counting down.
CGCCTTCAGCAAACGGGCGGTCACCATCGGACAAAGCGGCAAGGCCATCGAGGAGGTCGACTCGTGGAAAACCAACTCCAGCAGCCCTGACGCGGAAATCGTCATCACCCTCCAACCCGGCTGGAAATATCTCATCAACATCGGCAGCGTCGGTCAGCCCCGCAATGGTGACCCCCGCGCCTCGTTCGCCATCTACGACACCGAAAAGAAGTCGGTTCGTCGCTACTGCCTCGAGTACAATATCCCCCTCGCCCAAGAGAAGATTAGAGCGGCGGGGCTGCCTGAGCGACTCGCCATTCGACTCAGCAGAGGCAATTAGCCTGCGGCCGTTCCGCCGAAGGGCCTCACGACAGATACTTCACATTCATTTCCAGCACCTCTCTCATGGCAAGCTCCACCCTCGCCAGCAGCGCATCCGGACCGGACGACAGCCCTATCACCCGACGGGCCAACGCCTTAAGCTCTAAACTGTTGTCCGGCAGCGAGTGTATCTGACGATCCTCAAGAATCTGCAGATAATGCTCGACCCGGCGCAGGAACACATAATGTCCCGCGATCCGTTCCTCATCGGCCTCTCGGATGATGCCACGTTCCCCCAGCAGCGCCAGCGCGCGCATCGTGTTCGCGTCAAGAACGCTCTCGTTCTGGCCACAACAGAGAAGCTGCAGCCCCTGCACGAGGAACTCGATGTCCCGTATGCCTCCGTGACCGTTCTTGATGTCCACTCCCTGCAGAGCCGTGTGTGAACTCATCTCGACCGCCTTCTCCCGGAGTTTCCGCATCTGCAGGATCGTGGCGTCCTTGTCTCTGGGGGCCGTCAACAACGGCATCGTCCGCGCCAAGAGGCGACTACCTATCTCGCGACATCCGGCGATGGGCCGCAATTTCAACATCGCCTGAATCTCCCAGGGTGACGCGCTGGTCTGGTAGTAGTTCACGAGATTCTCCAGCGAATAAGCCAGGGCGCCAGACCTTCCATACGGACGCAGCCGCAAGTCCACCCGGTAGGTGTAGCCGTCTTCGGTATGACGGGAGAGGTCGTCCCGGACGCGCTCCATGGCGCGCGAGTATAGTTCAAGGCACCGCTGATTCGCTCCGGCGTCTTCGAAAACCCCCAACAGATCTATGTCGGAACTATAGTTGAGTTCCTGCCCGCCTAATTTCCCGAAGGCGAGAATGCAGAAATTGTCGAGCAGCTTGAAGCCGGCCGACTCCCGCGCCGCCGTCCGCGCGTACCGCTCGAGGCACACCTGCACGATCGAATCGGCGAGGTTCGCGAGATCAAGCATCACGTCCGCCAACGACACCCCCAGGCACATGTCCCTGGTTCCAATCCGGAGAATCTCCCGCCGCCGGAACAGGCGCACCTCCCGCAACCACTCGGCTTCCGTCGAATCAATCGACGCGGTGCGCAGCTCCGACTCCATCTCCTCGCGCCCCCTGCCCCGATACAGCGTCTCGCGCGACGTCACCCATTCGAAAAACTCCGGATTCCGAATCAGCGCGTCGGCGAGAAACTGGCTCCGCGAAAAAATACCCAGCAGAATGGCGAACCGCTTCGGCTGCGCGAATAGCATCGAATAGTGGAACTCGGGATCGGCAAGTGACTGCACAAACCGCTCCCAATTGTTCAGCGCCATGTCGGGACTCGGCTCCTGCCGCAACATCTCGCAGGCGAGGACCGCCAGCTTCGTGAACACCTCCCGCCGGGCCCCCTCGCCGGCGAGACTGCTCAGATTGGTGAGGGCCCGCTCCGGGTTCTCAAACCCTGCCCGCCTCAAAATCGCCAGACGATCCTCCGAAGCAAGCTTCTCGTTAAGCAAAATATCGGCAACGTTCCCCATGCCCCGAGCCGGCAACGACTCACTGCCCAAGTGCCGCTCCACGAACGCCCTCACCATGGCGGTCCGCGTCTCGAACTCGATGAACAACTGCTGCGACGGATCCAGTTCCCCCTGCTCCTGATACCCCATCCGCCTCGCCAGATGCATGAACTCCGGCGCGTCGACGCGAGGCAGAAACAAGTCACGCGCCGACCCACGGAGCATCCGCAGCCCGTTTATCAGCGTACGCAGAAAATCGTACGCGGTCTCAAGCTCCCTCTGCTCCCGCTCTTCCAGCACCCCCGTGTCATGCAGCGCCGCCAAGGCCTCATGAATGCGCGGCGTCCGAACGGATGGGTTGTTGTCGCTCGCCAATACTTGCAGGATCTGCGTCGTGTACTCGATGTCGACGAGAGCTCCTGGACTGAATTTGGCATTGTAGGCGCCCGCGTCGACCTTCTCCCGGAACTGACGGTCGCGAAGCTCGCGCAACTCGGCGATCTTGATGCTTGACGAATTATAGACAAAGCTGTCGCGGAGCCGCTCCACCTGTCCGCCGAGCCCGGCATCGCCGCACACCGCCCGCAGCCGTATCAAGGCCAGAATCTCGTACGAGTGCGCCTTCCCTCCCGGACCGTAGTAGCGGCAGAAGTTCTCAAGACTCACCCCGAGCGCCCCTTTGGCCCCATCGGGGCGGAGCCTGAAATCGAGGTGGAAAATGCCTTCGCGCTTTGTTTCGATGAATTTGGATAGTTCCTGGGCCATTCTCGAGTGAAAATCGCTGTTCGTGATGCCCTGGGGACCGTCCGTCTGCCCATTGTCGCTGTAGACGAGCAGCAGTTCGATGTCAGACGCGTAGCCCAGAGCGGCACCACCGAACTTCCCCAGTCCGAACAGCGCATAGCCGACCTCAAGCCCCGCCACGGTCCGTGGTCTGCCGAAACGCTCGACGAGCTGGGCGCGCACCGCCTCCGCCGCCGCCCCGACCACGATCTCCGCCAATGCCGTGAGATGCTCCGAGAGCCGTCGAAAATTGCCGTCCTTCGAAAGGATGTGATCCAGATCGATGAGGAACAGCTCCTTGTTCTTGAACTCGTTCAGCACCACCTTGCGCCGCTCGTGCGTGCCGGCGTCCCGCATCAACTCCGCGCACCGCTCCCGCAGTGCCTCCCTCGACAGTACCACCCGCTCCCCCTCGAGCTTCGGGCGTATGAGCGGCAGCAGCTCCTCGTACTGCAGCCTGATGAAATCCTCCCACAGAAAGTCACTGGCCCCCAGCAACTTCGCCAGATCGCCCATCAAATTAGGATTCGACACGACGCTCCGCAGACGCCCCCCTCCCGACACGCCCAGAGACTCGGCGACCAACTGCTCGAAGCGCGACAGCGCCTTGTACGGGTCCGGCGCCCTGCCAAGGAAATAGGTGAACTGCTTGGTCAGCAGCACCGAGAACTTCAACCGGTCCATCGCCTCGCCTTCGGCAATCCTCCCGCCAGCCATATCCGTGACGTCAAAGGTGTCCTCGATCCTCCCCCCGATCGTGCGTATCCGGATGTGCTCGATCGAGATCCCCTGCAAAGCGAGGGCATTGCTCATCGAATAAAGGAACGCGGGTGTGTCCTGCGAAACGACCCGCAACGACGTGCGCCCGCCGACATTGTCGATCTTGATCTCGACGGGATAGAGCACCGAGAACCCGGGGAGCCGCTGTGTCATCGGAGAGCGGGAGACCCTCTCGTTGCGTCAAAGCAGCGAGTTTCCCTCCGAAGTGGTCGACAATCAGACGACGCCCCGAGTGCCTTCCCGTCCCGCGGCCATAGGTGAAGATGTCCCCCGAGTGCACGCCGAACTCCATGGCGGCGAGTACCCCGGTGATCAAAGCGAAGACGCCGGTGGAATCGTACGAGATGACGGTGACGCCCTCGTCGCCTCCCGCCACACGGCCGGGCGTGAAGAGCACCTCGACCGGATTGCTCGGCGACAACCGCGCCGCCCGCCTGACATGCCGCGCAGCCTCCTCCACATCGAAGCGCTCGAAATACGCGTCCTCGAGCCGTGAGAGGTGCTCCTCGATGCTGCCGTCCGACACCTCTGGGCCACAATGCTTTCGAAATTCCGCAACGGATGGTTTCATGACAGCGCCCCGCGACAATCCAATAACTGACCGTCGATAATAAACACTCCCGTTCCGCATTGTAAACAGGTATGAATAAATCTCAAGACGCGTGTAAAGTACGCCGTCACACAAGCATCACTCACCCAGCGTGGAGACCCACCTATGACCGACCATATCAAGGAGGCTCTTGAACGCGGACGCGGGGAACTGCGGACGCTCTGCCGGAACATCCACGACAATCCCGAAACCGGTTTGAAGGAGCAAAAAGCCGCGGCGTGGCAAGTCGCCCTTCTCCGCTCACGGGGATTCGCCGTCGAGGCTCCGTTCGGGGGGCTTGAGACTGCCTACAAAGCCACGTCGGGAACTTCGGGGCCGACCTTCTGCTTCTGCGCCGAGTATGATGCGTTGAAGGAAGTGGGGCACGCCTGTGGCCACAACCTCATCGCCACGGGGGCCCTCGCCGCCGGCGTCGCCGTCAAGAACCACCTTGATCAAACCGGCATCTCCGGCTCGGTGGTCGTCATGGGAACCCCCGCCGAGGAAGGACTTGGGGGAAAGGTGCGCATGATCCGGGCTGGCGCGTTCGCGGGAATCGACGCCGCCATGCTCGCGCACCCGCTCCACGCGACCATCACCGATCCCGGCAGCCTTGCTGTCCACGTCTACACCGTCCGCTTCAAAGGCCTGCCCGCCCACGCCGCCGTCTGCCCGGAGCGCGGCCGCAACGCCCTTGACGCCGTCATGTTGCTCTTCCAGGGCATCAACGCCTGGCGCCAGCAACTCCCCGAGGCCTGCCGCGTCCACGGGATCATCACCGAAGGGGGAACCGCCCCGAACATCATCCCCGACCACACGGCCTGCCAGTTCTATCTGCGGGCGGACAACGACACAACACACGCGGCAATGATCGAGCGTTTCAAGCGGATCGTGCGCGGTGCCGAATTGATGACCGACACCACGGCGGAACTTACAGAGCCGGAAACCCCGTACAAGGCGAACCTCGTGAACGCGCCATTGAACCAAGCCTACTTCGAGGAGGCTGGAAAAGCCGGCCTGCATCCCAAACACCCCAAACGCCCCGGCCGCATGTCGACCGACTTCGGCGACGTTTCCCAGGCCGTCCCGGGCGCGCACGTCTACTTCGCGGTCGCCGACCAGCGCCTCGACCTCCACACTCGAGAGTTCGAACAGGCCGCCGGCTCCGACCTCGCCTTCGACCGCGCCCTCCGCGCCGCCGAGGCCATGGCCCATGTCGCCGTCAGATTCATCAGCGACGACGCCTTCCGCGCGAACGTCCAAAACGACTTCCGGCCGAAGGTATGACTTCACACCAGCACGACAACGCATACAACCACCTCGGACGCCAAGGGCAACACCACGAACTACAGCTATAATCAGTATGGGCAGCTTGAGACCATCGACTATCCCAACGACCACGGCGTGGCCTTCGGATACGACGATTACGGAAGGCGGACGGGCATGACTGATTCGTCCGGTTCCACCGCCTGGACATACGATTCCCTCGGCCGCGTCGCCACCGAAGACGACCCCTTCACCGGCTCCCTCGCCTAGGTCATACGGGTGGTCATACGGCATAGCATACGTCAGGGTAGCATACGGGGTCGGGCCAGGTAAATAATATGTAAAGTGTTAGTGTGTTGTCAGATACAAAACAATTATCTCGAAAAACATGGCCTTATAGGCGGAAAACGCCCCCTAAAAGCGCCTTTAAGCCACTTCCACCCGCCTCGTTTCATCTTCTTTTAGCCGTCCTTCGCTGACTCCTCCTTGATATCGGTCATACGGGGACGTCATACGGGTACGTCATACGGGGTCGGGCCAGGTAAATAATATGTAAAGTGTTAGTGTGTTGTCAGATACAAAACAATTATCTCGAAAAACATGGCCTTATAGGCGGAAAACGCCCCCTAAAAGCGCCTTTAAGCCACTTCCACCCGCCTCGTTTCATCTTCTTTAGCCGTCCTTCGCTGACTCCTCCTTGATATCGCTGAAGGCGGGGAACGGGGAATGGCGGGGAGCCGCGGCGGTCACGGCGCGTGCGGATTCCGGGAGCCACGCGCGGCGCCCGCCGCTCGTCCCGCGCTCCGCGGCTGGCGATCCTCTCCGTGAAGCCGTTCCCCTTCTTCAGCCGCGCTCCTCGCCGGAGGGCTTGGGTCGTCCCTGCGGCGGGGCCCAGTCGGGGAAAGTGCGTTGTGCTCCTCCTTCGTCGTCGCCGCATAATGGCGGGCATTATGCGACGCGGTCGGATCTGTCACGGCCCGTGCGGAAGGAAGGAGGCACGGGCCGCGCCAGCCCGACTTTCCCCTCCCGTCGACATAAGGCGTTATGTGGCGCCGCCGCCGGGACTCCCGCGGGTGGGCTTGTTCCGCCCACGCCCCTTGAGCACTTTCGCCCCCTCAACCTCCCCCGTCCGAGGAGGATCCCCCCCGAGGCCGCCGCCGCTCCTTCATCGCCACCGCCGTCCTCCTGGCCCCTCTTGCGTCTATGGCTGAAATTCTTTCACCATTTCTCTTGACAGCGTTTCCTCGGCGAGATATAATGAGTAGGTACTCATCTACTAAACGCCGAACGTTGAACCCTCTTCCCGCGAGACACCAGTGCAACAGAGCGAGATCGCACAAAAGCTCCATATCTCTCAGCAGACCGTCTCGCGGGTCCTGCACGCCCCGCATCTGGTCAAGGAAAAGACCCGCCAGCGGGTCCTGGCCCTGATGCGCGAATCCGGCTACGAGCCGAACGAGCTTGCCAACCGTCTGAAGGGGGGCGGTCTCAAGATCATCGGCCTCAGCCTCCAGCACATCCGCCACTCCTATTTCCCCTCGATCATTGATGGCGCGGAGCAGGCCGTCCGCCAGCGCGGCTGGCAACTCTCGATCGCCAGCGAGCAGCTCGGGGGCCCGCCACTGCAGGTCGAGCACCTCACGGCCATGCGCCGTCTGCGCTTCGGCGGCATTCTCTGCGCGCCTTACTGGGAGAACATCCCGCTATACCTCGAGATGCGCCGAATCGGCTTCCCACTGGTTTTCGTCGACAATTACCTCGACAAACTCGATTGCGACCACGTCACCACCGACAATCGTCTCGGCGGCCAGATGGCGGCGAAGCATCTCCTCAGCCTCGGGCACCAAAAGTTCGCCATCTTCCGCGCCGACACTGGCTCGACCTCGATGCGCGACCGCCATGACGGTTTTCTGCGCACATTGTCAGCAAAAGGCTTTGATGTAGAGCCGCGTCACGACCTGAAATCCGGATTCAGTTTCGAGGCCGGCCGCGAAAGCCTCGCCCGCCTCTGGAGCCTGCCAGCCTCGGAACGTCCCACCGCGCTCTTCTGCGACAACGACTCCGCCGCGGCTGGCGCGATCGCTGAAGCCCTTTCCCGCGGCGTGAGAATCCCGGAGGAGCTCTCCGTCGTCGGTTATGCGGGATTCGACTGGACCGAGTATCTCCCTGTACCTTTGACGACCATCGCCCAGCCCGGGCGCGAGATCGGAGAGACGGCGGGGCAACTCCTCTTTGACCTTATCGACGCCCCCCCGCGGCTCGCCAACCCATGTCGAACTCGCCCCAGCACTCACGGTCCGGCAATCGAGCGGAGCCGCCCCTGTGGTCACTTCGCCACGATCCACACACACTAAAAATACGTCACGCACAACGAAACGCCAGGAGCCACGCCCATGAGAAGAGTTCCCTTCCTCGCCGTCACACTCGCGACACTCGTCCTCGGCAGCGCGTCCGCAGTCAAGGCCGCGGACTATTTCGTCGCGCAGAACGCCGAAAACGCAGCAGACACAAATCCGGGAACCGAGGCGCAACCATGGAAAACAATAAATCGCGCCGCCAAGGCGGTCATTCCCGGTGACACCGTCCACCTTAAAAAAGGTGTCTACCGCGAGGAGATCATCATGGTGAGCGGCATGTGGAACTTCGACGGCAAGACCTACAATCCCGGGCCGGCGAAGTCCGGGGGCTCGGACACCGACCACCTGATCAGCTTCATCGGTCACCCCGGCGAGGAGGTCGTGGTAAAGGGTAGCGACGTGGTCGACGGCTGGAAACAGCACAAGGACGCCATCTGGGTGCGGGAGGACTGGCCGCACAACAGCCAGCAGCTCTTCTGCGACGGCGAGCCGCTCGCGCAGACCGCAGGCAAGATGTGCGACTACATGGACACGGAAGGCAACACGAACAAGAGCAAACATTGGGGAGGGCGCAAGGGCGAGTCGCTCGCCGACCTCGCCGCCGGCTCCTTCTACTACGACATCGAAGGGAAGAAGCTGTACGTGTGGCTCAAGGATGGGGGCAAGCCGTCCGACCACGTGCTGGAGGCGGGCGTGCGCACCTTCGGCTTCATTCTCAAGGACATGCGTTTCATACGGTTAGCGAATCTGAAGGTGCAACAGGTCAACACCAGCGCGAAGATGAACTGGGGCGCGGTGAACCTCATGGGTTCCGACTGCGTTGCCGAAAACCTCGAGGTGAGCTTCTGCGACTCGATCGGCCTCAACATCAGCGGCAATGGCCACGTGGTGCGGAACAGCAAGTTCAACGACAACGGCAACAGCGGCATCTCGGGCAGCGGCCAGGGCTTCAGGATCATCGGCTGCGAGACACTCCGCAACAACCGCCGCGGCTGGGACTTCAACTGGCACGCCGGCGGCGTCAAGCTGATCCCCTACTGCCAGGACGTCCTGCTCGCCAACCACGTTTCGGCGTTCAACAACGGCCATGGCATCTGGTTCGACGGCTTCAACTCGAACATCTCGATCGAGGGCTGCGTGTCCAACGACAACCGCGGCTGCGGCATCTTCTACGAGATCAGCGAACGCGCCATCATCCGCAACAACATCTTATACGGCAACAAGGAACGCGGCATCTACATCTCGAACTCGTCGGACTGCGCCGTCATGCACAACCTCTGCTACGGCAACGGCATGTCGGGCATCGTGGTGATCGGCGTCGACCGCCGAGACGGGAACCTGGGTCACATATCGAACGAATGGATACCCGCCCAGAACAACCGCGTCTGGGGCAACATCATGATGGACAACTGCCATCCCGACCTCTGCCCCCGTGATCCAGACGGCGAAGGGCGGGTCTGGAGCTCACGCCCCGAACTGATCCTCCCCAACAGCGACATCCCCTCGAATAAAAACAACGTCAGCGACTTCAACCTCTACTTCCGCACCAACAACCGCGGCATCACCTTTTGGGAGGGATGGGGCAAAGAGTCGAAACTGCGCGTCGGGAACATCGACGAGTGGCGCAAAGCGACCGGGCAGGACACCCATTCGATCGTCGCCGAACCGCGCTTCGTCGATCTGGCGAAACACGATTTCCATCCGGCCGCCGACTCGCCCGCCTTGAAGATGGTGAGAGCGCAGATGGCCGTCTTCAAGGACGCCGATGGCAAGCGGCGGAAAGGCGAGGCGAAAGAGGGATTGGCCGCTGGACCGTATGAGTAAACACTTTGAGGGCGAGATGATATGAGCGGGGTGGTTGCCAATAGTGACCGGCCTGCTGGCATGTTCCGTCGGACACATTGTTTGTGTATTTGAAAGACATCTCAAGACCATTGAAAATCTGGAAAAACACTCCGAGGGGGGCTGATGGAGTGCGGGGTGATTGCCAGGGATGACCGGCAGGCAGGCAGGCACGTCGGACGGATTGTTTATCGTGTGGACAGCAATTCAAAACCATTAAAAATCTGGGAAGGTGGTGTTTTTCGCATGACAGACATTAGCCCAACCGGTTCTATCGCAAATCAGATGCGTCGTCAGATTTTTACCCTCATAGAACTCCTTGTCGTTATCGCGATCATCGCCATCCTCGCGGCGATGCTCCTGCCGGCCCTGACCCAGGCGCGGGAGGCGGGACGACAGACGATCTGCCGGAACAACATGAAGCAGGCCACCAACGCCTACTACATGTACGCCGACGCCAACAACTCCTGGCTGCCGATGTACCGCCGCAACGCGTATCCCGACTACGTCAGTTTCCAGAACCTCCTCGCCGAGCATCTTGGCATCGAAAACGCAACGGAGGGAGGCTCCAACCGCGTGGCGGTCTACTGGAACAGCAAGACGTTCGCGCGCAACGCCGTTTTCATCTGCCCGTCGGGCGTTGGAAAGCAGACGAAGCTGGGCAACAGCACCGGCCACTTCTACTATCAGAACGCGAATTGGCAACTCGAGGGCTTCAACATCAACGGCCAATATAGATATGGCAACTACCCCAAACTACCGTCATTCGTCAACCCCAGCGCCGCCATCCTGATGATGGACCTCTGGCAGGCGCAGTTGGATGGGGACGGCAGCAACGACGCCCTGCCCTACAACTCCCACGACCGCGTTCGCAACCTGCTGTACGTCGACGGGCATGTCAGCTATATCACCCGCGGCGATGACCAGTTCAGCGGACAACTCGGTCCGAACATGTGGCAGCCTAACACCACCTTGATCACGGCGTTTTGAGATGAGCGGCCTCAACCTCGACTCCATGCGGCGTTCTGTTCCGCAACGTTCTGTCTTCTCGCTGGATGGCTGGTACGTCTGGTGCGGTTCGATGATCCGCTCGGACGATGGACTCTGCCACCTCTTCCTCTCGCGCTGGCGAAGCGAGTTGGGATTCCAGGCATGGGTGACGCACAGCGAGGTCGGCCACGCGGTCGCCCGCGACCCGCTGGGACCGTACGAGTTCGCCGATGTCACCCTCGCCGGCCGTGGCGACGGTTTCTGGGACGGCAACGCCATCCACAACCCCTGCGTCATCCGTCATGGTGGACGCTACTGCCTCTACTACATGGGCAACCACGGCAACGGCGACTGGTGGACGCACCGCAACAACCAGCGTGTCGGCGTGGCGATCGCCGACTCCCCTACCGGACCATGGCAACGCTTCGACACCCCTCTCATCGAAGTGACGCCCGGCGGCTTCGACCATCTCATCACCACGAATCCTGCGGCGACCGTGCGTCCCGACGGCGGCGTCCTCATGATCTACAAGACGGTGAGCGAGGGCGCAATGCCCTTCGGCGGCAAGGTCCACCACGCCGTGGCGTTCGCCGACTCACCGCTCGGTCCGTTCACACGCCATCCGACTCCGATCTTCGAGCATCCGACGGCGAAGTTCGCCGCCGAGGATCCGTTCGTATGGCATGACGGTGAGTGCTATCGCGCGGTAGTCAAAGACCAGGAGGGATTCTTCACGCACGCCGGCAGATCTCTCGCGCTCTTCGAATCCAAGGACGGCATAGCCTGGTCGCTTTCCGCACATCCTCTCGTCTCCGACCGCACCGTCAGCTGGGAGGATGGCGAGACCTTCACCGCTCACTATCTTGAGCGTCCCTGGCTGTATATTGAGAGCGGAACGCCCCGTGTCCTCTTCTGCGCCATGGCCCCCGACGACCGCCTTGCGTGGACCTGCAACATCCACATCCCTCGGTGTCCCTTGTCCTCGGGAATAAACTCGTCCCTGTCATTCTTGAAAGATCAATAATGCGTGACCGTTGACGACGGGAACGGTAGCCGACGCATACCCACCCCCCATAGTGAGTCGCACTTCTTCCATAGACGGAGCAAGATAGGCACGACGGTATTTCACACCATCGGTCCGCAGTGACACGTTCACATCCCGCAGTTCGATAGGCTCCTCGATCATGTCGATCTTCGCGCCACGCCGTTCCGCAGCGTAGGCCATGAAATGAACCATGCGGCGACCGAGCTGTTTCTGCTCCGTCACGGTTGCCCGGGCGAACGAGGGAAGTCCTTCGCTTTTCAGAAGCGGATCGGGAAGCAACCTGCTCAACACAGCCGCGAGAAGCTGCCGCATGGGAATCGGGGCGTGATTGTGGTAGATGCTGAAGATCGGATGCGTGAAGTGGGCGACGGACGGTGCGAGCGTGAGCGCGGGCTTGCCGGTCGCCTTGTCCGGCGGGTTGTAGAAAAGGTAGTGCTCGCCATCCCATCTGGATGTGAAGTATGGCGCGACGATCTCCGCGGCGATCTCGACGCCCTTCAACGCCTCCACCTCGGTCCCCTTGTCGTACAGCGCCACCGGCATTTCCGGAAAGCCTGCGGCGAACCCCGGTTTAACATTGATGAACGCCGGCTCATAGGGACTCTCCCCTTTGAAACTGACGCGCCAGAATTCGGGTAAAGCGAACTCCTGCCCGGCGGCGTCAAGTCCGGACCAGGCCGTGGAGAGAACCTTGCCGCCCGCCGCGAGACGCGCCTTGACCTTATCGCCGATCGCGCCATCGAGCTGCACATGATCACAAAGGACGACGGCCTTGTAGCGGTCAAATCCTTGCTCGGTCTCGGTGGAGAAAACGTCGAACTGCGCCTTCAGTTCGCACAGCATCCGAGTGGCTCCCTGGACGGCGAGTTGTCCTTTCGCGGATGCTGTAACGCTTGTGTTGAAGGTGTCCTGCCGCGCGATCAAGGCGAGATCAGTCAACGGGGTTGCGCCCTCGATCCAGGGATCGAGTTTCTGGAGCTTTCCATATACCTTCTTATACAGACTGAAGACTGGCTTGTTGATGTCGCCGCGGGGATGGAAGTGGTCGCCGATGGTGGTCCGCATGCAGTTGGCCAGACCGTTGACACAGTCGAACTCAAGGCTCGCCTCGGTTCTGATGCCGCCGAAATCAGCCCACGACTCGTGAAAGCGCCCTGTCATGTTGAGAATCGGCTTGCCAAGGTTCCGCGCGTATCTGGCGTACACGGGAAGGCTGTCGTAGCCCCAACCGCCGGTCGGCAGGCACTCGTATTCGAGATAGGTGCCAATGTCCTTTTGATCCTCGAACGCCACGCCGTTGAAATACAGCAGCAAGTCGTTTCTCCAACCACGTAAAGCGTCAGAGATCCGTTTGGCCATTCTGATTTGCGACAAGTGGGCGAACTTGAGGCGATCGGCCGAACTGCTCCAGTCGTACCCCGTACGCTTCATCTCGCGAACACATTCAACGCCAACGCACTCCCAGATTCCCATGCAGTCGAAGAACATCCCCGCCACGGGATAATTGCGGACGACCTCCTCGGCCATGGCGGTGACATGAGCGGCGTACGGAGAGTTGTAGCACATGCGCCGGAAGAAGCAGGGATTGTTCTGAATATTGGGCAGGTAGGTGTACCCCTCCGGAGAAATGGTCAGCCAGTCGCGATGGAGCAACCCCTCCTCATGGCTCAGGCCGACATTTATGTATGCGGAGATGGCAATACCCTTGCGCTGGCAACTCTCGACAAGTTTCCCCAACAGATCGTAGGTCAACGAGGGATGCCTCGTCCCGATCTTCGTGTCATAGTAGGCAGTCCCGATGTTGCAGCGGGCGGGGAAGATGATGTAATCAACGCCGCATGCCTTCATTCCGTCGGTGATGGCGTCGAAATCAAATTTCCTGCCGACGTCCGGACAGGTGGTCTGCGTGTGGAAATCGAAGAACACACCCCATTTAGGTTGATGCATCTGACACGTCCCTCATTGTTGTATCTTATGTGACTGACACTAAAAATCCGAAAATCGAATCACGAAATCCGAAATCGGAGGAAAAGCTGTTACCTGTTTTGTTTTCTTCATGCTTTCGGATTTCATGATTCGGATTTCGAATTTCCTTACACTCGTATTCCCATAAACCGGTTCGCCCGCTCCTCAATCTCTCGTTGAAGCTGCTCGACTTTCCATCCCAGCTTCAAAGCCTTTTCGATGAGCATCTCGATGACGAACCGCGCACGGTACAATGTTTCCGAATCGGCGTACGCAAGCCGTCCATCCGCCACCGTCCGCCACATGGCAGCGAGCTTCTCCGAAGAGACGCCAGCGGGGGCGACGTCTCGGGCGGCAGGCAGGCCGAACGGATACGCGGCGACGATCCGCTGCCCCTCCTCGCCAAGGACGAACCGTACGAAATTCCACGCCGCCTCCGGGTAGGGCGTCTCCGCGCTGAGGGAGATCACCGGCATGAAAAGCGGATGGCTTCCTCCGCGCTCCAGCGGCATGCTGGAAAAGCCATACTCATTACCGGAGAACGGCATCGCCGTATGACACTCCGTCAACACGCCGGCGTTTTTCGCAAGCCGCTCATCCGACTCGTACAGACGATAGCTCTCGGAGCAAAACGGCGAAAAACTCTTCTCTACGCTCATGCGGCGTAGAAACTCAAAAACCGGTGCCAATTGCGTGGCGCTGAGAGAAACCTTCCCAGCTTTCCTGCTCCAGAGCTCCACACCGAAGCGGAAGAAGAATGACATGTAGCCAAGAAACACAAACATTCCGCCATCCTCCACCGCCTTACCCTCAAACGGCGAGACCAACTCCAACAACTTGGCATGCGAGACGTCGGCGGTGAACGCTTCCGCCTGGCGCGGAAAGGCACTTTTGCGATAGGCAAGCAAGGTCATGGAAAGAAGAGGGGCGACGCCTTTCACCTCACCGTTGGGACGAGAATCCCACACCTGCGCATGGAGCCCCAGAGACGACTTCCCGGACTCGGCAAAAAGGCGTAGATCCAGCACGTCACTATCGCGAAGGCATTTGCGGGCGGCAAGATGGGAACTCGCCGCCGTCATGTCGAACCGCCCTCCCCCGCCAACGGGCTCTTTGTCAAATTCACCGCTTATCAGCGCGACGGGAATGGCGTCCAGCGTCCGCGCGGCTATCGTCCGATTGTAGGCGTCGACCAGCTTCCGCCACATCCCATCCCCCATCCACGACGGCGGGACAAGGAATTTCAGTGGCGCGTCATCGAAATGCCCCCAGGGAATACTCGGTTGAACCTTGCGGTCAGTTCCCTCGGCGCTGGCGGCTGCCCCTTCCACAGGAGAAGACACGGGGAAAACACCTTTGTTTTTCCTGATCACCACGCGTCCCTCTTTCTCAAGCGAGGCCATCGCGCGGCGCAGCACCTCATACCCCACGCCAAACTCCGCCTTCAAAATCTTGGCCGGAGGCAGCGGAGTGCCCGGCGCGAGGGAATCGACAAGCTCCGCCAATTTCTCCTTCAGCAGCTTGCTCGCTCCCGCAAGACCTTCTGTGACTCGCGCTCTGCCCATCTCAAGAACCTGTATTCTTATTCAGGAACGCTAAATCCTATTATACGCCATCCCCTCGCTGCTGTCAAGAGCAGTTGCGCCATCTCCATGTAAGGACGATAGTATCCGTTTGCACTTTATGGAATCTTAACGGAAATCACACGCTAATGAATCAAGACTCATTCCGCCATGAGATACAGCGACGACGCACCTTCGCCATCATCTCCCATCCCGACGCCGGTAAAACAACCTTGACCGAGAAGCTCCTGCTGTACGGCGGGGCATTGCAGTTGGCCGGCGCCGCGCCGGCCCGCAAGAACCCGCGCTCGGCCCCCTCGGACTGGATGGAACTGGAACGCGAGCGCGGCATCTCGGTCACCTCAACCGTGCTGCAATTCGAGTACGGCGGTTGCTGCGTCAACCTGCTCGACACGCCGGGGCACAGGGACTTCAGCGAGGACACCTACCGCGTGCTCACCGCGGTGGACGGTGTGGTCATGGTGATCGACGCGGTCAAAGGGGTCGAGGAGCGGACGCGCAAGCTGTTCGAAATCTGCCGCTGGCGCCATATCCCGATCTTCACCTTCATCAACAAGATGGATCGCCCGGCCCGGCCGCCGCTGGAACTGCTGGACGAGCTCGAGAAGGTACTTGGCATTGGCGCCTTCCCAGTCACGTGGCCGATCGGCGACTCACACGATTTCAAAGGCGTCTACGACAGACTCACGCATCAGGTGTACCTGTTCGAGCAGACCGACCACGGCCAATACAAAGCGCCCGAAAAGGTCTCCGGCATCCACGACGATAGCTTCAAGAACCAGATCCACCCCGAGCACTACAAAGCCTGGATAGAGGAAGTGGAGATGCTGTCCATGGCCGGCGAGCAGTTCGAGGTCGACCGGGTGATGCGCGGCGAGATCACGCCGCTGTTCTTCGGCAGCGCCATGAACAATTTTGGCGTGCAACTGCTGCTCGACTATTTTGTGCGCTATGGCGCGCCGCCCGCCGCCCGAACCGCCGGCGACAAACTCATCCCCCCCGACTCGGCCGAGTTCTCAGGCTTCGTCTTCAAGGTGCAGGCCAACATGAATCCCCGGCACCGCGACAGCCTGGCCTTTGTGCGCGTCTGCTCCGGCATGTTCGAGAAGGACATGGTGGTTCCGGATCCCCACGGCGGCGACAAGCCGATCCGCCTCGCCTACCCGCAACGCCTGTTCGGCCAGGACCGGGAGTCAATGGAGACCGCCTACCCGGGCGACATTGTCGGGTTAGTCAGCCATGGTGACTTCCGCATCGGCGACACGCTGGCGGTGACCCCGGAGCTCAAATACCATGAGATACCGCGTTTCCCCCCTGAGGTCTTCGGCTACCTGCGGAACCCAACGCCATCGCGCTACAAGCAATTCCGCGAGGGACTGGAGCAGCTACTGGACGAGGGGGTGATCCAAGTGTTCCGTCCCCTCGACTCGCCCCAGAGCGCGCCGCTACTCGGAGCCGTCGGGCAACTGCAACTCGAGGTCGTGCAGTACCGACTGAAGTCGGAATATGGCGCGGAGTCCGCGCTCGACACCGCGCCGTTCTCTCAGGTCCGCTGGTTCGCCGAGGGTACCCGCCGAGAGGATCTGAGAGGACTGCAACTCGGCATGGGGGTGACGCTGGCGCAGGACGTCGCCGACGACCTGGTCGTGCTCTTCCCCACCGAGTGGAGCATTCAGTACTTCACGGAGAAAAACCCGGACTTCAAGCTGTTCGTCGTCTCCCCCGCCGACAACGCCAAGTCCGCCCACTTGTCGGGGGAGGCCGGATGAGTGGAGTCACTTGCCAGCAGATCCTCGCCAACAGGGAGGAAGTCGCCCAAGGTCAGACAAGCATTCGCCACCGGGCCGCCAAGCCACCATGGATCGCCAGCACGTTTTTCCCGTTGCGAATAAAATAATAATCCTCCTTCAGCAGGAGGGTTTTGCAGGCCAGATTGTCTGCTGGACTCAGGTGCTCGTGCTCGTAGTTGATGATTTGGGGCTTGACATTTGTTTCAAAAACCATCTTAAGTATTTCGAAGTCATAGCCTTCGGTGTCTATTTGCAGAAGGCTGACATCTCCAACCTGATGCTTCGCGCAAAGAGATCTGAACGAGAGAGTGGGGACTCTGGTCTCCTCGATATACCCTTCATATTTCACCGTATCTGAGCCTGTCCTACAATTAAACCGGGCATCCAAAAGCCACTTGTGACCCACTTT
>CAYTFM010000044.1:27889-36622 GCA_964436735.1 uncultured Victivallales bacterium | reverse complement strand
TGAATCAGCCAGGGGGAGCCCCAGGCTGCGCCCCCCGCGCGTCCATTGAGGGGGCCAGGCTCGCCGCCGAAGTCGTCGGACAGCAAAAGCCGCCCCTTCGACTCCGGTTTGACGCTGGCCGCGTGACGGTATTTGGCCCGCATGGCGAACAGCTCGGCCTCGGGCGTGCTGACGGGCGCGCAGAAGACCTTCAGGATTTTCGTCTCGCCGGACAGCCCCGTGACGCGCACCGAGTTCACCCCGTACTCCAGATCCGCCTCGGCTTTGAGCGCGCCGTCGGATGCGCCCTGGGCCAGCACCGGGGCGCAGCCGTTGACCGAGAGCGCGGCTTGGCCGCCACCCGCGAGTTGAACGGCCACGCGGTGCTTTCCGGGCGTGAGCGCCACGAAGTCATAGCCAAGCCACTGGCCAGGCTTCATGGCGTCATAGCGGACCTCCCATTGGTTGGGCGTCGCGCTGAACTTCTTCCCGAACACGGCGGACGGGATGGGCGATCCGTTGTCCACGTCAGGCGGCAGGACGTTGACGAAGCTGTTCATGCCCTGGGTCAGCGGCCATGCGTCGACGTTCAGCGAGCCTTCGACGCGGATGGTCTCGTGGAAGGGAGGCCAGATGCAGTAGGTGCCGAAGGTGGCGTTGTAGCCGCCGGCGCGCGCGAAGATGCCCAACGCCTTGACGACGGAGTCGGCGGCGCGCGTGTCGTAGAACTTGGCGCGGAGCTGGATCGGCGTGTCTCCGGCGTCGCCCCCGGCGCTCCAGCCATGCTCGTACGTCATGTATTCGAGCCCGTAGGTGGCGGCCCAGCGGCCGTCGCCATAGATCATCGCGGCGTACGAGGTGCCGCGGATGGCCTCCTGCCCCGTGGCGGCGCCGCCGGAGGGCATCTCCGACGCGAAGAAGGCGTCCAGCCCGGCCATGGTCACCTTGTCGATGAACACCGGGCACTTGTCCGTCTCGCAGGTGAACGTGACGGTGGCGCTGGCGCCGGGTTCGACGCGCAGCTCCTCGGTGAAATACCAGCTGCCGACCCAATAGGCCTTACGGTTCCACTTCGCCTCCTCCGTCCACGGGATGGGCTGAGCGCCCCAGCCCGCCTTGTTGGTGACATCCGTGCCGTCCACGGCGACCTTGAGCGCCGCGCCGCCGCCCCACTCCCATTTCACGTCCTTGGGGAGGACGGCGCGGTAGTTGACGCCATAATAAGGAGAGCGCGCGTTCTTCGCCGCGGTGAACGTGAAGGAGGCGCTGGCGCCTTTGCCCTTGAGGTAGAGCGCCTGCCCGCCGAAATCTGGTTTGGGCATGTCCAGGCCGGATCGGCAGATGCCGGCGTCGCCGGAGAACGTCCAGCCGGGGAGGGCGGGCGTCTTCTGGAAGGTCTCCACTTTCGGATCCTCGAAGTCGCCTCCGGCCGGAGTCCCCTCGATCACGCCGAAACTGTTCTCCGCGCCGTAGTACCCCGCTCCGCCGCCGGCGTAGATGAAGTAGTTCGGCGGATGCGGGACGTCGGTCAGCTTCGGATTGTTGAGGGTGTTCTCGAGAAAGGAGAGGGGATCGACGCAGGTCTGGGCCATGTTGTTGTACTGCCAGCCGAAATAGGGGCGCACCCGCGGACAGCGGCTGGTCGCCGGCATGGCGGCGTCGCCGAAGACGGCGCGCAGCGTCTCGCTGAGCCGCGCCGTTTTCAATGTCCACCAGCGCATGGAGAGCGCATAGGTGGCCTTCGGCCTGCCCTTGTCGTCAACCCCCTCCTTCTCGCAGCGGCCGTCGAAATTGAGGAGCTGGTAGTCGGGCGTGTTGGCTTTCCGCATGTCCAGCACCTCCTCCTGCAAGTCGAAATAGGGGGAGTACGTCGCGAGCTGGGCCCAATTCCACAGCTCGTTGGCCAGTTCGACATAGACGCGCAGGTTCGGGTTGAGCGGCGGATGGACGGGATCGGCGACGCGCCGCGGATATGGTTCGCCGTTCTTGTCCGAGCCGTTTTTGACCAGCAACGCGAACGTGCGGACGTACTCGCTGGACGCCAGGTGCGGCAGACACACATAGTAGTCGGCGCCAAGCGTGTTGCAGAACATGATCTCCATCTCGTGCGACATCTGCGATTGCCCCGTCAGATTCCACACGCCGCCGCCGTAGCGGTCGTTGTAGACGTACGGGCGGCTCTGGTTTTGATAGGGGCTGTCCGCCGGTGTGCGCTCCGTCCATTCGCGCGCCTGGTCATGCACCCGTTGGAAGCGCACGCCCGTGAAGCGGGTGTAGGCGTTCGTGGCCACGGGGTGGAACAGCGTGTTCCGCGGAAAGAATTCCGCCGCCCCGGGTTTGAGCGGCCGCATCAGCTTGACATCGGTGACGCCGGGCGAGCCGTCGGGACGAGTGGCGTTGGCCAGCCGGATGGTGGCGACATTCGAGCCTTTCTCCAGGCCGTCCAGCAGGACGGTGGTCACGCCTGCCGCGGCGTCATGCGCCGCCGAGCCGGGGACGACCACGCAATTGCCTCCCGTCGTGACCTCCGCCTTCCCTTTGAAGCTCAGCTCCATGCGTCCCGTCTCCAGTGGCTCCGCGTTGCAGGGCGCGAGGATTTCGGAGAAGATAAACTCGCCGTCGCCGGTGGGCCAGCCATCCTTGTCGATCGACACCTTCTCCCAGCTGGCGCGGCCGCAGCGCAGGGCGTCGGTGAAGAGCGTCTCCCGGTACATGTTGTTGGCGGCGGTTTGAAAGACGGGGTCCACCACCTCGCGGGGGAAACTCGGCCCGGACCACTCGAGGATCGCCTTCGCCGGCCCGGTCCGCTCGACATAGCGTATCTCGAATTCCACACGCTCGCCCCGGCGCATCGGCAGCGTGGCGGAGTGCTCGCCCGCCTTGTCCATGGCGTCGATCAAGGTGACCCACTCCCGGCCGGCCGGCCGGGCGCGCATCCGCGCGCCGTCGTCCGCGGTGAGGTGGATGGTGTACTCTTCCGTATAGCGGGGAATGAGGGCGCCCGTCCATACCACCGAGTAATTGTCGACGCCAAGCGTCTGGAGTCCGTCGGCGATGGAGCCGCCCGGCCTCATATCCGCGCCCCAGTCGAAGTCGATGCGGACGTCGCGGCGCTCGAAGGCGGGCTCGCCCTTGAACTCGGTGTTGGCGTACCATGCGCCGCGCACGCCGCGGTCGGCGAAACCGCCGCCAACTCCGTCGCGCGCCGACATGTCGGCCGCGGCCGACGCGAGCGCGGCCGTCAGCAAAAGTGCCATCCGGCTTGTCAATGTTCTCACCATCTCTGCCTTTCGCATATGCCTTCTCCTTTTACGTAGCGGGAATTAAAATTACGGGCGAGCGCCTGTATTTGGATGGCATCTGTTTCCCGTGTTCATGGCCCCACGCACAGCACAGTGCCGTCGCGCAGGGTGACGATCGCCCCGCCGTCACGGGTCAGGCAGAGGCCGTCGGGCGCAGGCTCGCCCGGCAGGTCGACGCTCTGCAGCGTCTTCCCGTCCGCGCGGTCGAGCACAAGCAGTTTTCGCCCGGGCTGCAGTTGCCGATGCGGATTGAACTCGCCTGCCACCGTCACCACCACGGCGTTGGGGGCCAGGGCCGCCGCGCGCGCCGCGAACGGCAAGGGTCCCCAGCGGCGGGGGATGTCCTTTTCCTTGCCGGTGATGGCGTCGGGAATCTGGGCGAGGCGCCAGTTTGGCAGTTTGGCCATCTCGATCTTCGCGGACTGCTCCCGGACGTATGACGTGGTTTTCGCCGTGTCCCAGCCTTCCAGGTGAACCGGATCGGCTCCATTCCCGTACGCCACGACAAGAAGATCGGCGTCGCCTGCCGGAGTGAGATTGCAGCGGTTCCCCACCGAGACGCCGGGCAGCTCCGGACGTCCCGCCGCATCCAGCGACGTGAGGGCGATGTTCTCGCCGCGGGCGCATATCCAGTCGTCGGGGGCGTGGTGGGTCTCCGCCGCGCCGTAGGCGATCAGTGCGGGACTGACTTGGACGATCTCGCGGCCTCGGGCTCCGCTGATCGGCAGCGGATCAGTCTCGGCGGCGCCGGTCGCGGGGTCAAGCCTGACCGCCGGCGCGGCGGCGAAGAAGGCGCGCGCCCAGAGGCGTCCGCCGACCAGCGCCAGCCCGGCGGACGGCGCCCATTCCTGGCGGACGGCCCAGCGGGCGGCTCCGGAAGCCAGGTCGATCGCCGCCACGGTGGTTCCGGGGGACAGCGGCATGCCCGCCACGGCGTAGACCGTTCCGCCGTCTACCACCACGGACGCGTTCGCCGGCCACGGGCTGCCTGGCAGGCCATACAACGGTATGAGCTCGGGGCTCGGGGCGATCCGGTGGCGCCAGCGGCGGTGACCATCGCCCGCTGCGAAGGCGTACACCGCCCCGTCCCCCGCGGCGACCACGACCCGGCCGCCGGCGATGGTGGGCGTTCCGTTCACCGGCCCCTCGCACCAGGTCGTCCAACGGGCGGCCCCGGTGGCGTGATCGAAGGCGCGGACGGAGCCGTCGGTGGACGCCACCACCACGAGTCCGCCCGCGGCCACCGGCGGCATGGGCAGATGCTCAACCTCGTCCGAGAACACACCGCGTTTCGGCGTGGCGAACGGATGGGGAGGCGCGGCCTGCCAGCGCAGGCGCAGATTACCCGCCACGGGAACGGTGGTCGCGCCGCCGCGTTTGCTGTCGGCGCGGTGGGTCGGCCAATCGCCCGGAGCGATTGCGAGTTCCGCGTCCGCGGCTGGCGCGGCCTCGACTCTGTCCGCGCTGTCTGTCGGCGGCAACTCCTTTGCCGCCAGCCCCTTCGCCAAGGCGACGCAGCCGGTCAGCACCGGACACCGGCACTGGGCGGGGGGATAGACCAGTCGACCGTTCGTCACAAACCCGCCGACGTGGCATTGGGTTTTGATCGGCATGAAAGGCAGATTGGCGCCGGTCGTGATATCCAGGGTCGCCCCGCCGGCGTTGGAGAACAGCAGCCCCGGCGTCGCGGTGATGATGCCGCAGCCCCCCGCGTTGAATGCTCCGAGCTTCTTCCCGGTGAGCGGCTCAAGGATGCCGCCCGTTTGCACCCCGGCGGCGAACAGTTTGCCAGGCGTGGACAGCAGGATCATCGAACGTCCGCCCTCGCCGCGCGGCATCTCCCAAAGCTTCGAACCGTCCCTCGCCGACAGGGCGACGAGGGTGGTGCCGTCGGAAAGGGCGCAGTACACCGCCTCGGCGGTGGCGAGAAGTCCCGGACGATCCTCCAGGCCGACGGTCAGATCGCACCTGCGGTTGCCGGCGATGGCGTTCAGCACGGCGGGATCGGTCTGCGTCCAGCGCTCCGAGCCGTCGGTCAGCTTCAACGCCGCCACTCGGCCTGTCGGGGCGAGATAGTACAGCGATCCGGACGAGACGGCGACGCAGCGGCTGTCGATCGGCTGCGGCGGGCGATGGTGCCAGACAACCGCGCCGGTGGCGGGATCCAGGCAGACAAGGTCGTCGCCGTGGCCGAGCTTGCCGCTGGCCAGAGCCGCCGCCTTGCCGCCGTCCGCCGCCTGCGCGTCGCCCCAGAGCCCTTTCGTGGGGGTGTCCGGCGTTCCCGTCAAAGCCAGCAGGCGTCCCTCGGCGAGGGCCAGCCATTTGATGTGGCGTTGCGCGTCGACGTCGAAGCGGCCGAGCTCGGCGCCGGTCGCGGCGTTGAGGCGCAGCACCGCGCCGCCTTCGGACAGCAGCAGTTGCTCGGCGCCGGCGACCATGATCTGCCGGGCGGCCCGAAAACCTTTGGGGAGGTTTTTCCGCCAAAGGATCATTCCGTTATATACGGAGCGGCAGGTGAGTTCGCACATCTGCGGCGCGCCGGCGTCCTGACCGCAATCCCCGACCCCCGTCGCCAGGAACATCCTGCCGCCGGCGGCGACCCGTCCGGCGGACGAGCGGGTTTCGGAATTGATCGGCAGCCCCAGCCAGGCCATCCGATACGGCAGACCGAAGGTGGTGTCCAGAGAGACGGGGTTGTTGTCGGGGCCATGCAGCCAGTGGCTCCATTCGTCGCGGCCGGCCGGAGCTGGAACCCGGAGGCGCGCCGTGCCGTCGGCGTTGACGGCGACGCCGGTCACCGGAGCCAGGACGCGCCGCTCCTCCTTCTCGTCGACGTCGCCGATCACCAGATCGACACTTTCGGCGGTCAGCGGTAGTGAGCCGCGCCAGCGAGAGATCCAAAGCCCCCGTCCATCGTAGGCGCCCGCGGCCTGATGGAGGGCCGTCTCGGTTGTGGCGTCCGCGGCCAGCGCGTGCACCATCCATCCAGCCTTCGCTAAGGCGAGCGCCGGTACGGGGTCAACTGGTCTCACCACCACGGCGACGCCGACCGGATTGGGGCAGGCCGACTGGAGGGGATCCGCGGCGTTCAGCGATACACAGACATGAAAGAGAACCACTACCGTGATCATACATAGTCGTGACATTGCGTCTGCCTCTTGCATGTGTCAGTTGAATCTTCTGCCGTATCCATATTGTTCAGCCGTCACTTCCGGAGCGTCACCGCTGCACTGACAGCCAAAGTTGTGTTATGGAATAGGTGGCGTCACCACTGATAATAATTGCCGTCGATGCTTTCCAATTCAGTCATGTAATCCACGAACAAATTGGGAATGTTTTTGGTATGTCCGTCAAAATATAAGACATTCACGCCCTTCTTTTTGTTGTGATACGCGCAGATGAACCATAGGAAAGAAGTACCATAGTCATGCGCGGTAGCTGCTACGCCTCCGGCTCCAGTAATTGAAAAGGAGGCTTCTGTATCGCCCTCTCCCATCATGATTATTGAAGAAGGCGAACTATTCTTTGAGGGTTTCACTTTTTGAAACATCTTTTCCGGTCTGGCGCACTTATACATGGCATCATTATAGTCTCCCCACCCCGTGGAGTTAACGAAGCACCACGAATTGTTCTGGGCCAGATATGTCACCTGGCGCTCGTCATCATCTACCATCGAATGCAACGGAGGCGCATTTGCTATCCATGGATTAGGGAGATTGTCCGCAGGACAGAGGAAGATCGGAACCTTGAAGTTTGGCACCTGAGGCGCCGTTTCGGAGCCGTGATAATAACACTGGAGTTGATAGGAGAATCCCCCCCCCGCTCCATTCTCCCCGCTCCCTGGACCTCCTCTTGGCGCGGGAAGATAACCGTTATAGTCGTTGGAATAATTAAAGGAAAGCAGTCCAACCTGCTTCATATTGCTAAGGCAAATGGTCTGTTTCGCCGTGTCCTTGGCGGAGCTCAGGGCGGGCAGGAGCAGCGCCGCCAGGATGGCGATGATGGCGATCACCACCAGTAGTTCGATCAAGGTGAACTGTTCCGCGGCATCCTTCTTGTCGTGCGGATATGACATGACGCGCCCCCTTTGTCGTGATTATACTCAATTAGTGTGAAAATTTACTTTTTGGTTGCGAAGATTTTGAGGAATGGTTTGCGTTCGGAGAGGTCTTCGATACCGAGGTATCGGGGGCCTTGAGAACGCGAATCCAAACTCAAAAGATCGCAACCCCGAAGGGGCATGCGTCTTGCGGCCGTATTTCTTCGATCCTCCCTTGGACGATATTCATATCGCCCGTCAGTCGGATCGAAAAAATCCAATCCGCAATCCCGACGTGCCAAAATTTAATTATTCAGCATAATTGAGTATAACGTCTAACAGTTCAACAACTTCTATAAAAAACCTACGACAGTGAATTTCGTGGTGGTCAACTCTTCGCCCGCGCCGGTCCGGTGCTTCCGCGGATGATGAATTCATTGGGGACGCTCAGCACTGTTCCTCTCGCCTCGTTGACACGAGACGGGGCTTCGACAAGGCTGAAGGCGAACTCCGCCGCGCGCCTTCCCGTCTCCTCGAGGTTCATGCTGATCGTCGAAAGGGGGGGGAACGCGAACTCCGCGAAGAGATTGTCGTAGCCGATGATTGAGACATCATCAGGAACCCTGAGCCCCCTGTCCCGCAGCGCATGGGAGAAGCCGATGCCTGCGGATTCGTTGTACGCCATGACCGCGGTGCAGTCCATGCCGCCATGGTGGTTCATATATTCCACGAGCTGTTCATACGCTCCGCGTATGAGCCCGCTTTGCGTGTTGTTTTGCAGCCTCTTTTCGTCAAGAAGCAACTCCTTGAGCTGTAGCCCGTTTCGTCCCGCGTATCTGGCGAAGCATGGCTTGCGCTCCTCCGCTATCACGACGCCGTCGCTAGTTCTCAGACCGACCCACAGGATCCGCCGGTGCCCCAGTGTGGCGAGATGCGCCGCCGCCGCCTCGTACCCGGGCTCGATGTCGTGTCCCACCATGGGGAACGGCGCGTCCTCCGCGGCGAGCACGGCCACCACAGGCACGGGAAGAGTGCTGAACTCGTCAAACATCCAGTGGAATTGAACTCCGGGAACAACAAGAGCGGCAATTCGCTTTTCCCGGCAGTATCTCCGCACATGCGTAAAGTCGCTTGTCTTCCCCGTGACCCTGATCAGCAGGAAGTCATTTCCCCGATCCTGGGCCTCCGCTTGGATCCCATTTATCAGTTGACCCCAGAACGGATAGTTGAGGATGTCGTTCCCATTGTAGACAAATCCGATGGTGGCGGAACTGCCCGTGGACAAACGCCGCGCGGCGAGATTAGGGGAGTATTCCAGCTCATCCGCCGCGGCCAGGATCCGCTCGCGCAGCTCCTTCCAGACCTTCACCGTCCCCTTGACATTGTTCACGACCTTCGCCACGGCGGAGAAGG
>CAYTFM010000044.1:20037-27879 GCA_964436735.1 uncultured Victivallales bacterium | reverse complement strand
CGGCGATCTTGTCGCGGATGCGCTCGCCGGTGACCTCCCGCTCGAACTGCGCAAAGGAGAGGAGCACGTTCAGCGTGAGCCGGCCCATGCTGGAGGAGGTGTTGAAGGCCTGGGTGACGGAGACAAAGGAGCAGCCCGCCTTCTCCGCGACCTGCCGCAGTGTCACTGATGGTTTGCTTTTCATCCTCGCTCCTCTCCTCGCATACAGAGACGTCCCGTGATCCGCATGCATGAAGATGCAACGCTGCATCTATTGTTTACTTATATCGTATTCCTGTCTTTTTTGCAAGAGGAGTTTTTCAAAAAGGGAGAGGGGAATGAAGGGAAAGGTGATCAGAACTCCGCCCGACCCGCACATGGAACGCCCGCGTTTCCCGTGGAAAACTAAAGAAGGGGCAGGGGGGCCGCAGCTGTCCATGCGCGGGTCGCTTCGCTTTGGACGACCTGAGCTTGGATGCTCGACGCGCCATCCCTCTTGACAATGACGGATAAAAGTAATATAGTATGACATTAAGATGACATAATTTTGGGAGGGAGTGCCCATGTTCGCATTGCGGAACGAGCCGTCGATGTCGGCGCAGCTTGTCGGCAAACTCAGGTCAGAGATCCTTTCGGGGCGTCTGCCTGCCGGGGAGCGGATGAAAAGCATGCGCGCCTTGTCGGCGGAGTTCGGTGTGAGCAAACAGGTTGTCGAGTCGGCCTTCGACGTGCTGGAAGCGGAGGGGCTGATAGAGAAGCGGCAGGGGCGGGGAGGGACTCGGGTCAAGCATGCGAAGTCGGCCCGCGATCGGAAGGTGAAGCTGTTTCTTGACGAAAGCGTTTTCGAGTGGCAGGGACAAGACCATGGGCTTGGATTCTATCCGCACCTGGCGCTGATGCTGCAACTGCGTCTGGCTGCCAAGGGATTCATCGTGGTGCCAGTTTCGGTTCCTGATAAAGTTGCCGTCGACATTGAACTGCCCCTCGCGTCTGATACCAAAGCGATATTCCTTGGGCGTCATATCGACCTTAACGCCGACTCCTTCCGTCGGCAATTGGCTCACGCCTCGACCGGTCTCTATGTGTTCATCGACTCTCGGATCGATGCGCCAAGGGCGGTCAGCATCGTCGGCGACAACCATGGTGGCGGCGTGCTGGCGGGGCGTCATCTCCTTGATCAAGGCGTGAGACGACTCGCCTTTTCCGGCTCCGCGGCGGCCCCAAATCACGACGCGAGGAGCGAGGGATTCATCCAGGCCCTCCAGGAACGAGGAGTTCGGATTCCCGAGGAGTTTTATTGGCATAGCCTTGAGGAGACGATCTCCGGCCTGACAAGATCCCGTCACGAACTTGACGGCGTGTTCTTCGCCGCCGACTGGCTGGCGGTCGACACCACGAATCATTTCCGCCACCACGGCGTCGAACTCCAACGCGGACTGCGGATGGTCTCCTTCGACAACACCGCATGGATGCGCCATGCCGGCCTTGACATTCCCGCGGTGGATGTCGACCGCCAACAGATGGCCGAGAAGGCGTTGGCGGCGTTGGAGCGGGAGGCGGCTCCGGACAATGCAGGAGGCGGCGCATCCTCGGTCATCACGGTGCGCACCACGCTGTTCGTGCCGGAAAGCCACTCGAACACATACACAGGCTAGTCTTCTCCACTCAAAACAGAGAGGAAAGGCGTGTGCGCTATTTTTACTCAAACACGAAAGTGAGGAATGGAATGATCACGAAACGCGCCACCCCGGCGCTGCAAGGCCGCGACATCCCGTATCCTGGAGGATTCCGGCGAAGTCAAAATCTACTACGGCGCGGCGGACACCGTCGAGTGCCTGGCGACTGCGCGCGTAGACGACCTGTTGAGCCTGTGCAAGCCGCTTCACATGAACTAACTCTAATATCGCGAGGGAGGAAGACGACATGTTACTGAATGAGACGCACACGCGTCTTTTGGGCACGCTCGAGTCGGCCATCGATCTGGAGCATGTGAGCCGCACGGAGAAGTTGCATCACGACCTCTGGGAGGGATGCCCGCTACCGTATCTGCCGTGCGTTACCGGCGTCGCGCCGGGAAGCGGGTGGCCGAGCTACCGCTTTTCCGAGCGCTGGGATGACATGGAGAAGAATCTGATCCACTCGCTCGGCTGGGTCTACAGCGGCGCCCTGCTCAAGGACGACCGCCTCTACCAAGTCCGCCCCGAGTATGGCGTCGTGAACATCCCCGAGCTGTTCGGCGTCCATTCGGTCATCACCGACGAGGGCAACTCCATGTCGGAGGGGATCAATGACACGGACAAAGTCCGGCGGCTGGTTGATGCCGGCGTTCCGGACTTCGAGTCCTGTCCGCACACGAGGAAGATCGAAAAATTCCTTGCCTTCGCCAAGGCGGCGTTGGCGCCTTACGACAGGCTCTCGAAGGTGGTTCATTTCACGTTGCCCGACACGCAGGGACCGTTCGATTTGGCCTGCCTGATCTGGGGCTCCGACATCTTCATCGGCCTTTATGACGAGCCGGAGCTGTTCGACCGTTTGATGGCGCTTGCGACAGAGACCTTCGTCGCATACAACCGCTATTTGAAAACGCGCGTGGTCGAGCCCATCGACTCGGCGTATCATATCGCCGGACTAAAGCTGGTCAAGGGTGGCATCCGCATCTGTGACGACTCGGCCACTATGGTCTCGGGCGATTTCTACGCATCCAAGATCGCCCCGTGGAATGTCAAGGGGTTCGCCCCGTTCAAAGGCGGCTGGCTCCACTATTGCGGCAACGGCTATCATCTCCTGCCCACGATCCTGAACAACACGCCTGGCGTCAACGCTTTGCATCTGGGCAATCCGGATTTGCACGACTTCCGCGCGTTGACGCGCGAAACCGCCATGCGGGGGATCGTCCTCTTCTGGAGCGGCGCGCTGGAGGAGCTTCCGCGGGTGCGGGAGGAGTCGCCGGACGCCCGGCTGCTTGTCCTTCTCGAGAACCGCTACGCGCCATCCAGCCTCGACGACGCGAAATGGCGTCTGGATCAAGTCCGCAAGGGCTTGCCCGTCCCCAAATCCTCATGGTAAACGCTTAGGAAATTCAATGTTCCCAGGTGTCAGGTTTCAGGTTTCAGGTTTTTCGCGGGCGAAGGCCTAATTTAACAATAAGGATTCACATGATCAGCGACATTTGCATCTCCAGCGATGTCTCCAAGGCTGTCATCACCATCAGGTCGTCGCAGGCTCTCCGCGCGTGGTCGATCGTGGACTCGGCCGGCCACGCCGTGGACGCGCCTGTCATCCGGAACTACACGGCGCGGCCCGGCGAGTTCGCGCTCGAGCTGGACGCCCGCGACGTGGCGGCATGGTCGCCGGACCATCCCGTCCTCTATTATTTGGATGTGGATGGCGAGCGGATCCGTTTCGGCCATTGTGACATCCGCGCCGTCCGCGGCGGGCTGCTGGTCAACGGCGCGCCGTTTTTCGCGCGGGGCTATATCCGCGGCATCACGGCGCACGACCACCCGAATATGACGGGGTTGTCCAAGGCCGAGTACTTCCGGAAAAACATCATGCAGGCCAAGAAGTACGGCTTCAACCTGGTGCGCTTCCACAGCACCATCCCCGACGAGGAGTTCATGGCGCTGGCCGACGAGCTGGGACTCTTCGTGCATCTCGAGGTCGGCTACAACTATGAGTTCGACGCCAACGGCCACAAGAAGAAAATCGTCATGGACCGCGAGAGATGGCGCGACACGATCCTTCGCGACCGGAACCATCCGTCGCTGGCCATCTTCTGCCTGGGCAACGAGATGCACAACTCCGGACGCGTCCCGGAGGCGCAGGAGATGTATGCGGTCGGCCGGGCGCTCGCCCCGCACAAGCTGATCATGGACAACGCCGGCTGGGGCGAGTTCGACCGCGGCGGCTCGGACATCTTCGCCCAGCACATCGCCTATTATTTCCCGTTCAAAACGCACGCCGCCATGTTCGACCAGGACTTCTGCTGGGAGATGAACGGGCTCACGAGCCGCGAGCCGGTCACGGCTTCCCGCCAGTTCACTGACGGCGAGATCCGCGTCCGCCGCCAGCTCAACCCGGTCCGCCCGGTCATCGCCCACGAATGCGTCCACTACAGCGACATCCCCGACTATGCCGAGCTGAACCGTCGGTTCGACGCGTTCGCCGCCAAGGTCGGCCCGGAGTATTTGACCGGCAATGGCATCGAGAAGCCGCGCTACCTGACGGAGCTTCCAGAGCTGGTCGCCTCCAAGAAGTTGGACGGCAAGATGCCGGACTACATCCTGGCGTCGCGGCATTTCAAGAAGCTCGCCATCAAGACCTATCTGGAGCGGTTGCGCCTTTCGAGCAAACTGTGCGGCTTCGAGATGCTCCAGCTCTCCGACTGCCTCAAGTATGAGAACAAGAACGGCATCATCGACAGCTACGACGACGACAAGTTCATCGATGCGGAGTGGAGGCGCCAGTTCACCTCGGATGCCGGGCTCCGCGCCGACTACCCCAAGGAGAACGGCCTCTCCGGCGAGGAGCTGCGGCCCTCGATCCATCTGTCGAACTTCGGGGGGGGCGCGCTGACCGACGCCACGCTGACGCTTGTCCTCGCCACACGGGACGGTCATCGCGAGACGCTGTTCCGCGGCGCGCATTTCTCGCCCGTGTCCGGACTCTCGAAACTCGTCGACATCACGCTCACCCTGGGCTGCCGCGGCCATGCGGCCACCGAATACACGCTCGAAGCCGAGTTGACGGCCGCCGGTCAGGCATGGCGGAACCAATGGTCGTTCTGGGTCTATCCGCCGGCCCGCTTGGCGTACCGCCCCGACCTGCGCGTGTCGGACGCCGCCTTGTCGGCGGCCGTCGCGCGGTTAGGGGAGGGCGCCATGCCGAATCACGAGGTTCTGTTGTCGGACCGCCTGGACGGCGCCACCCTGGCCTCGCTGGAGTCCGGCAAGACGGTGATCCTCAATTACCACCGCGACCGCCAGGGAAACCACTACCTCCTTCCCGGCGCGCTGGACCGCTTCAAGCCGTGCATCTGGGACCGCGGCAGCCACTTGGGCGGCGTCGTGGCCGCCGACTGGCTTCAGAAGGCTCTGGGGTCGGGACGCTATTTCGACAAGAATTTGTATCATCTCGTCGAGGCCGCCTTCAAGGTCAACCTCGATCATTTCCCCAGTCCGGTCGAGGAGCTGGCCTGGGGCGTGGACAAGCCGGTGCGCGACCGGATGAAGGGACTCATCCATGGAATCAAGAATTTCCTGCCCGATGACACCTTGCGGAATTTCTCCTATCTGTTCAACGTCCGCGTTGGCGCGGGGCGTTTGATCGTCTGCACCTTCAACCTGTCCTGCGCGCTTGCCGATCCGGCGTCGTCCAGCGTCCTCTGCGCGCTGGTCAACGCCGCAACGACGATGGATACCGCGTGCGCGGTGGATCCGTCCTCGCTCCGGAAATTCCTGGTCGAATCCACTGCGGCGGGCGTCGTGAGGGAGGACGTGATGAACCATTTCTGGGAGATCGACAACAAGCCCGTGGAGGACACCCTCTTCTGGGAGCAGGCCATGGTCGATCTGCGGAAAATGAAACCATCTGTGGATACCCAAGGCGGCACGAGGACACAACCAAAATATGCATAAAACCTGACTCACTTTTCTCCCGTTGCCACGCCAGATGGACCGCCTTGGATATTCATTTCCGTACCTAACCTACGGATGCTACGTTATTTGCAATATCAATTTACTAAACGATTTAAGCGCAGTAACCTGACAGGAAATGAATAAGGAGCATATGCGCATATGTGGCTGGCTTGCGCCGCCCCCTCATGCGCTCCTGCAGGCGCTCCTCCGCGCGGCTTTCCGAGAGGAACGCCTTGAAAAAAATGGAGTGCGCTGCCACTTTATCCCAAAATGCGTCTAATTGAGAAAGAAGTGGCAACCCCCTTTCCCACACCTTTTGCTGATGTGTGAGCGACGGTTAGGAACTCTGTGGGTGTTGACTTCCTTTACAATCATGATGTCCACGGTTGGAGCTTCATATGACGAACATACCTCCCACGCGGCTGGGCATGTCGCACAGCGAGTTCGCGCTTGCGAGACTTCTGCTCGCCGACCCCATCGGGCGTGAGGAGCTGGTGGTCCGCACCGGCATCCCCAAGGCCACCTGCGCGCGGCTTCTCGACGGCTTGGCGGAGAAGGGATGGGCGCGGCGGGTGGGATTGGCCGATTCGACCGGCGGGAGACGGCGGCTGCTGTGGCGCGCGGCGTCGAAGACGATGGTCGCCGCCGGACTGCTGATAGAGGTCGACAAGGCCACCGCCGCCTTGGTTGATTTGACCGGCGAGGTTCTGGAGTCAAGCTCGCGGAAGTTGACCGTTGGCGTATCGGGCGAGGATTTCGCCGGCGACGTTGCCGCGCCGCTGCGGGAAGTGGTCCGCCACATCGGGAAAGCTTCTGACCGCCTGCTGGGGGTTGGCGTGACTGCTCCCGGACTTGTCGACCGCGCGGGAGGCGCGCTGGCTGGTTGCTCCTATTTCAGCAAGACCTCATGGTGGCGCGGTTTTCCTCTTCTGGCGCGGCTTCGTGACAGCATGCCCTCCGACTACTTCCTCGACACCCACACCAATGCGGCGATGCTTGGAGAGCACTGGTTTGGCGCCAACCGCTCCGTGGCGGACATGATCTACATCGATCTGGAGATGCAGGGGATCGGGGCGGGGTTCCTCATGGACGGCAAGCCCTTCCGCGGTTTCCGCGGGGCGGCGGGGGAGTTTGGCCACATGACCATCGACTACGAGGGCCGTCTCTGCCGCTGCGGCGGACGCGGCTGCATGGACGCCTACGTGTCAGGCTCTGAGATCGTCCGCAAGGCCGTCGAAATCCGTCGGGCGGGCGGACAGTCAACCATCTTCGAGGGGCTTGCGGCGGACCATGCGCCGACGGCGGCGGATGTGATGCGGGCCGCCACAGGAGGTGACCACATCGCCAGCTCCATCCTGGAGGAGACGGGTGGTTTCCTTGGCATCGGCATAGGCAACCTGGTGAATCTCCTCAATCCCGAGCTGGTGATCCTTGGCGGCGAACTGGCGGGCGGCGGAACGTCACTCCTCGATCCGATCAGGCGGGTGGTCGGCCGCATGGCGCTTGAAAAGGACGGCCGTCAGCCGCGGATCGTCTGCTCCGCGCTGACGTCCCGAGGCAACGCGGTCGGCGCGGCGGCCCTCGTCCTGCACGACATCTTCGGCTCGCCATGGGCGCGCCCGTGAGAACGGCGCGGTCGGTACACGGCCACATCCATACCATCCAGCCGCGCTGCCCAGCAAAAACTTTCGCGCACGCGCCAATACGATCCGCGGTCCCCCGACGTCTTTTCCGCGAATCCCCCCTTGACAGCTCGGCACCTATACGGTACACTTAATCCCATAATGAGATAAAAAGTGCGGCGTCGAGCATAATCGAACTAAGGGACAGCAAGATGAACGAGCGTGAGGAGGTGGAGTGCCGGAGGTTGGCGCATGCGGTGCGCCTGCACTGTCTACGGATGGTGCACAAGGGACAGAGCG
This sequence comes from uncultured Victivallales bacterium, assembly GCA_964436735.1. GTDB lineage: Bacteria > Verrucomicrobiota > Lentisphaeria > Victivallales > GWF2-38-69 > CAYTFM01. Next base: position 20,342 of record CAYTFM010000044.1, on the reverse strand, counting down.
GTCATATTGGCAGCATGCTGTCGTGCGCCGAGATCCTGTCGATGATGTATCTGCGGATCATGCGGAACATCACGCCGGACAATGCGAAGAATGCCGACCGCGATCGGCTGGTCTTCAGCAAGGGGCATGGGGGCGGGGCGTTGTTCGCCACGCTGGCTGAGCTGGGATATTTTCCGAAGGAGTGGCTTGACACCTACTACCAGGACGCCGGGAAGCTGTCGGGGCACATCTCCCCCCACATCAACGGCGTCGAGTTCTCCACCGGCTCGCTTTCCACCTGGAAGACGGAATGCTGTATACCGAAG
>CAYTFM010000044.1:0-20027 GCA_964436735.1 uncultured Victivallales bacterium | reverse complement strand
GGCACGGCATGCCGGTGGCGGCGGGGATGGCCATGGTGGGGCACCGCGCCAAGAAGGCGCATCGCGTGTTCTGCGTGGTCAGCGACGGCGACTGCAACGCGGGCAGCACGTGGGAGGCGATCATGCTGGCCGGCCAGCATGGCTGGGACAATCTGACGATGATCGTCGACTACAACCGGCTTCAGGCCCTGGGGCGCTCCGAGGATGTGCTCGACCTGGAGCCGTTCGACGCCAAGCTGCGCGACTTCGGCTGGGCGGCCGCCATCGTGGCAGACGGCCATGACGTCACGCAACTTGAGGCCGTCTTGAGCGCGCTGCCGCTGCAGTCCGGCAAACCGTCGGCGGTCATCTGCCGCACCGTCAAGGGGAAGGGGGTCAGCTTCATGGAGGACAACTTCAACTGGCACTACGGCCCGGTGACGGCGAAGCAGTACGAGCAGGCGGTGGCGGAACTGGAGGCGAAAGGGGATTGACCATGAGAGCGGCGTTCAACAAAGAGTTGCTTGAGATAGCGAAGAAAGATCCGCGCGTCCACATGATTTTGGCGGACATCGGCTACGGCGAGATCGAAGGGTTCGCCAACGCCTTCCCGGAACGGTTCATCAACTGCGGCGTGGCCGAGCAGAACATGACCGGCGTGGCCTGCGGCGTGGCGATGGAGGGCGACATCGCCATCACCTACTCGATCGCGAATTTCCCGACGCTGCGCTGCCTGGAGCAGATCCGCAACGACGTCTGCTACCACAAGGCGAACGTCAAGATCGTGATCATCGGCGGCGGCATGGCCTACGGCCCGCTGGGCATATCCCACCATTCCACCGAGGATCTGGCGATCCTGCGCGCCCTGCCGAACATGGTGGTGCTCGCTCCCTGCGACATCCCCGAGGCGATCGAAGCCACCAAGGCCATGATGGCCTTCAACGGCCCGGTCTACTACCGCTGCGGCTATAAGAAGGAGCCGAACGTCTACGACGGCCCGGTCCATTTCGAGATCGGCAAGGCGAATATCGTCCGCGACGGCAAGGACGCGACGGTCATCTTCACCGGCACGATCGGCCACAACTGCAAGCTGGCGGTCGAGCGTCTGGCCAAAGCCGGCGTCAACTGCCGCCTGGTCAGCATGCACACCGTCAAGCCGCTCGATGTCGAGGCGGTCAAGCGGGCGGCGTCCGAGACCGGCGCGATCCTGACGGTCGAGGAGCACAACATCTGCGGCGGACTCGGCTCGGCCGTGGCGGAGGCGCTGATGGACAGCGGCTCCGGCGGCGTCCGCTTCAGACGGCTCGCCCTCCCGGATGTCAACGTCAGCAAGATCGGCTCCCAGAACTGGCTGCGCGACGAGTACGGACTGGGTGTCGCGCATATCGCCGCCGCCGTGAAGGAGCTGATCACATGAACTCCCGCGAACGAGTCTTCACCGCGCTCGATGGTGGAACGCCGGACCGCGTCCCGTACGCCGAGATGTTCATCGACCATAAAGTAATGGACGCCTTGATGCCGGGCTGCGCCGCGGACGAGTTCATCGAGAAATATGACATCGACATCGTCACGTGCCTCACCATGGCCGAACCGCCCGACCGGATCAGATGGGTCGACAGGGGCGAAGGACTCTGGTGCGACAAGTGGGGCGCGCTGCAGAAGAACGACGGCAACGTGATCTCCGTCATCCAGGATCCTCCCGTCATCGCATCCATCGACGATCTGAAGACGTATCGGCCGCCCAATCCCGACGACGCCTCGGTCGTCGCCGAGGTCGAGCGGCTGGTCACGCGGTTCAAAGGCGAACGGGCGATCGCCGTGGTCGGCGAGGAGGTCTTCGCCCCCATCCAGTACATGCGGGCCGGACTGCAGACGCTGGTGATGGACTTCTACGACCAACCCGACCTGGTCCACGCCATGGTCGACATCGCCGCCGAGTACCACTGCGCCCTGTACCGGAAGTTGATCGGGATCGGGGCGGAGATCATCTTCCTCGGCGACGACTATTCCGCGAAGGGCGGACCGATGATCAGTCCGGAGCATTTCGATGAGTTCCTGCTGCCCGGGTTCCGGAAAGTCGTCACGGCGATCAAGGAGGCCGGCGGCTACGTCATCAAGCACACCGACGGCGACTGCTGGAAGATGCTGCCGCTGATGAGGAATGCCGGCGTGGACATGTTCGGCCCGCTGGAGTCGCCCTACATGGATTTGGCCAAGGTGCGCGACACGCTCGACGTCGGCGTGATGGGCAATGTCAATGTCGACCTGCTGGGCAGGGGCGGCGTCGAGGAGGTCCGCGCGGAGACGCGGGCGCTAATCCGCCAGACCTCGGCGGGCGGCAGGCACATCCTCTCCTCCGGCAACTCCATCTCGAACGCCGTCAGGCCCGAGAACTTCGTCGCCATGGTCGAGACCGTCCGGGCGCACGGCTCCTACCCGATCAAGCTCTGACACACGGGAGATGCAGACCATGGGCTATTCCGGAATCATCGAGGATGTGCGCGCCTGCGCCGCGTTGCGGACGCCGTCCCGCGTCCCCTGCCTGCCGCTCGGCTGCGATTTCGACGTCCGGCAAACTCCTTTCACGCACAAGGAGTACCGTACGGATCCGGAGAAGATGATTTTCCTCGCCGCTTCATATTCGCCTTCATGCTTGTCCGTTGCCGCTTCGCCTCAAGGGTGGCGGATGCGCAAATGCGGGAAAAACGGATGGAAGTCGTCGGGATCCTTGAGCGCCACATCCAGCAGCACACAGGTGTCAACGACCCATGCCATCAGTCGTGCTCCCCGGCGCGCAGCTCCTTCATCACATCATTGGTCCGCGCCGGCGCGCCACGTTGGAAACGTCGTGCCCAGCCCAGCACCGCCAAGGGGCCGGGAGCCTCTTAGCGCGTCTCCACGGCCACATGAAACTCGGTTTCCGAAATCTGCGCCCAACGCAGACGTTGACCGGCTTTCATCTTTGCCTGGCGACGGAAGCGGGACGGGACGGAGGTCTGTCCGCGCACAGTAAGCTTGGTTATCGTGTCATCATGCATAATCGTATTGTAGCGAACGTCGCAACCGTATGCAAGACACAAATCGCTCATTGCAGCATAGCGGGGAGACCATAAAAAACGTGAGGAGGCAACTATTGCAGACTGACTGGACCTTCGTGCGAACCGTCCGACGCCGACTGCGTGTTCAGCACGCACCGCGGCCACGGGCATTACCTGGCGAAGACCGGCGATCTCGCGGGCGCCATGGCCGAGCTGATGGGGCGGGCGACCGGATGCTCGCGGGGGCACGGCGGCTCCATGCACATGTTCAATCCACTGGCGGACGCCTGAGAAAGATCCGCTCAACCGGTTCCGCGCGCAGCATCCTGACCTGCTCGCGGACGAGCGGATCGCTCAAGTGGAGCGCGAGGTGGCGAATGAGATTGATGTCGCAGTCGAATTCGCCCGGCAAAGTCCGTACCCGGACGTTGAGACGTTTATTAAGGAGTTTGTCAGTCCATGAAATCCATAACCTATATCGACGCCTTGAACGAGGGGCTGGCCGAGGAGATGGCGCGCGATCCGTCCGTTTTCGTTATCGAGAACCGCAACCTGTATTACAAGAAGGAATTCATGCCGGAAGGCGAGCTCACGGTTCCCATCGGAGAGGCTGAAATCGTCCAGGAAGGATCCGACGTGACGGTGGTCACGGTTGGCGCCGCCAGAGGCAAAGCCCTCGCCGCCGTCCGTTGAAGATATCGCGGAAAGGATAATGGCACTGCACCTCTACAGTCTGTAAGGTATTATAATGCCGTGCAGGGGGGGATCGTGAAAATGTTTATACTTTATAAGGATGTTGCGTTATGAGCCATATACACCTGACGATGCGGATCTCAAACGGAGGAGTGACCGGACGCCGTACGGTTTCAGACCGCATGCGGTGGCGGCGTGGGGGAACGGTTGCCGAGGGGGCGGCCAGGCGACCAGAGGTGGAAATCTTCACCTTGATCGAGCTCCTCGTGGTGATCGCGATCATCGCCATTCTGGCGGCGATGTTGCTGCCGGCGTTGAATCAAGCGCGGGAAAAAGCCAAACAAATCGCATGCTCAGGCAATCTGAAGCAGGCTGGAACAGCCCTGCTAATGTATACGGACGACTATAACGGCTATCTCCATGGCCCTACGTGCAAATCCTCTCAGCCCGCATACGTCAACACGGCCTCGTTCTATTTGGCACCTTATGTGAAGGTTTCAACAGACGGGTGGACAGGGTGGGCGCCGGATGGCAAGGGCAACATGCTCTTCGATTGCCCGGGAGGCAAGACCATTTCGACAAGGACTCGTGGGCGAACCGTCTGGTTTATAACTCGGAATGCGCAGCTTAATAACAATTCGATTTGGGGCTATCCGGGGACGCCATCATACATGCCCAAGCTGATCAGCAGCATTTCGAACCCTAGTGAGGTGATCGCCTATCAAGACTATGATGAGTTCAGCAATGGCGCCACGTCTAATTGGGTTGATCAAGTCCCACTTGTCCCCAACCATTCCAGCTCGACCGCGATGGCCATGCGGAATGCATTGTATTTGGACGGGCATGCGAATCTGGAGCATCAGACGATCGCTCCGCCATACGCCCCCCAATAATCAACAATTCATCAACAAAGGTGCGTTCAATGGACATCATACCACAGTATCGGAATGTGACGCGCGCGGCGCCGCGCCAATCCCAAACGGGAATCGTCAGGAGGCCGACGCGTTTTCAACTGGCGGGGACTTTCCTGGCCTTGCTCCTGCTCGGAGCCGGTTGCTGCAACTGGTGCCGCGGCTTGACGGGGCGGTCGGAGACGCTCAACGACGGCCTGGTCGCCCACTGGACTTTCGACGAGGGCGGTGGCACCGTGGCCAAGGATGTCACGGGGCATGGGCATGACGCCGCGCTGAAGAATGTCGAGTGGGCGGTGTCGCCGCGCGGCCACGCCGCGTGTTTCACGAGCAAGGACAGCGTGGCCCAGTACGGCAATCGCGAGACCATGAACCTGAGCGGCGATATGACCTTGGCGGTCTGGGTCAGAACCGACGGCGGCGTGGCGCCGAACACGCACCGCCTGATCTTTGGGGATGTCGGCAGCGCCGTTGTCCGCAATGCCAATTTGGCCTTGGACAGCCACCAGCGGTTGAGCTTTGAATGGGGCGACGGCAAGAGCACCGCCGCGTTATTCGCTCCAGTCACCTTGCTCAATGGCCCCTGGAAGCATGTGGCCGCGGTGGCGGATTCCAAAGCGTCGCGCGTCACGCTCTATGTGGACGGGGTGAATGTCGCCGAGATGCCGATGCCATTGCCGATCAGCAAGACCACCGCCACGGAGCGCGTCACCGGTTGGTTCTACAATGGCTTTTTCCAAGGGGATTTGGACGATATCCGTCTCTACTCGCGCGCCTTGGCCGCGGACGAGGTGCGGGAGCTGTTCCAATCCCAGGCGGACATCGTCGTCGATCCGGCCACTCTCCTGTGCGACGCCTTCGCCCGCGAGATTCGGGGAGTCGCGTCCATCAACGTGCGCAATCTGAGCCAGGCGCCGCGGCGGCTCGAGGTGAATGTCCCGGACAAGGCGCCGCGGGAGATCACCATCGCGCCTGGGGAACAGCGGGTGGTGGCCTTGGAGGGTATCCCCTTGAAGCCCATTTTTGCCAAACGCGACGATCTGTATCAGTGCGACTTGCCGCGGGTGGCGAGCACATTGACGATCCCGAGCCCCAGCGGGAATCCGGCCGACACACAGGTGGTCCGCCCGGCGTTGCCCTCCGTGTGCGAGCCGTTGCAGGTGGTGGTGCGCGACCCGTGGCAGGCGAAGATGTCCGAGGGGAAAACCGAGCGCGTGGCCATGGATGTCACGCTCGCCATACTCGACGAGCAGGTGCGCGACGGGACGCTGCGGGCCTGCCTGGCCTCCCGCGAGACCGGCACAGTCGCCCTTTCCAAGGACATAACGTCACCGCAGGCGAAACAAACGATCACGCTGGATGTGAGGGAATTGCCCTGGGGCGCGTACGACCTGTCCGTGAGCTTCCTCAGCCGCGACGGCCGCGAGGTCGTGACAACGAAACAGGTGGCGACCATCCTGCCCGGCGGATCCCAGCAGATACGGGTGCTTAACAACTTGGTCAGCGAGCTGATGGACGCGCGGTCCCGCGGCATGCTTGGCTGCACCCGGATCGAGTTCATGAATCCGCGCCAGGGGTGGGTGTGGCTCCGCGCCGCCGGCGCGTGCGCGGTGGCGTTGGGCGGCGCCCAGGTGATGGCGGCCGAGGATGGCAAGCCCGCCGTCGAGGCGATGCGCCTGCTGCCCGCGGGCAAGCATGTCCTGGAGGTTAGCGGCAAACCGACCGACCTCACGGTTCGCTCCATTCCGTATCTGGTGTATAACGTCTACCCCTCGACCCCGCGGATCGCACCGTTCGGCGAGAACACATGGGAGCGCCTGAAGAAGCATATGCTGCCCAATGTCAACATGATCGAAAGCCCCGCGTTCGACACGCCGGAGTCCCGCGAGTGGCAGGCGCAGGGGAAGCTGTGGATACGGAATGTCCAGGCGCCGGGACTGCTGGACGAGAAACCGTGGACGGTCGAAAGCATGATGGAGGTCTGGCTCAACCCCGGCAAGCCCACCGCCCATGCGGAGATCCCGGGACTTGACGTGTCGAAGGTTTCCGGCGTGCAGGTGGACGAGTACTACGTCGGCGCCAAGTCCACGCGTTTCATGGAGCCGCTGACGCAATCCATCATGCGGCTTGCGAAGAGTCCGGCGTTCGCGGGCAAGCTTTGGATTCCATTCCTGGTCAGGTACGGCGCATTGACGGACGGCCAGTTGTTCATGAGGACACTACTCGCCACTCCCTGGCCTTTTTCCGAGGAGGTCTACATCGGCGAGATGCCCACCGAGGCGGAGAATCTGAACAGCGTCCGCTCCAGCTTCCTCGGCGTCGCCTCCGCCTATGAGAAGGCCTTTCCCGGTTCGCTGCGCCGGATGATTTTCACCCCGATGTACGCCTATCTCCCCTATTGCACGACCAATCGCTGCCCGCAGGCCGATTTCCGCGTCCACCTGGACATGCAGATGCGGACGTTGGCGACCGATCCCGCCTTCTTCGGACTGGGCGGCGTGCAGCCGTACCGCTCCAATTACGTCAACGAGGAGATACTCACCTGCAGGGGCAAGACGTTACGGCACTATGCCATTGACGGCAAGACGGAGCGGATGGTCAATGATCCGTACGAGCTGCGGCACGTCGCCAATCCGGACTTTGAGGAAGGTGCGAGCCAGTGGGACGTCACCGCCGCGGAAGAGGGCGCTGTCACTCCCGGCACATTCGCCGGCTATGGCAATTTGACCGGACGCTATCCCGCGAGCAGCTATGGCGACACGTTCATGGTCATGAAACGCGGCGCCAAGGCCGCCAACGTCCTCAGCCAGGAGGTCAAGGGGCTGACGCCGGGACGCCTCTATTCCTTGAAGGTGATCACCGGCGACTACGCCGACCTGAGGGCCGGCAAGAGCCGCAACGCGGCCGTGCCGGTCTCCATCGCGGTGGATGGCGCGGCCGCGCAGCCGGGCGACTTCAGCCAGTCGTTTCCCAGCAATGCGGCGGTAAAGGCATTCACCGCCACGGAGACGTTTTGGATGACCTACCATTACCTGACCTTCCGAGCCACCGGCCCGACCGCGCGGCTCTCCATCAGCGACTGGCTCAAGCCGGACGCGCCCGACGCGCCGCTCGGTCAGGAGGTCATGGTCAACTTCGTGGAGCTCCAGCCCGTGATGGAAGAGTAGCACACCACGTGATAGTTCACACAACGCCATGGAGATGCGGATGCAAGCTCTGACACTTCAGCCGCCGACCGTCTTCCCGGCCACGTTTGCCAACCACCCCGTCCAGGTGACGGCTGGCGGCGATTCCGCCGTTGACTGGTCCGACCGTCCCGGGAAGAGTTCGCCGCGCGCGCTGCGCTGGCGCTGGTCCGCACCCGCCGTGCTGACCTTTGCCGTCCCCATTGGTTTCGCCCCATGGAGCGGCGCCATCGAGGACAAGAACATCGCGACGTTCTCGTTTTGGGTTCATTGCGGGGCGCCGTTCAAGGGAAAGCTCAGATTCTCCTTCGGCCGGAAGGGAGCAGTGGATTGCTGGTTCGACTTCTGGTTGGGATTTCATGGCTGGCGTACGGCATGGGTGGCGTTCGATCGCGACATGTGCGGCATGCCCCATGTGGACAGGGACTTCCTCTCGGTGGCAATAATTGACGGACCGGCCACCGGCGACATCCTCCTTGACCACATCATCCCATGCGCACTGGTTGACCGCCGCTTCCATGACCAGGACGAACAGATCCCCTTCATCAACGAAGACGCCGCCCGCAAGGACATTGGGCTCATCCCCTTGACCTACTACTGGAGCCAGCATCCCGCGCCACCGGCCTGGAGCGTGGAGGAGACGGACGCCTGCGCCGCGGACATCGCCGAGATCGGCCGCCGCCTGGACGAGCAACTCCTGGATGGAAGCCTGGGGGTGGACGAGCCGTTGCTGGCCGAACTCTTCCGTCAGGCCGCGGAGTGGGGCTTTGGCGAACAGACGCCGTCCCGTCCGCGCGCGACCGTTTGGAGTGCCATCCTCTTCTCACGCATCCCGAACCACGGAACCTTGAAGGCTCCGCCCGGCTATAGCCCTATCCCGCCTATGGAAGGGGTGAGCTTCATCCCGTACATCAGACTCATGCTGCAGGTAGCCCAGGCGTACCGCATGACGGATCGCGTGGAGTGGCGGCAGCGCCTCCGCAGGCTTTTTCTGGAGTTGGAGGAGCATCTCACCGACCAGGGCTGGGCCGCTGGGCACGCCACGGGAACAATGGCCCTTTTCGGCTACTGGGCGCTAGGTGGCTACAGTCAAGCCTACTGGCTGATGCGCGAGGAACTGCGCGCTGCCGGACGGCAGGAACGGTCGGCACGCACGCTGGCCTGGCTCTTCGGCGTCGGCGCCCTGATGGAAACCGCAACGATGAAAATGCACATCGCTCTGCTGGATTGGCTGTACGGTCTTATCATAGGACGGCTGATCGCCATACTCATGATGCCGGACCGCGCGGCCGGCGCGGCGTGGCTACGGCAACTCTCCGACTGGCTGGCGGTGGCGGTGGGGGACAACTCCCCCGGCATCGATGACGGGTTCAAGGTGGACGGTTCGGCCTTCCACCATGGCGGGCATTACATGTTGTATGCCAGGGGTGCGTTTCTCTACGCCGCGCGGATGCTCCAGGTGCTCAGCCGGACCCGGTTCCACGTGGACACCGCCTCACATGCACACTTCCGAAAGGCTCTGCTCATGACCCGCCTCTTCTCAAACCTGACCGACTGGACGCCCAGTCTCTGCGGCCGCAATCCATCCGACACGAAGCCGTCCGTGGACGCCTTCGCCTGGCTGGCTTTGGCCGGCGCGCCTGCCGGCGACCAACCGGTTGACGACGAGGCGGCCCGCGCCTATCTGCGCCTGACCGCGTTCCAGTCACCGACGGCCTTGTCGCGGAAGCTCGGTGACCTGGGTTTCGCTCCCGAAGCGGCCCCGCAGGGGCACTGGGACATGAATTACGGTGCGTTGGCCATCCACCGCCGTGGCGAATGGGCGGCCACGGCCAAGGGGCATAGTCGCTATGTCTGGTCGCACGAGACCTATCCCGGTGAGAACATGTATGGGCGCTATGGCACCCATGGCACGCTTTTCATCGCCAATGGCGGTTCCCCTGTCAGCGCCAAGGATAGCGGCTACAGTCTCGACGGTTGGGACTGGAACCGCTGGCCCGGTACCACGGCCATCCATCTGCCATGGGATCAACTCAAGGCCGATCTGCGCGTGATGGATATCGTGTGCGGCCGCGAGGAATGCCTGTTCTCGGATCAGACATTGGCTGGCGGTGCGCATTTCCAACAACGCCAGGGCGTCTTCGGGCTTAACCTCCACGGACATGCGAAATACTGCGCGGATTTCCGGGCGTTGAAGTCCATGTTCTTCTTCGACAACCGCATTATCTGCCTGGGTTCGGGCATCACCCATTCAGACACTGCCCATCCGGTTGAGACCACGCTTTTCCAGACGGCTTTGCCTGAACCGGGCGCGCCGCTTGTCCTGAACGGCGCGCCGGTTTCCGCTTTTCCTTGGACGACGATCCACGATAGCCGCAAACCGCTCTGGTTAGCCAACCATCTGCGACAGGGGTTTTATGTGCATCCGGGTTCGCCCGTCCACCTCCAGCGGACACGGCAACGCTCGCCGGATCACACGGACTCAATAATGACCGAAGGCGACTTCGTCACGGTTTGGCTGGATCATGGGTGCGCCCCTAAGAACGGATCCTACGCTTATTGCGTGGTGGTGGACACCGGTCCGGAGCAGATGTGCGAATGGAGCGGGGCGATGGATAGTCCGGAAATGGCGCATTATCGCATCCTTCAGCATGACCATCGTGCTCATGCCGTTCACGACCGTGCCACTGGCGTCAGCGCCTGTGTTGTCTTTGATGCCAGAGAGAGGTTTTGCGTCGGCCCGATAACGGCGGTGAGCAAACCCTGTCTTCTCCTGTTCCGCAAGGAGAGCGATGGATGGCAGATATCCGTCTGCAATCCAAACCTGAATTTACATGACGGCACGCCTCCCCAGACCGAAGAATTCACGCTCTATGCAACCAACTGGCTGGCGAACCCGAGCCGGCCCGATCCGGTCGAGATCACGCTTGACGGCGACTTTGAGCTTGCGGCGGCCTCACCGGAGTTCTCGGGAATTTCCCAACATGGCGGTCGGACGATGATCTCCTGTGCGTGCCGCCATGGCCTGACCTATTACGCCCGTCTGCGTACCTCATGCTTGATGTGACGAGAGTGGGAAATTGTCGTGATTGCCTGGACCACGTTGGACGGAGTGACTGTGGAACGTTCTTGACGCTTTTCCGCGCGCCGCCTCTTGACGGCACGCCCATTGCCCGCTACACTTAATCTCGTTTTAAGACAAACAAACCGAGGCAATCGTTTTTGGGCGACTAGTACAGAGAGGGGAATCATGATGCGACTCGCCAACAAGATCTGCGCTGTCACCGGAGCTGGCAAGGGGATTGGACGCTCCGCCGCCGAGCTGTTCGCCGCCGAGGGCGCGACCGTGTATCTTCTTGAGTTCGACGACAAAAGCGGGAAGGAGGTCGAGGAAGCCATCGGCGCGGCCGGGGGGAAGGGGATCTTCGTCAAATGCGACGTGTCCGACGACGCCTCGGTGGCGGCGGCGTTCGCGGCCGTGGACAGGCGGCACGGCGCGCTGCACGTCCTCTACAACAACGCCTCGGTCTACTGGGGGGACAAGGACGCCCCGGTCACCGAGTTGAAGCCGGAGATCTGGCATAAAATCATTTCCATCAACCTCGACAGTGTCTTCCACTGCTGCCGCCACGCCATTCCGCTGATGATCCGCTCCGGGGGGGGCTCGGTGATCAACACCGCCTCCAGCGCGGCGGTCGTCGGCATCCCGCGCTGCGACGCCTACACCGCGTCGAAGGGCGCCACCGTGGCGCTGACCCGCTCGATGGCGGTCGAGTACGGCCCTCGGGGCGTGCGCGTCAACTGCATCGCCCCCGCCGCTATCATGACAGCCATGATGAGGAACAGCAATCCCGACGACTCGCCCTACTTCGACGAGAAGCGCTTCCTGGGGGTGCGCGCCCCGCTGCGCCGCTACGGCGCGCCGGAGGAGATTGCCAAGACCGCGCTTTTCCTTGCCTCCGACGAGTCGTCCTATATCAACGGCGCGGTGCTGGTTGCCGACGGCGGCGTCACCATCAATGGCGATCTGGCCAAATTGGGAGGCGATCCCATCAGTGAATCGTGAGCGACCCGATTGCTGGTCCTCCTGGAAAGCCGTTACGCTCCCTCACGCGTCGACGACGCCACGGGCCGCCAGCCTGGATAATCAGCACCTTGTCGTGTCTTCCACAAGAAGAAGCGTGTGCCCGGCGACCGGACGTGGACGGAAGCGGACGCCGTTTTTGGTCATGGTGAACTTCAGCTCCTTGCCGGAGATCGGGTCGTGGATGCGCGTGACAGGCGCGCCGGTCGCCAGCGTGATCGTGAAGCCGCCGATCGGAATTTGTTCGTTGATCGACTCGAACGAATGACGGTGGCGGCGGTCAGTGATAAACGGTAGCAGCTGCACGACCGTCCTGCCGTCCTTGCGTCCCACGGTGATTTCCATTTGACTCGGGGCGTTGGTCGTCACGATCCGCTTCGGAAGAATGCGGCGCAGGACATTCGACAACAGGGTCTTATGAACGTGGTAGCCCGTCATCAGGTAGGCGGCGAAAAGCGGTTGGGCGAAGACGATTACACGCCCGCCTCTCGCCGCGGTGACGGCGGGGCCGGTGTCTTGCGCGTCGGGGCCATGGAAATGGCCATAGAAGTGCTCACGGTTGCGCGGGAAAGGGGAGACGCGGGCCTGCGCCCAGACCACCGACTCCGGGGCCGAGCGGAGCGTCAGTCCCGCCTCGTGGACGTAGTGCGCCATCTCGGGGATGCCTTTGGCGAGCTGTTTCCCGGGCACATAAAACGATCCCGGGAATTCACTCGGCCCCGCCTCTTCGATCCCGAGCAGCGCGAACCAGCGTTCACGCAAGAAAGGAGCGGGGATGACCGCGCCGGAATCGACAAGCAACGCTCCGCCATCGGAGACGAACCGCTCCAGCTTCTCTAACTCCGCATCGTTCATCGGCGTCTTCGCCACGACGAGGGCGCGCAATCCGTCCCAGCTCATCGTGGAGTCAACCACGTCCCATTGGGCATGCTCCTCCATCAAAAATTTCTCCGCCCCGTAGAGCTTGTCAAACAGCGAAGGGCCACTTTGCTTGCCGCAGACCATCGCCGCGCTCTCGACGCCCGCCGGAACCAGGATGGCGACCTCTCGGGCGCGCTCAAGCCCGACGCAGTACGGTTGGCGTTCCTCGATGAACGAATAGGCTTCGCCGATGGTGTCGTAGACTCCCTTGTCGAGGTGCCCGTCGCAGTGCAGGTGGTCGCCGACGCAGGACGACGCACCGACTGTCAGATGCTCGGCGAGCTGCACTTTGAGCTGTAGCGGCGAGACGATCGTGCCGAAGTCCCCCCAGTTCTTGAGGAAGCGCCCCGTGATGCCCATCACCGGCACGCCGGTGTTGCTTAGATACCTGCCCATGAAAGGGAAGGCGAACCATCCGGTCTGGAAGGCGAGGGTCTCGCTGTAGAATTCGGAGATGACCCCTTTGGCTTTCGCGGCCTCGCCGAACGCGCAGTAGCAGCCGATCTCGAGGCGCATGCCTTGACGGAACGCGTCGAGACGGCGGCGCAGCTCCTCGGCGAAGCGGTGGTGCGTCACGGAGTTGAACTGGTTGTGGACGGTCTCGTCGTCGGGATTGATCCCTTGCTCACGCATAGCGGCGAGGCAGTTCTCGCAGAAGCAGCTTCCGGGCAGATAGCCGGCCATGTCGATGAAAATCCCGTCCATCGGATAGGCGTTCAGGCATTCCTGGACGTGCGGGAAGAAGAAGCTGTGGAGCCAGTCGCCGCGGTTGGGGCAGAGCCAGCGCCAGTACAGTTCGGAGCCGTCTTGCAGGATCTGCGTGTCGACCGGTGTGCCGTCTTTGAACTGCGCCACGTGCTCGGGATGCGCCTCGGCGAAGACCTCGTCCACGTTCAGACTGAAATAGACCAGTAGCGGCATCTTCCGTTTCCGGGCCTCCTCCGACACTTTTCCCAGCAGGTCGAACTCAAGCCCTGGATGTCTCGTCCCGATCTTCGTGTCGAAGTACGAGTAGCCATGGTGGCATTTCGCGAAGAACGCCAGTGAGTTGACCTTCGCCGCCTCAAGCGTGTCGAAGAATTTGACGGCCTCGAATTTGTCGCCGACCTTCACTCCCGGCGGCGTGTGGAAATCCATGTGGATCTGTCTGAAAAGTGGCGTGTCCATGCGTGTGACTTTCCTTTCAAAACTCTCCGTTCCTAAGGTGTTGTATCGTGTCCCAGCCCCGGCGGGGCAGAAAACAAAAATCTATCATGAGAGACACCGGCGGCTCGTGTGATTGTCAAACTAACGGAAGCGCCGTTTAGCGTCTAACCCATAACTGCTAAGAAAAACAAGAAGCTCCACACCATGACGAGGCGGGCCGGGCGCCAATCAATCGGACGGCAGATGCCACATGGCATTGCGCCAGATTGGGTTGCGGGCAAGCTCCGCATTGTTATGTGACCTCGACGTTCATGTCGCCCTGCCTCGGCTCGTAGTGGATAGTGACGGATTGTGTCGCCGCGTCGAACGGAAGTTTTTGCGGCGTGCCATCGATGCGTACCTTCGCCGTCTTTGTCGTCTGAACGACCAGTTCACCGGAGATGTCCCCGCCGACGCGGGCCAAGAGCCGTCCCGGAGCCGTCGCGCACGATGAGAGGCGGAGGGCGTCGGCGCGGATGATCACGGGGTGCTTCGGGACCTTGTCTGATCGGACGACTTCGATCTTCGCCGCCTTGCCTTTGAATGCGGACCAGGAGATTTTGCGCGAGCCTGCGGGAAGCGGTGTGCCGTTGAGTTTGAGCGAGCCGATGTGAGCGCCGCGGCCGCTGACGACGAGGTCGACGCAGGTGCCGCGCAGCTGCAAGCCCTTGATGCTGACGTTCCGGTCGCCCCACGGGGTGAAGGTGATCCCCTCGTGGTCGAAGTCCATCCCGGCGAGTCCCATATACAGGCTGGCATACCACGTGGAGCAGGCCTGGAGCTGTTTGCATCCTTGGTTGTCGGGTCCCATCTCGTGCTCGTTCTCCGCCTCCGGCGTCAACGCCTCGGGGGCGGTGTGGCGTTTCCAGAACCATTCGACATCGCCGAGCCAGGCGTCGAGCCCTTTCGCGTCGCCAACCAGCTTGTGGACGTTGAGGTAGAAATAGTCGGCGGTCGGATAACTGGCGCCAAGCTGGTTGCCGTCGGCCATCCAGGCGTTGTCCCAGCGCGGGAGGGAAAGCAGGCATTTAGCGGAGCGCAGATGCGCATCCATGAAGGCGGCGATTCGATCCGGCGCGTGCGACACCAGCTCGCGGGCGAACGGCGTGATCCAGAAGATCGCCTGGCAGCAGTAGTGTTTCCGCGGCGTGAAGTCCTTCGATGAGCAGGAGGAGATGAAATAGCCTTTCTTCTCATCGTAAAGATATTTCACGAAGTTGGCGCGGAGGCGCTTCGCCCACTCGCGGCATTCCTCGGCCGCCTTCGTCTTGCCCAACGTCGTATAGATGTATTCCATGGCGCGCACGCCTTGATACATCAGGGAGTTGTTGAGCGAGCTGATGTCATCGCCGTTTTCCTCCATCGCTTCCGGGAAGTCGGGCCAGAGCGCGGGGCCGGCTACAAGCCCGCTTTCCTTCACCTCGTCCTTCCGGCATTGTGCCAGGATGAGCTCGCAGGTGGGGAGCAGTTCTTTGGCGAGGCTCAGATCGCCGGTGGTGGCGACGTAGTGATACAGGCTGGCGATGAACTGGCACTGGGCCGGGAAGGCGTTGTTCAGCCGCGCCTCGAAGGCGGTGGTCAGTTGCAGCGGGATGCCGATACGCGGATGGCAGACCTCCTGCCAGAAGCGCAAGACCGCCGCCGTCGTCTCCGAGTCGTTTGACAAGGCGCAGGGGATTGTCGGCGTCATGCCGTCCCATCCCCAAAGAAAGTAGCCGGCGAGGGTGGCCTTGAACGCTCCCGGGCGGTCGGGCAGTTCCATGTGTCGGATCACTTCCGGCTGCTGCATGAAGAACGAGTTGAGCGTCGGATTGTCGACATCCACTTGTGGACGGGCTTTCAGTCGCCGCTCGTAGCCGTCCACCAACTCGGCGCATTCGGCGTGGACACTTTTTGTCAACTGTCTCAGTCGTTTGTCGAAACCGCTTTTGCTGGAGTTGAAGAGCATGAAGAAGGCGAGGGAAGCGTTCGTGCCCGGCTTGCTGATGAGGTACTGCTTGCTGCGGGCGTGGTAGCCGCGGGTGGCGGTGAGCGGCAGATCGCAGCCGATGCCGATCCAGGTCTCGGCCTTGGGCGCGTCATGCACCTCGAAGCCGAGCTCCCGAAGCTTGAACTGCGCCAGGGAGTCACCGCCGCGGTAGACATTCGGGTTTTCGTCGCGGCAGCAGGTGATCAAGGCATTGCGCTTCTTGTCGAAGGCGAAATCATCCCACGCGCGATGCGCTCCGCCGACGGCGACGCAGGATTCCTGGTGTAGCACCTCGAGCTGGACGGGAAGCTTCCGCGGATTCCGCACGACCTTCGCCCGTTGAACGATGGCGTCCGGCAGCAGCAGCAGCTCATGTTCGACCGCAACCCCGTCGACCTCGCAGCGACTGCGGAATCCGAACGGGTAGAGCTTGGAATCGGTCATCGTCAGGTAGTGTCGCCTGCCGTCGATGATGAGGTGCATTCTGAACAGTTTGACCCAGGCGGTGCCGGGATCGGCTTGGAAGAAGTTGGGCGCCCCAAGATGCTGATTCCCCCAGTAGCTTACCTTGAGCAGTCCGCCGTGCGCCCCGACCGAGGCGAACAGTCGTCCGTTGCCGAACAGGTCGCGGGTCATCCCGCCGAGGCCGTGCGGCGCCACCGGCGTGGTGCCGTCGAACTTCAGGTTGGTCGCCGCCGGAACTCCGATCAGATCGCGTTCACATGTGCTCATCTTCTCTTGTTCTTTCGTATCTTTTGTTCAAAGTTTTTTCACCGCATATTCCAACTCGTCGCCGCGGATGGCGACGCCTGCAGTCCATCCTTGATTCCCACCTCATGCCCTGCGAAGCGGACGATGCCGCGCATGCGATGGAACTTTGTGGCGATAAGCATCAGCTTGCGCGGCCCATACGTCTTTATGCGTCTCCTTTATCCCGGAATCCAGAAAGATGTTTGCGCCGTGACAGCCTCCGGCGCGCCGTCCAGCTCCAGTTCGACCGTTGTCGCGGGGGTGTCGGGCAGTGGCGTCGGCAAGTCTTTGAGAAACAGACGATTCCCCTCCTGCTGAAATGCGACGGGACGTCCGTCGGCCAGAAGCCGGGCGGACACAACCTTGTTTTTAAGCTCGGCCCAACAGAAGGAGCCGTTCGGCTCTTTCATGAAATGCAGATACACGCGGTTGCCTCGGACGGTGATCGGACGGGCGGTGTTGTTCCATGAAAATGGATGACGCTCCGAACAACTCACCGCCGCCCTATTCCGCTTCAGCCAGCTTCCCGCCTCACGCAGGATGCGGACGGATTCCTCAGGCACGCTTCCATCGGCCCGCGGGCCGATGTTGAGCAGGAGGTTGCCCGCCTTCTCCGCGCAGGTGAGCAGCATGTCCACGACGTGATACGGTTGTTTCCAATTGTGATCGCCGGCGTGATAGCCCCAGTTGTCATTGAGCGTCATGCAGGCTTCCCATTGCTGGCCGGGCGGGGCGGGGTGGATCGCCTGCTCGCTGCACTGGATATCAAAAGGCTTGCCAAGGCGGTTGTTCACCAGGATCTCCGGCTGCCATTTCCGGACCATTGTCAATGTCTCGTCGCCATCGATGTTCCCGGGAATGCAGCCGTCGAACCACAGGTAGTCGATTTTCCCATACCCGGTGAGAAGCTCCTCAAGCTGTCCACGGTAGAAATCGATGAAGCGTCGCCGCGCGGCTTCGTTTGCCCAATCCTTTTCCGATGGCCAGTCGCGGAAGAACGGCCCCGGATAGTCCGGATGCGTCCACGACGCCGGGGAGTAGTAGAAACCCACTTTGAGTCCTGCCGCCCGCAAGACGTCAACATAGGGAACGAGAAGATCGTGTCTCGGGCCGAGCTTGACGGCGTTGAAGTCGCTGAGTTTGCTGTCCCAGAGAGAGAATCCGTCATGATGGCGGGTGGTCAGCACGACATAGCCCATGCCGGCCTCTTTGGCGAGCCGCGCCCATTCCGCGGGGTTGTAGTTCTCGGCATGCCACGGCTTGACATAGCGCTCCGTATATTCCTCGACCGGAATGCGTTCCCGGTTCATCACCCATTCGCCCCGCGCCGCGGCCGCGTACGGGCCCCAGTGGATGAACATGCCGAACCGCGCCTCATCAAACCACTGTCTGAAACCATTTGAATCCATATCGCTCCCCGTTGTTGCTGGGTATTTTAATCACCGGTTCGTCACGGATGCCCGAACTCTTTGACGGTCTCGACGAACGCCATCACATTCTCCCAAGGCACCTCGGGACGGATCATGTGCGCCGTTGAGCAGAGGTAGCCGCCGCCGTTGGCGCTCATCCCCTCGATGGTGCGGCGCACGGTGTCGCGGACCTCCTGGGGGGTGCCGAATGGCATGACGGTCTGGACGCCGATGCCGCCGTGGAAGGCGAGGCGGCCGCCGTAGTTCCTCTTGAGCGCGAAGATGTCCATGCACTCGGGCTGGATGGGATTGAGGATGTCGACGCCAGCCTCGATGAAGCCTTCGATCAGCGGTTCGACGTTGCCGTCGCTGTGGTAGAAGACGAGGAGGTCCGGTTTGACGCGCCGCGCCGCGGCGATGGCGTCGCGCATGAGGGGAAAGATCCATTCCCGCCACATCGACGGACTCATGAGCGGCGCGAGCTGGGTGGCGACGTCGCTGCCGGTCTGGAGGACGTCCGCACCGGTCAGCGCGATCTGCGCCGCCTGCCTGACGAGATCCGCGGCGTGGCGCTGGAAGAGTTTGCGGGCCCACGACTCATCCGCTCCCATCCCCAGCAAGGTTTTCTCAAAACCCGCCAGCCCCCATGGGTGCTCGAAGAAGTTCAATCCTCCGCCAACGACGGCGAACCCCTTGGCGTGTGCCTCAGCCACACGCTCTTTCATCCCTTCGTACCGGAACGCCGCGCCGACGTCGTCCGGCCACGGGTAGGCGTCGAACTCCGCCTCCGTCTCGATGGCGTGCAGCGGGTGGAAGGTCTGGTCGTCGTCCGAGTCGGCAAAATGCGTCCGGGCCACTCCCCACTCAGGCTCGATGGTCGTATTGGAGGGAAGGGGGGTGTTGGCGTAATACAGGAGCCGCCAGTCGGGCGTCGGCCGACGCGTCCCGTGGGCGGGTCCGATCCATTTGGTGTCGAACTTAAAATGCTCCCCGATGTCGACACCCTCGCCGAGATGTGCGGCGAACATCTGTCTCGCCTCGGCGCTGACGCCGAAGTCAAGCGGGATCCATTCCGGGTTCTGCCGCCGCGCGGCGCGGATGAAATTATCTCTTTGCGATAGCATGTGTGTTCCTCTTACTGAATCGCGTAAAGTTTGATGTCCACATCGGCCGCGGGGCCGCCGTCTTGAGGAAGGCGTCATGCGCTTTAGCATGTCAAGTGCTTTTGTGGCTCAATTATACCAAGGGCTTCCCTTGCTGTCAAGGGGGGAAGCGGGGAACGCGCGCCGAAAACGTTATGCACGCAGGAACCGCCAAGCGGGAACAACGTCGACACGCCCTTCTTCACACGCCAGCTCTTCGCTCTCGTCCCGGGTCACAATCGTCCCGCGGTCAAGCTTTTGCTCGCGCATGGCCTCCCGCAGCGCGGCCAGTTCCCGGGCCCGTGTCTCGGGCCGGGAAAGCGACTCGCACACCTGAACCAACTGCCACGATCCCGGCTCCACCCGCCAGACAAAATCAACTTCCCGGCCGCCCGCGGTCCGATAGTAGTGAATGGCTCCGCTCCGCCGTCTCAGATGGCAGAAGACCAGATTTTCCAGCAGATGCCCCGAGTCCACCAGAATGCCGGTGCCGACGGAACGGATCATGGCGTGATCCACGCAGTAGACTTTCCGTGGATTCACGTTTTGCCGCGCGACCGAGGCGTCGAACAGTTTGACACTGAAAAGGAAAAAGGCGTCTTCGAACCACTGCATGCACTCGCGTGTAAACGCTTTTGTGGTCTTATGTCCGAGGGACTTCAGATAGCCTGTCAGGCTGTTGAGCGAATAGAGCGAGGCGGCCTGGTTGATCAATCGATGCGCCAAATCCACCACCGCCTGCGGGTTCCCGGCGTTGTGGC
>CAYTFM010000043.1:1750-37318 GCA_964436735.1 uncultured Victivallales bacterium | reverse complement strand
GCGAGGATACTCGAGGAGCGGCCCCTGCACAAAGATCAGCGCAGCCGTCCCGGCAAGAGAGGCAAGGTGGAAGTCTGCCTCCCCGCCATCGGCGAGGAGGAGTTGATCCGCTGGCTTCTGTCCTTCGGCGGGCTTGTGTCCGTCGTCTCCCCGAAGAGACTCAGGGGCAAAATCGCCGAGATGGCGCGGTCGCTCCTCGACGGGCACAGGTGAGCGTCATGATCGACCAGGCCATATCCGATCACGTGTCCCGCGAGCTCCGCGGCATCGAGGAGCGTCATGACGTGCGCATATTCCTCGCCATTCTGTCCGACGCATGGGGGAAGGACTTCAGGCTGAGTCAATAGAACTCGGGATCGTCATCCTCATGATGGTCATCCTCCGACGATTGCGTCCAGCCGCCCTGCTCGACGCCCCCGTGCCCGTGGCCTGCGCCAACCGACGGGTCGAACACCATGTATAGTTTTTCAGATAATTAATTTCACAAGCTGGCTCCGCCAGTTACTTGTGAAATTACTTATCGAAAAACTATTGTGTGCGGGACGAGGCGTTCCGCCTCTTCCCTTAACTTCGCCATGACTCTTATCACCCTCGTGGCATCCGCCATGTAGTTCTCAAAAACCTTGACGACGGCGCTCCTGAGGTCTTCGAATATTTTGAAGTACTTCAGATGCGTGGCATCTCTTTTCGTATTTATCCACCGCCTTGGCCTTGCGCACGATCGAGGGCCAGGTGACCTGCGCCCACTCGCTCCTGTTCCTCTCATGCTCCTCGGTGCCGACCTTGTCGCTGATGAACCGCGCCTTTTGGTACGACAGGCCGATTTAGAAGGTGGACAAAGATGGTCCTGGTGCGACAAGAGGCCGACCCGGACCAACTATGTCCTACCCCATGCGCTATAATGAATGGAGAAAGCTGAGGAGGTGCCCATGAGATCCATCAGGAACTGCCTTGCGTGCGGAATGTTCATGGTGCGGACCGTCATCCCCCCATCATCGACGGACGCCACTCCGAAGCTGACCCTGAGACTGAGCTGCGCCAGGGACGGCGTGCTGGATGGTGGGGGGACCGAGGAGCGACCGGTGGTGCTCAAAGAGTACTTGTCCCGTAGCCCGCACGAGGATTGCGTGGAGCCGGCGATGGAATTCGACGGTCTCATCAAGGAGGGCGAGGAACTGCTCATGGCCTTCCTAAGGGGTAGAGTCAAGGAGTTCACAATCGGCGCATCCCCGGAAGTCGCCAAGGCGTTCAGGCACGTCCAGTTGACGCTTGGCGACTAATCAATGAGTGAGACAGATGCGGTAATGATGACCTCAATGCGCAAATAGTAGGAGAAACTATGGAGGTGTTGATGAAAGCGTCCCATTCCTCGAAGAAGGCCGAGAAGAAGCATGACGTTTGGGTCGAGATCGAGATCAACAAGGGTGTGGTTGACCTGCACGAGGGAATACGGTACACGTGGTCGTACCGCGGACTGCTCGACGACCTGCAGCACAAGAGGCTGGTGAACAGCCCCGACGACCGTGGTTTTCTCAGACTCGACAACGTCTACTGGATAGACGCCAAGGGACATGAGGCTGGGGATCTGAAGATACACCCCGTCAGGTTCGGCAGGGACTACATTTACAGGAACTTCTTCGGTCCGCTCTTCGTCAGGGCGTGCGATGTCGTCTCGGTAAGCTATCTCGACGGCGAGAAGGATGTCGAGTGGATCAATGACGCCGCAAGCTGGAAGCACCCTGAGGAGCTGTTCCTTGACCACGAGCATGGCAGAGTCGTTCAGTCGAGACCCGGCGGTGTCGCCACGAAGGGCGGCTCCGGGAGGGTGTGGCTGGAGATCGAGACCAACAAGGGTGTCACCTTCGGGCACAACGTCCCAAGTCACCATTGGATCACCAGTTTCAGAGCATCGTTGGCCTCCGGGGACGTCAAGCGGATCTTCGAAATACCGACCGACACGGGTTTCGTCGAGATGGACAACGTGTACTGGTTCAACAGCAAGTGGGTGGATGGCGAGGTGAGGATATGGCCGGTGCGCTATGGCATGGACAACGTCGGCACCCAAAGAAACATGACGGGCCGGCAGCTCATCCGTATCTCCCATATCGTATCGCTCGCCCCGATGGACGGCGAGGCCGACCTCGCCTGGATGGAGGAGAACGCCGAGCGCAACAGGCGTGAGCACATGGTGGAATTCATCGATGGTTGAATTAGAAGCGCAACCACCATACCGTATCAACGGGATGCCGAATAAAACGGATGCATGGTAAGCAGTTTTTCCAAGGGGTAAGCCGTATGATGGTTGAAATGTTACTGTAGTCAATTGAGAATATTCTAAGATCTCCAGAATCCTATAGATGATGTTGAAATCAGCATTTTGGGCACATGCTTCGGAGGCATATCGCTATGTCACCAATGGAAGATAACGGGCAAGACCAGAATGTGGTCAAGCCTTCTTGGTGGCACGTCACCATGCTCATCCTCTGCGTGTATGTGCTTGCCTCTCTTCTCGTCGACACCATCTTCCACCTCGACAAGGAGAACCGAGATCTTATATTGACAATCGACAACTTCATCTGTCTCATATTCATCGCCGATTTCTTCCACAGTCTCTTTACGGCAAAGAGCAAACTGCGATATCTGAAATGGGGATGGATAGACTTGCTCTCCTCCATTCCAAACATTCCGTGGCTGTGGGTTGGACGGCTATCCAGGGTGGTCAGAATCCTCCGGATTTTCAGAGGGATCAGATCCGTGAAAATCCTTTTTACTTTCATTTACCTGAGACGAGCCGAAAACGCAATCGCCGCAGTCGTCCTCATTACGATCATCACGGTCTCCTTCTCGTCGATAGCTATTCTCAATGTCGAGGACGACCCCAAATCAAACATCAACACAGCAGAAGACGCTTTGTGGTGGTCGATATCAACCATCACATCGGTCGGCTACGGCGACAAATATCCTGTCACGACGGAAGGGAGAACCGTCGCCGCAGCGCTTATGGTAACGGGAGTGGGGCTTTTCGGAGCATTCACAGCCTACGTCGCATCCCTCTTTGTGAACAAAGGGAATGAGCGCAAGGCGGAAGTCCTGGAATTGAAAACGGAATTGAACGACATCAAGGACAAGCTTGATAAACTTCTCAACAAATGACAACAACCGAAGTCTGAAACGATAGCTCACATAGCTGAGAGGGGGTAGGTGTTGAAGAGGCAAAAAGGCAACTCATTCATTTCCTGGACCTTACTTAAGGAAGATGATCTACTTGAGGCGGAATTAGCGCTTAAATCCCTCGGCCCCAACGCCACTTTGGATGTTTTGAACCTCGGGGCCCCCCTTGAAGCAGTTTCCAATACCTTTTTCCCAGGCACCTCGACCCTGCATACGCGGTTCCGTTACGTCATTTTCGTGCCCGCGGCGATTTACGCCATGCAGATCCACAAGAGCCATTTGGACGCCGCAAAGGATCTAGAGAATGCCGAGATATCATTGATTTATGCTTTGCTTGCCGGGGGGCAGGAAACCGGTGTCATCGGGCGGAACAGGAAGGAGAAACTGAGGTATAGGCCATCGGCCACCTATTGGACGGCCTTCAACACGTTCAACCTATTCGGGGAGCACTCCTATCCACGTACGGTGCTGTTGGACCAGATCTCCGAGGACAGCTTGAGCGCGGCACAAAAAGATGAGGGAGAGTCATCGCATGAGAACCGTATCGAATTCCATCCTGACGAGACATTTTGGAAGATCGCAGGAGGCCTGCTCGTGGACACTAAAAAGCTGAAATGGCAACCCGAACTCAAATTCGATCTATCTAGGGGGGAAGCCAAATACTTCACCGAAAAGATCGAGACCCTTCATCCGCGCTCCCTATACCAGCGCATGCTGCAACTGCCAATCCGTGAGATCGACAAAATGGATTCGTTTGAAGACTTCCAATCGGAAGACCCCCAGTTGAACGTGCTGATACGGGAAAGCATGCGCTATTCCCGACTGAGCCGTGGCATCACGTTAGCGTATCAATGGGCTTTGTGCACTCACCACGAAAAGCAGAGCAAGATCGAGGGGAATGCGTGGAAAGGGGCGAAGGATATTCATGAGAAGCACTTCAATGCATGGTTGGATGGAATGGGTGATCTGCGCGACTGGGATATTGAAGATTTCAGAAAAGCCTGCGAACCTTTTAATGAGCCTTTATGTGTTGTAGCTGGCGATGACTTTAAGCAGGTCGCAGCATTCTGTTCGGATTGCAGCAAAGAGTTGTATGCGAGGAAGTCGGTTACCTACCAGCTCGCAAGCTTGGCTGAAAAGGTAAAGGCACAGGAAGAGTTGATAAAAAAGAACAATTCCCGGTTCAATGAAGCGACCATCAGTGTGCCAGAGGGGATCAAGGCACCCCAAGTGGATGCTTATCCAAGCCCATATTTGTTCGACTACCGATGGAATCAAGGAAAAGCGAACTTGCTCGACTTTAAACGCGGCCTTGGTGAAACATGATCAGCCATACCAACCAAGTTCCATTCATAGACCTTTTCAAGCCTCCAAGAGGCATGAGGCTGGCCTACTGCATCGGAACCAGCTATTCGATCGAAATTTCCGTGCTTCTTCAAATAGCTCTCTCGTCGAGCCGCGCATTGAGAACTGATGAACTGCTTGACAGGGCAATCGGTGGCTTTGACGAGCCGCGGAAACAGGCGTTGAATGGTGCGGAAATGGCGAATGTGCTGGCCGTATTGCATGACTTCGCAGGTAAATCCGCAATCTTCTGTCAAAGCTGCCGTATCCAGATTCCCGATAATTTAAGACAAGAAGGCGCAAGCACTCGGAGCCGCGTCTTCAGCCTCTTGGACGCCTGCCTGCAGGTCGTTTCCCCCACTTCCGACCATAGCGCATTTCATCCCAAGCTTTGGCTGATCCATTTTGACAGCACCGAAGTCCCTGGACTCAAGGAGTGGCGTTTGGTGCTCACCAGCCGCAATCTGACAAAGGCCAACACATGGGAGGTTCAGGCCTGCCTCAGTGGTCGGCAAGGCAAGGGTAGAAGCCTCGAAGGGCTGGAGGTGGTTTTAAAGGAACTCCGGCGTCTTTCTGGTATGCGGCAAGACCCAGCGACAGCTCGTAAACACACACGGCTCATCGACAGGGCGTTGGCTGACCTCAAACTTGTTGTCTTTGAGCTGCCCCCCGGCTTTGACAAGGCTAGGCTGCTTTGGAGGAGTGGCATAGGCACCGATGGATTGCGGGTCTTGAAGATGGAGCGCTATTCGCGCGTTATCGCGATGAGTCCGTTCCTGCGGAAAACACCTATGCAAAATCTGCGCCCTGACAAGGATCTACTTATCACTGGCCCCAAAGACCTGTGTGTACTCAATGATTTTCCAGAACTTGTGAATAGTAAAGGCGCTGTTCTTTTCAGTTTGCCGGGGAAAGACAACAACATCGATCTTCACGCCAAGCTGTATTTATGCCGCAGGGATGACGGCAGTGGAACCGATGTGTATCTTGGTTCAGCAAACTTGACCAATGCTGCCATGGGCGGCCCCAATTCCGCAGCCAATACAGAATGCTTGATTCATCTGACGTCGCAGAGAGACTTAGTCAGTGAGTTTGAAAAGGATTTTGTCTTTCAAAGTCAAAAAGATAACCGTTTTTCAAATTGGCTACGTGTGATCGGCCAGGAAGATGTCGAGGCTTCAGAGCTGGAAGAGCAAAAGGAGCAAGAAAAGAAAAAACTTGGCTCTGTGCGAGATCAAATCGGCAGAGGATCGTTTGTGCTGAAAGGATCTCAAAATGTTTGGATGCTGGAGTGGCAGGGCGATTTAGGGCCGGTTCCAGAGGGGCTGGCAGCCACAGGCCAAGTCCTCGGCAACACGGCGGAGTTCGACCTCCTTGGCGTACTCAAGAGCAAGGAGTCACTTCCCCTCCTCGAGCTTTCGCAGCCTTCCGCCTTTCTGTTGATAAAGCTTGGCCTCCCAGATCTACCGCATTTGGAATTTGCCACTGAGATGGAGGTGATCGGGCGACCAAGCACCCGGCTTCAGGACATCATGAAGCTGGTTGCCGAGGAGAGTTCCTTCGCTGATATGCTCACCTCGATTTTCCCGGAATCAGGCATCATGCTTCAATCCTCAGCAGGAAAAACTATTGATCCAAAATTAAAGCGGTCGACCGGCGACATGGTTGGAATAGGCTTGAAAGGGTATTTAGAGGTATTGCTTCTTGCCGACCATACCGACGAGTACAAGATTGAGTTAATGGTGTAATCGTTGAAAGCCTTTTACGTGAAAGATCCGCAGGCGGTGGAAGGTGTGAGACGCCTGTTGCAAATCATCCGCAAGGCGTCGGAGGAGGTGAAGCGTGCCTAATGTCAAGAACAAGCTGAAGCCATTTCAAGCGGCTACGGTCACATGGGCCACGAAAATGTTAACCAAAGACCGGCATTCGAGGCGCTTCCTGGTAGCCGATGAAGTGGGACTGGGGAAGACCATCATTGCGGCTGGGGTGATAGAGCGTCTAGCGGAGAACACAAAACTTCGCGTTGTATATGTCGCATCAAGCTTAGACATCTGCCACCAGAACCGCAAGAACCTGATCCCAGGGAAAAGCGACCAGGTAATCCCCTGCGACAGAATCTGCCTTTTGTGGGAAAAGGTACTCGAAGAGGTCTATCCTCAAATCATCAGTCTCACGCCAGGCACATCGATCGACATGAAGTCGAGTTCGGGCAACCTGGCCGAGCGTAGCTATATTGGCGTGTTCCTCGAGAAGCGGTTCGGGAAGAATTCCCGTGTCATCGCCAACAATCTCAGTTGGCCAGCGAGCAAAGAATCCTTTATGCATAGAATGAAAGGCTGGCGGGAAAAGCTGAGTAAGGGAGAGGCGAAACTGCCTGAAAGAAAGATTGAAAGTGCCATCAAAGAAGCTTGGGAGCAAGACGACCTGCTGTCGAAGATGGATCAAACGATCGATGGGGACAAAAAAGAACTGCGAAAACTTGCGGTCGGGCTAAGGCAGGGGATGGCCAAGGCAATTCTGACGAATTTAGATCCAGGTTTGGTTATACTGGATGAGTTCCAAAATTACCGCAAGTTGCTCGAAACAGACGATCATGGGAAAGTCAAGAATTCGATCGCTGGTGAATTGTTGAAACTGGAAACCCCCACACTGCTGCTTTCCGCCACGCCCTACCCAGCCTATCAATCGGCTGCGGATAGTCTGGGACCTGGAAGCCACGTCGAGCAGTTGAAGGGCACGCTTCTCTTTCTGACGGGATCCAAGGGAGATACAGAGAAAGTATCGAAGATGTTGCTCGAGTATGCCGACGGATTGAAGAAGCTCAAACAGCAAGACCGTGGGCAGTTGGACATTGTGCTTGAAGCAAAGCAACGAGTCGAAGGTGTTCTGAGGCAATATATGGCAAGGGCGGAAAGGATTTCTTTCCAAAGCAAGGAGGCGGTTGCGGCAGAAGAGCGTTTCCTAACGGATTTCGCAAGCGACTCACCGCTCGAAATTGAACATGTCAAGGAATGGCTCAAGATGAAGGATCATGTCAAGAGCCATAAGAATTATCTGAAGCTTTGGCGCTCGGGGCAAGCGCCTATGACTTACCTGGATGGCTATTATGATACGGTCGCCCCGGCAAAAGAAAAGCTTTCTGGCGATTCGACCCTTTATTCCAATCCGGGGAAAGCTCGCTTCCAGCCCAAATTGGACTACCTGTGGCAGGAGCTTTTAAACAATGGGGACTCGGGGAAATACCTTTGGCTGCCCGCTCTCACCCCCTACTACAAAGGCGAAGGCGTTTATTCTGAGGATCAACTAACGACGCGCAGAGTTAAGAAAGGCCTTGTCTTTTCCTCTTGGAGCTTTGTGCCGAGGATGGTGACTTCCGAGTTGTCCGCAAAGCTGGGCAAATGCCGAGACCTGAATGCCCCCAGCAATCCAATCAAGGATAGTTTGACATCTTGGGCTATGTTTTTTTTCCCAAGCCCTTGGCTGGCCAGCATTGTAAGCCACTCAGATTTTGTGAACAAACAGGGAAAGAAATTCTCGTCAGTTCTGGAGGCCACCAAGACTAAGATCCTTCGCTACCTCAAAGGCACTGGCTGGAGCAAGTCCAAAGGCGAGGTTCAAGCATGGCAGGTTTTGGCTCAGCTCGATCTGCCATCGAGTATGCTTCAAAGGAGGGCTGACTGGAACTCGCTGATGCAAAAAAAGCGACGCAGCGTCTTTGCCCTAAAAGACCTAAAAGACCATGACAGCAAGGAGCCGTTACCACGTGAGTTTAGGCGCAAGATACTTGGGTATCCCGACAAAAAATTGTATTCCGACGCCTGCGTCGCAAAGCTCGCGCGGATCGCATTGACCTCACCCTCCGTTTGCCTGCTCAGGACCTTGGGGTCTATAGGCGTGCTGGATGCCGCCGCCCCCGAGTCGCAGGAATTCGAATTGGTGACGGACTTTTGCATCCGTCAATGGAAGGCTTTTTTCAGCAGAAAAGGTGCGGCTGGTGTAATCCGTAGCTACGGCAAGTCAAGATCGTTCACCGTGAACCTGCAACGGTACCTGACCCACGGCAATATCCAGGCTGTGTTGGACGAGAATCTGTACTTGATCCAGGAGAAAGGCACCCTTGACGGTTTAGAAAAAACCTTGAGGCGACTGGCCCGCACCCTGGGGGCAAAATCCACCACCATCAAGATCGATGCAGGGCCACGGCGAGGGGAAAAAAGTATTGGCACTGATTTGGTTAAGGCATTCGGGCAGGTCACTGAAGAGTCCGAATCCAGAGAAACGGTGAGGGAGGCGTTTAACAGCCCGTTTTGGCCGTTTGTTCTCGTCACCACCTCGGTTGGCCAGGAAGGCCTCGATTTTCACCTTTACTGCAAAGACATCTACCATTGGAACTTGCCTTCCAACCCAGTCAATTTCGAGCAACGGGAAGGACGTATCAACCGTTTTAATTCCTACTGGGTGCGCCAAGCGATCGTGGACGCTGTGGCGTCGAAGCTGAAAACGGAAAACTTCTTTTGGGATGATCTATTTAAAGAGGCACCAGTCTACGCCAAACTTGGTGAAAGACTAAGCCTAGGGATGTGCCCCCACTGGACATTCTTGGCCGAGGATGATGGGAATAAGAAATGCGGCTATGTCAGACACGTGATGGCGCTACCGGGATCCGAAGAAGAGTTGCGCTACGAATCACTGCTCGATAGTCTCGAACTGTACCGCCTTACACTCGGCCAACCTAATCAAGAACGCTTTATGGCTGAATTGAAGAAAAATGAGCTACTTAAGGCACTCGACATACGCGGTCTTATGATTTCCCTTTTCCCAAAGGATAAATTGGATCATCAGGAATACTTGTTTAATGAATATGAGAAAGATAAAAGCCACTCAAGGTTGGAGAAAGATATAGGAGACTTGCTTTCAAACTTGAGAAAGGGAAACGAAACTCTCTATCTGGAAATAAAGTGCGAGGCCGAAAGACACCTTTTGCGTTTAAAAGAGAGCGAGAGGGGAAATGAAAAAGATGCGTCATTAAGGGCCCTTGTGTATTTCTTGGATCCTTTCGATCATATTGACGACCGTACGCCTTTCAAAGGAATGGAAGATGATCTTGAAAAGATGCGTAGGTAATTGGGCAAAGAAATATCTGACATAGGACCAGAGGATATTTACGACGGACGATATGTAGGTTGGCTCCGAGAGGGAAACATTCATATAGTGCGGGACTTGCACCTCGCATCCGCACTAATGCCGCTACCCGCCCAATGTTTATGGAGTCAAACTCAGAGGCAGCTTTTTCTTATCACATACTGATAATGTTTGGTGCGGGAAACCGCCACGCACATGGCATACCTCCGAGACCAGCACTCAGCCCTTGAGGCGCCAGAGAGCGATGAGCATTTAGGAGAACGCATGAGAATCATGTTCGACATGTCCTTCGACCGCTCAGTTTGGCGCGGGGAGACGGCCAACAAGAAGGCGGCCACAGCTGGCAAGGCTTGGACCGGTCCCGCCGGGCTGCTGGGGATATTGGAAACGCAACTGGGGCGTGGCGGACCTTCGTTTCCCGACGTCGAGCGCGCCGCCGCGCTGGTTCCGGCATTGCGCAAGACTGAGGGCTTCTGGAGCCGATCGTTCGAGAGCGATGCCCTGTCCACATCCCGAACGCTCCTCAATTGGAGAGACACGCTTTGGCTTCATTGCTGGCAAGGCCAGCCCGTCTCGCCTCGTCTCCGACAGTTGGCCATCGTCGCCCATGACGTTCTTCCGGGCTACCCAGACCGTCTACGCGCCGTTCTGACAGCTTTGGCCACTCAAGGCGTGGATATCGAGTCCATCAGCCGATACACACCGCTTGACGACCTGCCTCGCCTGTGGATTGAAGTGTTCGCCGCCCTCAAGACTCTTGGCGTGGACATCTCCGACGTCAGCCTCGCCGAAGCCCCAGCCAAGGGCAATCTGCGCACAGCCCGCCAAAAGGGCTTCGCTCCCGCCATTCGCGATGACAGCCTACAGCTTTTCGACGCTCCCGGGCCGCTCGACGCCGCGGAACGGGTGGCGGCTTGGATTGCCGGCATGGACAATCCCTCAGATATACTCATCGTAGGCGGCGACTGCGTGCTCGACGCGGCCTTGAGGCGATACGGACTGCCGACGACGGGCGGTGCCAACTCAACCCAGGAAGATACGCTGCTGCAAGTGCTTCCTCTCGTGCTGGCGGCGGGATGGGCACCGCCCGATCCGCAGCGCGTGCTGGAGCTTCTGACACTGCCTCGGGGGCCGATACCTCGCCGGATAGCGCATGCTTTGGATGATGCGCTGCACGGATGTCCGGCCTTTGGCAGCGATGCGTGGAATGAGGCCATGAAGGCAGGGTTGGCGACTATCGAGGACGGGGATGATCGGTTTCGGGTGGAGGAACGCATGGGGGTAGTCTTCGCTGCGTCCGTGCCACATAACGAAAAGTATCCGTCTGTCGAAGTTTCACGCCGCGTCGCCACGCTGCTCACCTGGCTGCAGGGGTGCCGAAGCGTCGAAGACAACGACACGGCTCCCTTGGATGCCGCCATCAGCCAATGTGTGACGGTCGACCGGCTGATCCAACGCGCCCAACTGAAGGAACTGAGTCAATCCCAGTTGCAGCGGATCGTCGAGGACGCCACAGCCCAAGTATCGAGCCCGACCATGTTTCCCGCCGAGGCCGGAACACCGCATGCGCATGCGCCGGAGGCGATTGCCGGACCAGTCGGCTGCCTCGTATGGTGGGGATTCACGGACTCCTCGGTCGCCGCGTTGCCCCAACTGCCGCTATCCCGTGCCGAGAAGGATGCGCTTGCCGGCGCCGGTGTGACGCTTCCCGACCCGGCGATCACGGCCGTCGCGCGGGCTATGCGCTGGCGGCGTCCCCTTTTGAGCACGACACGCCGTCTGATCCTTGTCTGCCCCGAGCGTGGAGCCGATGGAGGCATAGAGCACCCGCATCCATTGTGGGACGAGATTTTGGCCAACCTTTCCGATCCGTCGCGCCCTGAACTCGCATCCGTCCTCGTGCGGAGTGAGCTGGAGCCGGCGAGCCAGCGTCCGATCAAACGCCGTAAGCTGCTCCCGCAAGCCCAGTCCCAGCGCGAATGGCATGTGAATCGACCTGTCCCGCCCCGGGCCACGGAATCGCCATCCAGCGCGGGAGTGCTGCTGGGATGCCCGCTGCAGTGGACGCTCCGTTACGCTGGCCGAATCAAGGGCGGATCGTCAGCCGTTCTCTCCGAAGGCAGCCAACTCCACGGGACACTGGTGCATGACATCATCGCCCGCCTGCTCGCCGAGCGACCAGCGTCGGCGGCGGAGGCCGAGAAAAAGGCCGGTCGGATGTTCGACACGCTCGGTCCTTCGCTGGCGACTCCCCTGTTCCTCCCCGGAGCGGAGGCACTCAAAGCCTCGGTGCGGCGCGTGGCCATGCTGGCGGCTCGCGATCTGGTCGAACGGCTCCGTAAATGGGGAGCCAGCGTGATTGCGTCGGAGAAGGAATACGAAGGCACTGGGCTTGGCGCAAGGGTGGCGGGCACGCCGGACATAGTGATCGATTCTCCACGTCGCATTATTGACTTCAAGTGGGGCGGATCGTCCTATCGACGCGATCTGCTGGCTCGGGGAGGGGCGTATCAGTTGGCCGTCTATGGGCGGCTGGCCGCTGGAAAGGGTGGAATGCTGCCAGGAGCGTACTACATCCTCGAAAGCCGACGGCTGATCACTGCGGATCCCGACGCCTTTCCGGGGGCCGAGGTGGTGCCCGGCCCTAGCCTCGACGCCATCTGGGATGGAATGGAACGCGCGCACGCGGCTCGGCGCAAGGAACTCAAAGACGGGAAGGTGCTTGCCACGGGTTTCGCTGAAAATGAAGGCGCATCACCGCCGGACCACGATGCGCTGACGGAGGACGGAATGCTGGAGGTCGCCCCGCCTTGCCGCTTCTGTGACTATGCGGGGCTGTGCGGCGTGGACTTTCCGGAGGAGCAGCCATGAACGCCATCAAGATCATCTCCGCCAGCGCCGGGACAGGCAAGACGCACCGACTCGCAGAGGAGCTTTACAACCACATCGCGTCCGGTGCGGCCCGTCCGGAAGCCATCCTCGCTACCACCTTCACCAACAAGGCGGCCGACGAACTGTTGTCCAGAATTCGTCGCAGGCTGCTGCAGGACGGCAAAGTTGGCGAGGCGCATCGGCTTGACGCCGCCCGCATTGGGACGGTGAATTCGGTGTGCGGGCGGCTGGTTGCGGACTTCGCCTTCGAGCTGGGGCTATCCCCGCGTCTGCAGACCCTCGACGAGAATACCGCCAACGCCGCCATTCGGCGGGCCATGTCCATGGTTGTCACGGATGGCGAGTCGGCTGAGTTGGCCGAGCTGGAGGAACGCTTCTCCGTCGGCAGGGACGATGGCGGCTGGCAGTCCACAGTGGAAAGGATCGTCGCGCGCGCCAGGTCGAACGGCTTGGCCGCGGACAGTCTCGAAGCCAGTGCCGGCCATAGCGTCGAAGTGTTCGTGGGCCTCTTGGGCAAGCCCGCGAAAGACGGGACGGCGCTTGATCGGGAACTTCAGAAGGCGCTGACCATATTCGTGGCTGACGTGAAACCCGACGGTATCAAGAAAACGGATAATGCCCTGAGGCTTGCCCGCCAGATGCGAACAGACAGTCCGCTGCCGTGGCAGAGCTGGGTGAAGCTGGTCAACGGGCTCGATCCCGCGAAGCAGTGGCAGCCCGATGCCGAGCGGGTTCGGCTTGTCGCCGGCCGCCATGACAGCCATCCCCGTCTGCGCGGCGATGGCGAGCGCATGATCCGCCTGGTCTTTTCGATCGCGGCGCGGACGCTCGAAGCCTATCGGACACACAAGGCGGGATGGGGGGCTATTGACTTCGTTGACCAGGAAGTTCTGGCTTTGCAGGCTTTGGGCATGAAAGACGTATTCAGCCGCATGTCGGGGGAACTGGATTTGGTGCTGGTCGACGAATTCCAGGATACGAACCCCATCCAGCTCGCCCTGTTCCTGAGGCTGGCCGAAGCCGCCAAGGAAAGCATCTGGGTCGGCGACCAGAAACAGGCGATCTACGGATTTCGAGGAACAGACCCCTCGCTCATGGATGCCGCGCTGGCGGCCATTGAAGGTGCGAGTGGTACGCCCGACGTCCTCAAGTTCTCCTGGCGCAGCCGTCCGGAGCTCGTGCGCCTGACCTCTGAGCTGTTCGCCCCGCCGTTCGCCAAAACCGGCATACCCCCGGAAAGGGTGCGCATCGGACCGTCACCCCGGAAAGCCAAGGAACCGGACGGGCTCGGGCCGATCATCGAGCGATGGCGTCTTGGGACGAAGAACAAGGCTGACGACGCGGCGGCCGTGGCTGCCGCCCTCAAGGAAGCCCTCGCCGACAAGACGACGCGGGTGTGGGAGAAGGATTCAGGGCAAGTTCGCCCGGTTCAGGCGGGCGACATTGCGGTCCTATGCTTCCGCCACTACGCCTGCGCCAACGTGGCAGCAGCCCTGGCGGCTTTGGGCATTCCCGCCGAACTGACGCAGCCAGGACTCCTGTCTACCTCCGAGGGACGGCTGCTCCTCGCCGCGCTCCGCCTGTGGGTCGACATGCGGGACTCGCTAGCCGCGGCGGAATTGGCCAAAGTGGTCGATTATCCGACGGCTGGCGATGGCTGGCTCAACGCCATTCTGGCCAAGCCGGGCGTCGCCGCGTTCGAGGAGCATCCCATGATCGGACGCCTCAGGGCGTCGCGGGAGGCCAACCCGGCCGCGGGGGCCGTCGTCGCGCTTGATCTTGCGTCCGAGGCCGTTGGTATCCGAGACCTGTGTTTGCGCTGGGGCGACTCCGGCATGCGGCTGTGCAACATCGACGCTCTGCGCTCGCACGCCATCGGATACGTGTCAGCCTGCGCCGCGGAAGGAGCTGGCTGCACGCCGGCCGGACTTGTCGCCTATTTCGGCGAGCTCAAGGATACTGGCCTTGATGAGCGTGCGCCCTTGCCGGGCAAGAACGCCGTGACCGTCAGCACCTGGCACGCCGCCAAGGGCCGCGAGTGGCCCTTCACGGTCATTTACGAGCTTGACGGGCCGCCCGGCGCAAGCGCCTTGGGCGTTCAGGTCGTCAGCGACGCACCCCGCTTCAACATCCGCAAGCCGCTTGCGGGGCGCTGGATTCGCTACCTTCCGAATCCCTACGGCGCCGCCTCTAAAACGCCGTTCCACGAGCGGCTCTCGACCCATCCGGCCAACCGGCATGCCTGCGAAGAGGCGGAGCGCCAGAACCTGAGGCTGTTCTACGTCGTCTGGACGCGCGCACGGGATCGTCTTGCGCTGGCCACCCGCGACGGTCTAATCAACAAGGGTGTCACCGAACTATTGGCTGGCGAGGATGGGACGCCGCTCCTTGGCGAACCTGAAGGCGACATCGCAATCTGGGCCGGCAAGTCGTTCGAGGTCAAGATCCGCACGGCGGTTCCCGCAACGCCCACTCCGACGAAGAGTGTGCCCGGCGAGTGGTATGAGTGGCCGGCTAAGATTCCCCAGCATCCGCCAGAGTATGTGCAGCCCTCGGAGGTCGCTCTGACCGGACGAGTCGGCGCGCCGAGTGAGATCGGCCGGCGACTGCGGATCGCTGGACAGCCTGATATGACTCTTGTCGGCAACGCCCTTCATGGGTTCCTGGCCGCCGACCGTCCTTCCCTGAGCGACTCGCAGCGTAGATCTATAGCCAGCGGACTGCTTTCCCGCTGGAATGTATCCTCGGCTATTGATGCCGACGCTGTTCTCTATGCCGCCAACGCAATGCGAGACTGGGTGTCACGTAACTGGCCGGATGCCCGATGGCATAGAGAGTGGCCCCTAATGATGCGACTCAAGAACGGTTCCACATTGCGTGGTGTCGCCGACCTTGTATTGGAGGATAACTCTGGATACATCGTAGTCGACCACAAGAGCTTCCCCGGCGGCGGCGACAAAGCCGTCGAAAAAGCTGCTTCGCATGCCGGTCAGGTTCTGGCCTATGCCGAGGCGCTTAGAACTGCGACCGGCAAACCTGTTATCGGTTGCTTCATCCACCTGCCAGTCGCTGGGGTCGTAGTGCCGGTGGAAGTATCCTGAGCGACCAGTGTTTGGTTATAACCCACGGAAGCATAATTATCCTCAATGTTGCCTTTGCATGTGATGGGCTGCAGGTAGAGTATGAATCAAACTGCCACAGCAATAATCTTGGCCGACTACGAGGATATCGAATGGGACGGAGGTACTGGCCAGGCCGATGTTCTAATCTCCTGCGGCGACGTGCCTGATGCCGTCATCCTTGAGGCGGCGGAGGCGCATGGATGTCGCCGCATCCTTGCCGTCAAGGGCAACCATGACCTGCCGACGCCATTCCCACCGCCCATCGAGGACATCCATCTCAATGTCGTCGAGATCGACGGGGTTAGGTTCGGCGGACTCCAAGGAGCCTGGCGGTACAAACCAAGGGGACATTTCCTGTATTCCCAGGAGGAGGCTTCGAGGTTTCTCGCCGCCTTCCCGCATGTGGATGTGCTTGTCTGCCACAACTCACCCGCTGGAGTGCATGATCGTAATGATGGCGTTCACTACGGATTCAAGGGAATCACCACCTACATCGAGATGGAGAAACCTATGCTTGTGGTGCACGGCCACCAGCACGTGAACGCCGAGACCGTCATAGGCCAAACGACGGTGGTCGGCGTGCATGGTCACAGGTTGCTACACGTGCGTACTCCTCCAATCTGAACGATGTTGCGGTAGAAACAAACAGCACGAGGAGTGCGCATCTGATCCCCCCAACCCGCTTTTGGCCAATGCGTTTTTCCGGGCGAGCTACATCGAGTTCTGGGGACGGGGTATCGAGAAGATCCGCCGCGAGTGCCAAGACCAAGACATAGAACTGCCGGTCTACGACTTCGAGATGTCCGGACTCATGCTGAACTTCCTCGCCAATCCCGCCCATCTGCCAGCGCAGTCGCGCACAGTTGACGCAGGGGAAAAGTCGGTGAAAACGATCTCCACCGGGAAAGTCAGGTGCCTACTATACGTGATAAAAGGCGAGATGGAACGACAACAACTCCAGTCCGCCCTGAGGTTAAAACAAGAGGATCACTTCAGGGAGACCTACCTCATACCGACTTTGAAGCTTGGTCTGGTCGAGATGACTATTCCCGACAAGCCCCGTAGCAGTCGCCAGAAGTACCGATTGACCACTCAAGGCGTAGCGGTGAAGGCGAGCAAGCACAATGGCTAAAATCGCTTCCGCAAGACCGAAATCCTATCAATAAGTAAAAGCCGAAGTGGGGGTCAAGAAATGGCTATTTTGGCATAAATAGCCATAACATACTTATCTTAAGGAATATACGACTTGTTTAATTTTGCTTTTTTTACTTATTTTTCACTATCAGAGCAGACATATTAGGCGGCCTGCGCCGGCGGCAAGTGCGATTTGTTTTAGCGAAAGAACAACAGCCTCCGTTTATACTTCACGGTCCCTAATGCTGACAACTAATGGCACCCACTCACAGTAACGAGCTCCGGAATATTCGGATAGATACTTCCTTGACGTCGCATTGTACAGTGCCAATGCGACGCCAAAGAAGCGAGGAGTTCATGCGCTCCGAGATGACCGACTACGTGGGGGCCGGGATGGTCGAGAGGAGCGCGGCGGCTCGACGCCTGCCTTCATGCCCGGTCGAACCCGGCCATCAAAAGCGGTCTCCCCGGGAGCTTTCGCCCCGGGGTTGAAGCACAAGCGACCGCACTCCAAGGTCAGGCTTAGTCTGTCGCTATATATTGCTTATAAGTTCGTGACGTTATATTCAATTAGGACGGAACATTTAATTTTCACACTAATTGAGTATATATTCACCTATGGTTTCTCCGAGATGCACCCCGGCCGTGATACGCCGGACATGCACGCCCAGACCTCAAAAACTCAATGCGCGGCCGCCATCATGCTACTCGACAAATACCTGTTGCGGAAAAATTTTCATACCTATGCCGACTTCATAGAGAACTATAAAGTCGTCATCCCGGACAATTTCAATTTCGCTTATGACGTGGCGGATGAGATCGCGCTCCGCACCCCGGAGAAAGTCGCCATGGTATGGTGCGACGACAAGGGGGCCGAGGCGGTTTTCACTTTCGGGGAGATGAAGAGACAGAGCGACAAAGCCGCCAATTTCTTCCGGTCGGCCGGCATCGGCAAGGGTGATCCGGTCATGCTAATCCTCAAAAGGAGGTATGAATTCTGGTTCTGCGCGCTGGCCCTCCACAAGATCGGCGCCATCACCATCCCCGCCACGCATCTGCTCAGCACGAAAGATCTGGTGTACCGGAACAACGCCGCCGACATCAAAATGATCGTCTGCGTTCCGGAGCCGGACGTGATCCAGCACGTCGAAGAGTCCATCCCGAAGTCGCCGACCTTCCAGATCAAGGCGGTGATCGGTGAAGACAGGGAAGGATGGCTGAACTTCACCGCCGGACTGGCAGGCAGTTCGGAGGTCTTCATCCGTCCGCAGGGAGCACAGGCGTCGCGGAACGACGACATCATGCTCCTCTATTTCACCTCCGGCACCACCGGCATGCCCAAGATGGTGAGCCACAACTTCATCTATCCGCTCGGACACATTCTGACAGCCGGATATTGGCAGAACGTCCAGAATGACGGCTTGCATTTCACGGTGGCGGACACCGGCTGGGCCAAAACGGCCTGGGGCAAACTGTACGGGCAATGGCTGTCGGGCAGCGCGGTGATGACCTACGATTACGACAAATTCACGCCAAAAAACCTTATGGCGGTGATCGAGAAGTACCGGGTGACCACCTTCTGCGCCCCCCCGACGATCTACCGTTTTCTAGTCAAAGAGGATCTGTCGAAATTCGATCTGCGCGCGCTGCGGTACTGCGTGGTGGCCGGAGAGCCGCTCAATCCGGAGGTCTACAAAGAATTCTGGGAGGAGACCGGCATCAGACTCATGGAAGGTTATGGTCAAACCGAGTGCACCGTGGCCTTGGCGACCTATCCGTGGATGGAGCCGAAGCCGGGCTCCATGGGGAAACCGTCTCCGGGATACCGGATCGATCTGGTCGACGAGAACGGGGTGCCCTGCGAGGTCGGCGCCGAGGGTCAAATCGTCATTTACACCGATCAAGGGCGTCCGGTGGGCATGTTCAACGGCTACTACCGTGACGAGGAGCTGACCCGGGAGGTGTGGCGTGACGAGGTGTATTATACCGGCGACATGGCCAGACGGGATGAGGATGGCTATTACTGGTTTGTCGGACGCGCGGATGATGTCATCAAAAGCTCGGGGTACCGGATCGGACCATTTGAAGTCGAGAGCGCCTTGCTGGAGCATCCAGCCGTGCTGGAGTGCGCCATCACAGCAGTACCCGACCCCGACCGCGGCCAGGTGGTGAAAGCATCCATCATCCTGTCGAACAACTACCGAGCCGGCGACGAACTGGCCAAAGAGCTGCAGGAGCATGTGAAAAAAGTGACCGCCCCGTACAAATATCCGCGCCTTGTCGAGTTTGTCGCCGAACTGCCCAAGACTATCAGCGGCAAGATCAGACGGGTGCAGATACGGGAGGAGGACAACAGAGCCCCATGGGCGGCATCTCCTCAATAAGAAATGCCCGAAGCGACCTCAGAAAGGCGCCGCCGGCAAAGGACGGCCTCGCCTCAAACCTCACCCGCGGTTTCCCCCCGCCGGCGCATTCCCGCCAAAAATTCCAGCTGTTTCTTTCCGCCGACAGTTGGCGGCTCATTCGGAAGCCGAGGCCCACAGGCAATCCCATACGAGCTTGAGAATGCCGTGCAACTCCGGACTCTCGATGATCATCGCGAAGTTCTCCTTGCTGGTTGAATAGACGGAGACCTTCCTGTCGTCGTAGAGCATCAGGTTGGCCACATCCCCGACCTTCCTGCCGTCCGCGAAGGCGAGATAGCGTATCCGACGATAATTCCTGTCGCTGGGGAGAAGGAACGGCAGGGTCGTCTCATGCTCCCGTATGCGTATGCCGTTGGACCAGATGCGCTTCCGAACCCGTTCCTTGACGAACTTCTCGAGATAGTCCTGACCGACGACGTCGATGGTGCTGCTCATGGAGCCGAAGTAGAAGTATTCCTTGACGTGCAGCAGTTCCGCATAGACGGTTTTAATGCCCTCGGGCCCCTCGTAGAAGCGGACCTTCGGCCGCGTCCCGGCATGCTTGTAGATGGACTTGAGGGCGGGCATGACGCCGTCGACGAGGGAAAGCCTGCGCTGCGCGGCGGCGAGCAGCCCCTCCGGAGGCTCGGCGGCGAACAGCTTCCGGCTGCCGGAGAATGACAGCGTCGCCAATCCATCCTGGCACAACTCGTCCAGGATCTCGTAGGCGGTGGTGCGCTTTATGCCGGCGGCCTTGGCGAGTGTGGCCGCCGTGCCGGAGCCGCGCTCCAGCAGGGACAGGTACAGCTTGATCTTGCGATCCCCGAACCCGATCTGACGCAGACTCTCCTCGACCATCGCATCCTCCTAAGTGTCGGTTTTTTTCGACATATCCAATAAGACATAAAGTATTGCAATCATAGATAAAAAGCCATATACTCAGAAAATAGTCGCACGAATATGACATTTGTTTCGATCAACAGGAGAGATAGGACGACATGAGACTGATGAGCTGCAACGTGAGATATTCGGGAGCCCAGGACG
Organism: uncultured Victivallales bacterium; assembly: GCA_964436735.1. Taxonomy (GTDB): domain Bacteria; phylum Verrucomicrobiota; class Lentisphaeria; order Victivallales; family GWF2-38-69; genus CAYTFM01. Next base: position 17,064 of record CAYTFM010000043.1, on the reverse strand, counting down.
GCGACGACGCCTGGCCCTTCAGAAAAGATTTCCTTGTCAGAACGATCTTGGGACGCGCGCCCGACATCATCGGCTTCCAGGAGGTGTGGGAGGAGCAGTTCGACTTTCTCAAGGCGAAGTTGAGAGGCTATTCGCACTACGGGGTCTTCAATCTGCCGGGCGCGGCGCGGAAGGATCCCCTGAACGCGATCTTCTACAAGAAAGCCTCATTCGAACTGCTCACCGCCTCGGCCGTGCACCTTTCGGAAACCCCGCACATACCCGCCTCGCTCTCATGGGACAACAGCGAGGGTTGCCCGCGCTACGCGAACTGGGTCCAACTCAGGGAGCGCTCCAGCGGCAAGGAGTTCCGCTTCATCAACACGCATCTGGACCATATCGGACAAAAGGCCAGGGAGAACCAGGCCAGGCTCATCTGCGAGAACGCCGGAGCCTACCCGTCAGACTATCCGCAACTCCTGACAGGCGACATGAACTGCGACGCCGGCACTCCGGCGATCAAGACGTATCTCAAGAACGGCTGGTTCCACACGCACGAGAAAGTCCACGGCACCGCCATGCCCGGATTCAGCTTCCATGAGTTCAAAGGGGACGCCTATGGGATCTCGGACAAGAGCGTCCCAGAGTATGTCGACAAGATGGACTGGATACTTGCCAAGGGCAACATCTCCGTGAAAAACGCGGAGATCGTGAAGGACGCCACGAATGGCAGATACCCCAGCGACCACTATCTGATCACCGCGGAGATCGAACTTTAGCGCGGCCTGAGAACAATGCGGAGCTTGTCCGCACCTCAATTTTTCACCGTGCCTTTCAGCGTTAGGCGTCCGATTGACCGGGCGGTCGGCCCGCCTTGTGTGAGGTGTGGTGTTGTTTGTTTCTTGTTATTTTCAAAGATGTTGGGCTTAAGCCGCTAAAATATTTTCCGTAATTTACTGCCCATAAGGGAGTTATTTAATCCATGTCATCAACATGCGTGATCCTCGTAGCGGCGGCGGCCATGATGCACGCCGGGTGGAACCTCTTGAGCAAGGCGAAGAATCCTTGCGGCGCGTTCTTCCTGCTCGCGACCACGGCGTCGCTGCTGCTGCTCGCTCCGGTCTTTTTGATGACGGCCCCGATGCTGGGCTCGATCCCGGGGAAGGTCTGGCTCCTCCTGCTCGTCTCCGGCGCGGCGGAGACCCTCTACTATGTGGCTCTCGCCGCCTCCTACCGGTCGGGGGAGATGAGCATCGCCTATCCGGCGGCGCGGTCGTTGCCAACGCTGTTGATCCCACCCGCGACGGCGCTGCTGGGGATCGGCGGAAAAGTCTCCGCCCTGGCCCTTGCCGGAATGGCGTTGGTCTTCCTCGGCTGCGCGCTGCTTCCACTCGTCTCGTTCAAATCGCTCAAGCAACTGAACTGCGGGAGGACCACGCTGCTCTTCCTGCTGCTCGCGGCCGCCTCGATAACGGTCTACAGCATCGTGGACAGCGTCGCGCTGAAGCTGCTATGCGCGGGCGTGCCGGGGACGGGGCGCTTCAAAGCCTCGCTGTTCTACATCGCCTGGACGAACGCCTTCATCTTGCCATTTCTGGCGGCCTACGTCCTCACGAACAAAATCGAGCGGCGGGAGCTTTCAGGGTTTCTCGGCAAGGAAGGGCTCATGTTCCCGCTGCTCTGCGGACCGATCTGTTCGGCAGGCTACACCTTCACTCTTCTGGCGATGCTCTACGCATCAAACGTGGGCTATGTGATCGCGATGAAGCAGATGAGCATACCACTTGGCGTCGCGCTCGGGCTGACGCTCCTGAAGGAAAGGATCACCATGCCGAAACTGGCCGGCGTGGGGATCATCACCGCGGGGCTTGTCCTCGTGGCCTTATGATCCTATTAAGTAAGTTCTTTACTAACACGCAATGTGAGGGAACAATGACAGACGAGAAAGCAGGCAGAGGACGGCGGATTCGAATGGCCGCATTCAATGTTGAGTTCAGCCGCAACACCACACCGGAACAGACCGGCGAGACGCTCAGCCATTTCAACTTTGACGTCGTCTGTTTCAACGAGGTTCCCCGTGGGGACTGGACGGCCAAAGCGGGGAAGGCCATGGGACTCGATCATTCCTTCACGGGGGCGATATCCTCGGCCAATCACACGGACAAATATAAATCCATTCTTTGCAGGGCTCCGCTTGAGAGGCAGGGCGAATATGAGTTTGAAAACGGGAGATGGAATCCCGCCAGCGCGGTCAGAGCGGAAACCGTCCTCGCGGGCAGGAGGATCGTCCTGCTCTCCCTCCACATCAACTCCCATCAACGAGAGCTTCTGGAGGAGGCGCTCTCGAAGGAGGGTCCCGGCGCGGTCTTCGCCATGGGCGACTACAACGCCAAGCTGGACAGCGAGCTTATGCTATCCCTTGAGCGCGCCGGTTTCCGGGCCTCCTGGCGCGACCTTGCGATCGACGTAGACGGATCGTACACCTGCAACGCCTACAAGCCGGAAGAGAACGAAGGCGTCATCGACCACATTCTCTACAATGCGGCATCGCAGGTCAGGGCGGTCGGCGGCGGCATCATCGAGTTGGCGAGCCCTCTGTCCGACCACAAGCCGGTATGGGCGGAGTTCGAACTCCCGACGTAACGCGAAACCGTCCGCGCGACGTATTCAGACACAGAAGCAACGATGTCCCGGAGACCGGGACGCTCCAATGCCGGAGCACATTCCATGGAGCGGCGGCGCAGGCGGATCTTGCGGAAGCGCCTACTGGATGAGGAAGCGGAACACTTTCATCTCGCCGTCGACCTTGCCGACGTCAAGACGCAGGAGGACGTCGTTTTTGAAGTCTTTAAAGCGGGCCTTCCAGAGCAGGATTGTGAGTTCGCCGGCACGCATCTCTCCAAGGAACTCCCGGGAGAGGTACTTGTAGCCATATTTCGATTTGAAGCTATTCTCGACGAACGAACGAAAGCCCTTCTCGGGAAAGGCACCCTGCATCTCCTTGGTGAAACTGCTTGAAAACACAGCGTAATCAGCCTTGACGAGCCCTTTCAAAACAACGTCCAACTTCGCCTCGGCCTCCACTTTGATCTTGGCGGCTTCCGCCTGCTGGCGCTGTTCGGACGCCGCCTCTTTCGCCGCCTGCTCGGCGGCGGCGGCCTTCGCGGATTGCTCCGCCGCCACCTGCCGCAACGCGTCATCGACTTTTTTCTTCTCGGCGTCCACCTCTTCCCGCGGTTTGACCGGCGCCATTTTCTCGGACTGTTCAGGCGCCGCACGCTCTGGTTGCGCAGGCTTCACCTCAGCTGCCTGTTCCGGTGCCGCCACCTGCGCCTGCCCCCCGGACTGTTCCGTCGATCCGCCGCCTGACGCGAGACTCAGGCAGCTCGACACGAGGCAGAGGGAAGCAATGGCGACAACGATTCTCAAGGCGCATCTCACTTGCATTGCTGAACACTCCCCTGCTCGTTGGCTCGCGATTTCACACACAACGTTAGTATATATGGTAGCTCTACTTTTTCACTGGCGACATTCTTCCTCGCATGGACTGAATGCCACACCCCACCGCCGTCCTCAAATCCCGCTGCCGTCCTCGAAATAGCCGCCGATCGCGGCGATGACCTCGTTCTCGTCCGGACCGTCAGCCCGTATGGTGACCGTCGTCCCTTGCGAGGCCCCCAGCGTGATGAGGTCGAGGATCGAGCACCCGTCCGCCTTCGGGCAGTCCGCGCAGCGGTTGAGCGACAACTGCACATGCGAACTATGGGCGCGGGTAATCTCGACCACCCCGGCCGCCACCCTCAGATGGAGGCCACCGGGATCCGTTATCATCACGTCCTTTTGTTTCATGACCATCATTCTCCGATAACAATGACAAGACTATTTGCATAATTCGGCATGGTTCAACGGTTCCAGGTTCAGCGGTTGGTGGATTTTGAGTATGCGAAGCTCTACCCGTTGAACCCTTGAACCGTGAACCTTGAATCATTCCCACAATTCCCATATTCTTTATATACAATACCTCGTCCCCTGCAAATGATCAAGCGGTTTTCATGCAGTCCATTGTGTCTTTTCATGAAAACGGCCATGCGTCAGTCTTTTCCGGCATTCATACGGAAGGGTGGTTTGTTTTGGCTACGTTCAGCGTTCAATTATCACCACAGTCATTTCCGAACCCAATCTACGGCTGCAACAGTGTTTGCGGCATACGATTTTCCAAACGATTTGACACAGACCCCGAGACGGAAATGACTACGTCGGAAGCTTTCGGCACATGAAAACCCCATCTCCTCGCCACTTGTTCCATCGGACGGAACTTCAGCTCGGGAAGGAGGTTATGACGCGCATCTATGCGGCGCGCGTCATCATCTTCGGCGTCGGCGGCGTGGGCAGTTGGTGCGCCGAGGCGCTGATCCGCACGGGAATCTCGCACTTGACGATGGTGGACTCCGACGTCATCTGCGCGACCAATGTCAACCGTCAGCTTCAGGCGACCGCCCGCAACATCGGGCGTCCCAAGGTGGAAGAGTTGCGGACGCGGCTGCTGGAGATCAACCCCGAGGCGGAAATCACCGCCATCAAGGCGTTCTACGATCATCAGAGCTGCGACCAGTACGACCTCAGCCAGTACGACTACGTGCTCGACGCCATCGACACGCTCAAGAACAAGGTGCTGTTGCTGCGCCGCTGCCTGGAGGGCGGCGTGACGGTCTTCTCCTCGATGGGCGCCGGGGCGAAACTCGACCCGACACAGATCCGCACCGCCACAATCAGCAAGACCAAGCACTGCCCGCTGGCGCGCATGGTGCGCAAGCGCCTGCATCAAAACAAAGTCCAGGGCGAGTTTCTCTGCGTCTACAGCGAAGAGATGCCGATGGAGAATCAAGGCCACACCTTCTGCGGCGGTGAGGTGTGCGCATGCCCTGACAAGGATGAGGAGAACCTCTGCCTCGGCAAGGCGCGGATCAACGGAACGCTGGCGCATCTCACGGCCCCGTTCGGCTTCGTCCTCGCCGGGCTTGTGATTCAAGACATTGTCGCACGAACGGGAAGTCCCGCATAGTTGCATTTTCTCCGTTGGACAGTCTATTACTCTTATATTCTTCCTCAGGAGCGCAGGCGTCTTTCATTCGCACAAAGGGGCCAGCATGGGCGACACAGTCAATGCGGTGATCAAGCGCTACCATGGCGACCCCACGCGCCTGATGGACATCCTCTTGGACATTCAATCCGAGCTGGGGTACCTCTCCGACTGGACGATCGAGCGCATCTCCAAAGGACTCGACCTGCCACGAGTCAGCATCGAGCAGACCGTCTCCTTCTACCATTTCTTCACCAAGGAGCCCCGCGGCACATACACGGTCTACCTGAACACCAGCGCGCTGGCCGTCTTCAGCGGCCGCGACAAGGTCGCCAAAGCGTTCGAGGAGGCGGCCAAATGCGCCTTCGGGCACGTCTCTGAGGATGGCCTCATCGGACTGTTCGACACCTCCTGCATCGGGATGAGCGACCAGGAGCCCGCGGCGCTGATCAACGAGGAGGTGTTCACGAACCTGACGCCGGAGAAGGCCAAGGCGCTTGTGGCGGGGATGAAGGCGGGGAGATCCGTCGACGCGCTCAAAGGGGCCGACTTCGGCGACGGCATGAACGCCCACCAGCTTGTGCAGTCGATGGTCAGGAACAACATCCGGCGCCGCGGCGAGGTCATCTTCGCCCCGCACATCCCCGGCGAAGCCACCCGCATCGTCACAGAGATGAGCTCGAGCGAGGTCATCCAGCTGGTCAAAGCCTCGGCCGTCCGCGGCCGCGGCGGCGCGGGCTTTCCGACGGCGATGAAGTGGGACGTGGCGAAGAAGGCGCCGGGCGACCCGAAGTACATCTTCTGCAACGCCGACGAGGGGGAGCCGGGAACGTTCAAGGACCGCGTGATTCTGACCGAGATGCCGAAGCTCGTCTTCGAGGGCATGGCCATCGCGGGCTACGCGGTGGGAGCAAAACACGGCATCCTCTATCTGCGCAACGAGTACCGCTATCTGCGCCGATACCTTGAGAATGTGCTCGACGAGATGCGCCGCGACAACCTGCTGGGCCCGTTCATCGCCGGAAAGGCCGGATTCAACTTCGACATCAAGATTCAGTTCGGCGCGGGCGCCTACGTCTGCGGCGAGGAGTCCGCGCTCATCGAGTCGGCCGAGGGCAAACGCGGCGAACCGCGCGACCGCCCTCCCTTCCCCGTGGAGAACGGCTACCTCGGCAAGCCGACTGTCGTGAACAACGTCGAGACGCTCTGCTCCGCCGTCAGAATCGTCGTCCGTGGCGCGGAATGGTACAACGAGCTCGGCACCAAGGAGTCGAAAGGAACCAAGGTGATCAGCGTCTCCGGCGACTGCGCCAAGCCGGGCATCTACGAGATTGAATGGGGCTTCAGCGTGAACGACGTGCTGACGATGGTCGAGGCCACGGACACCTTGGCGGTGCAGGTCGGCGGACCGTCGGGTTCCTGCGTGGGGTCGGACGAGTTCGACCGCGTGCTGGCGTACGAGGATCTCGCGACCGGCGGCTCGCTTATCATCATCGGCACAAAGCGGGATCTCCTGAAGGACGTCGTGCTGAACTTCACCGAGTTCTTCCGCGACGAGTCCTGTGGCTCCTGCGTGCCCTGCCGCGCCCTCACCTCCATGAGCTCGATGGTGCTGGAGCGTCTCATCAAGGGCGGCGGCAGCCAGGAGGACATCGACCGCTTCTCCGCCTGGGCCTCCATCATGAAGAAAAACCGCTGCGGCCTCGGGCAGACCGCCCTCAACCCGATCATCAGCACGCTCAAGAACTTTAAACCGTTGTATGAGGGAAAACTGAGAAAAGTTGAAAAGGGAATGAACCCGGCGTTCGACCTGGCGGCGGCAGTCAGAGACTACGACGCGGCGACCCGCTGATGGCGGAGGCTTTTACGGTGAAAGGTGTCTTGGAGGTGGAAGGTGGAGGAATGTGGGTTCAGCGCACCCACCTACGCGAGACAAAGGTTCAACCATGAGAGAAACACCCCGCTCCCCGGGAATGACGCAGGGAGCGTCCGGCTTCACCGCGCTCCCGTGGTTGCGCTTTGGTCTTGTGGTGGTTAGTTTCATAATAGGGTTCAGGATAAAAGAAACAACGATTCAAGACCAATAAAAATCTGAACAGTACAGCGCGATTCGGGCAAGCAGGCGTGACACCCACCCCAGGCTTCCGCGCATGCGCCGTCAGATTTTTAAAAGCGAAGCGTGGAGCGGAGCGTGGGAACATTCGTGAAATTCACCATCGACGGCGAGGTCTGCATGGCGCAGGAGGGATCCCGCATCATCGACGCCGCCCGGGAGAACGGGGTGTTCATCCCGTCGCTGTGCAACTATCCGGGCATTCCGCCGAAGGGGTCGTGCCGCATCTGCACGGTCCTGGCCAATGGACGGCAGGTGACCGCCTGCACGACGAAGATCGCCGAGGAGATGGAGATCAAGAACATCACGACCGAACTGGAGGACTTCCGCCGCTCGGTGGTCGAGATCCTCTTCGCCGAGGGCAACCACCTCTGTCCGTCCTGCGAGAAGAGCGGCTCCTGCGAACTGCAGGCCCTCGCCTACCGCTACCGCGTCCCCGCACCGCGCTTCCCCTATCTGTTCCCGAAGCGCGACATCGAGGCGTGGCATCCGAAAATCCTCAAAGACCATCACCGCTGCATCCTGTGCAAGCGCTGCATCCGCGGCATCCGCAACGCCGAGGGCAAGCCGATCTTCGACTTCGGCAAGCGCGGCGACCGCATCGTGATCAACATCGACCCCGAAACGTCCAAGGACATGAGCGACGAGCTCGCCCAGACGTCCATGAACATGTGCCCGGTCGGCTCCATCATCCGCAAGGGCAAGGGTTTCGACATTCCGATCGGCGCGCGCCGATTCGACGCCGCCCCCATCGGCACGGAGGTGGAATGAGCAGGAGACAGGTCAAGGAAAAAGGGTTCAGGGTTCAGGAAAAAATCACGGTGATCGTTCCATACTAATTCATCGCAGAGGTGTAATATTAAAGTCTATCGATGCTTTTTTTACCTGAACCCTGACCCCTGGTGCCTGGGCTGAAGCGATCACAGAGAACAGATCTTATTTCGCAGGCTAAACGTATGGCCAAACAGAAGAAAAAAATCATCGCCACCGCCTCGCTCGCCGGCTGCTTCGGCTGCCACATGTCGTTCCTCGACATCGACGAGAGGCTCTTCGACCTCATTGAATTGGTCGAGTTCGACAAGTCGCCGATCGACGACATCAAGACGTTCTCGCGGCACTGCGACATCGGACTGATCGAGGGCGGCTGCTGCAACGACGAGAACGTGCACAACCTCGTCGCGTTCAGGCGCAACTGCGACGTGCTCGTCTCCCTCGGCGAATGCGCCATCATGGGCGGCCTGCCCTCGATGCGCAACTGGATTCCGCTCAAGGAATGCCTGGAGGAGGCCTACCTTGGAGGACCGACGCTCGATCCCGAGACCGCCGTCATCCCTTGCGACCCCGACATCCCGAAGATACTCAACCGCGTCTACCCCTGCCACGAGGTGGTCAAAATCGACCATTTCCTTCCGGGATGCCCACCCTGCGCCGACCTCATCTGGAACGCCCTCTACACACTTGTCACCGGCGGCACGCTCCAGATCCCGTACGAAATGTTCAAATACGACTGAGTGTCGTCAGCGGTGTGGCGTGAGTTGTCTCGGATCTGGTTCGGGTATATAAGTAATAGATGATAATATGAATTGCTGAATTGCTGAATTACGGAAAAGGCGCATATGAATCCGACGATACAAATCAATCAGCGGGGAACATTGACCCTTCCCAAGTCGATACGCGACGCTCTTGGATTAGCCAAGGGGGGGGCCGTGATGGCCGAAACCACCAAGGAGGGGGTTCTGCTGAGGCCGTCGGTCGCATTCCCCGTGGAGATCTACACGGACGAGCGCGTCGCCGCGTTCGACCGGGAGGACACGCTGCTGCGGCGCCGTCTCACCGGACGCAAGGGATCTGAGGCGCGCACCAAGTGCAAGGGAAATCGGTAATGCGGGTTTTCATGGATGCCAACATCCTGTTCTCGGCGGCGGATCCAGACAGCGCGACGAGGATTTTGCTTGACCGCGTACTCGAGTGCGGAGAAGCCGTGTCCAACCAGCATGCCATAGAGGAGGCCCGGCGCAATCTGGCCGCCAAGCGACCTCAGTTCTTGACGGAGTTCGAGAGGATAAAAAAGCTTGTAACAATAACCATGGCGTTCACCACGGTTGAAGGAGTTGACCTCCCCGTCGAGGATACTCCCGTGCTGGCGGGAGCGGTTGGAGCGCGCTGCACGCATCTTCTGACTGGCGACCGGCGTCACTTTGGGAAATTATATGGCCGCACAATTCGAAGAGTCAGAATCGTCTCCTCTGTGATGCTCGTGGATGAGATGCATTTGACAACAAACAGCTGACAACAAACGACCCACATGTCGAAGAAAATCATCATCGAGCCGGTGACGCGCGTCGAAGGACACGGCAAGGTCACCATCCATCTGGGCGACGACGGAGAGGTCGAGCGCGCCCGCCTGCACATCGTCGAGTTCCGCGGCTTCGAGCGGTTCGTCCAAGGACGCCCCTACTGGGAGATCCCCGTGCTGGTGCAGCGGCTCTGCGGCATCTGTCCGGTGAGCCATCATCTCGCCGCCGCCAAGGCGATGGATGTCATCGTGGGGGCGGGCACGGGCGACGGCCTGACCCCGACCGCCAAGAAGATCCGCCGCCTGATGCATTACGGTCAAATCTTCCAGTCGCACGTCCTGCATTTTTTCCATCTGGCGTCGCCCGACCTCCTCTTCGGCTACGACGCCGATCCGGCGAAACGGAACGTCATCGGCGTGGCGATGGCCGACAAGGAGCTCGCCCGGCGGGCCATCCTGATGCGCAAATACGGCCAGGAGGTGATCCTCGCCACGGCCGGCAAGAAGATCCACGGCACCGGCGCCATACCGGGCGGTGTCAACAAGAGCCTCTCCCCCACCGCGCGGGAGACGCTGCTGCACGGCCACGATCCGCTGAACGCCGACACCATGATCAGCTGGGCTTCGGATGCCGTCGCGTTTTTCAAGGACTACCATAAGAAGCACAAGGAGTTCATCGACACCTTCTCGCGATTCCCGTCGAACCATCTCTGCCTTGTGCGCGCGGATGGCGCGCTCGACCTCTACCATGGCGTGCTGCGGGCGGTCGACGCCGACGGCAAAAGAATCCTCGACGATGTCGACTACCAAGACTACCACCGTCACATCAAGGAGGAGACGCGCTCCTGGACATACATGAAGTTCCCGTTCCTCGTCAGCCGCGGACGCGCCGACGGCTGGTACCGCGTCGGCCCGCTGGCGCGGCTCAACACCGTCGACTTCATTCCTTCACCATTGGCGCAGAAGGAGTTTGAGGAGTTCAAGAAGGCGTCGGGCGGCATGCCCAACGACCGCTGCATGCACACCCACTGGGCACGGCTCATCGAGGTCCTCCACGCCGCCGAGGTCATGAAAGAGCTTCTCGTGGATCCCGACCTGCAGGGGGACGGACTCGTGGTCAAGGGGACGCGGCGCCGCGAGGGGGTCGGACTCATCGAGGCCCCCCGAGGCACGCTGTTCCATCACTACCGCGTCGGCGAGAACGACCTTGTCGAAATGGCCAACCTCATCGTCTCGACCACCAACAACAACGAGCCCATGAACCGCGCCGTCAACTGCGTGGCGAAAGCCATGATGACGGGCGTCAAGGAGGTCACCGAGCCGATGATGAACGCCGTCGAAGTGGCCATCCGCGCCTACGACCCCTGCCTCAGCTGCGCCACCCATGCCTATGGCAAGATGCCGCTTGAGGTGTCCCTGCTCGACGCGGCCGGCAGGGTGATTGATCGGAAACGCACGCGATAACACCTTCAACAATGCGGAGCTTGTCCGCAACCTAATTTGTGGCCGTGCCTTTCAGCACCAGGCGTCCGCTTGATCGGGCGGACGGCCCGCCTTGTGTAAGGTGTGGTGTTGTTTGTTTTCTTGTTATTTCCAAAGATGTTGAGCTTTAAGTCACTAATTAAAAACAATTTTGTCCTCAAAATTGTTTGCCGTAATAATTTCACGCTGTTGACTTTTCACGTTTTTCAAATAATTGTATTTCCGCTGGAGCGTGGTGGCGCGAGCGCCTCCACGGAGAGTTTTGTCGTCCCACACGCGAAAAGAGCGAAAATGATGCAATACAAGGAGGCGTCGCATGGGTGGTTTTGATCTGAGTCTGGGATTTATCGTCATGTTGGCGTTGATGGTCGCATCCCTCGCGGGACTTCTGGTCTGCGCCGTCAAACAGAAAAAGAATCCTGACGCTCCCGTGAGATTCGGTCCGATCGCCCTCCAGCCGCAGGTGGCGGCGATTGGCTTTATCGTCGTGATCATCTGCTGCGCCGGCTGGGTTCTGGCCAAGAAACTCGGCACGGGGGACACCCAGAAGCTCATCAGCAACGAGATGACCTACAGCCGCTCCCGCGCGGTGGTGCTGGGACAGGAGTTGGCGAAGAAGTTCCCCAACGCCCAGGCTCTCGTGATCGTCTCCGACAAAGACTACGAGAAAAACAAGTTCGTGTCCAACCTCGTTGAGGGGCTGAACGCGGGCATCGCGGGCAAGCTCAAAATCGAGGCGGTCGACACCCCCGACCTCCCGAAGTCGGAGAACCCCGAGATGCAGATGCAGATGCCGATGGAAATGATGTTCAAGGCCGAGCACTTCGACGCCCTCGTCGAGAAATATCCAAGTTGCAACCTGATCATTTCGCTCATGGGGCTCCCCATGGACTTCCAGGCAATCACCCTGTGGACCAAGGAGGAGGGACGGCCCAATGTCGCCCTTCTGGACGGGGATGTCGAAATGCTCAAGGACGCCATCAGCGACGGCTTGATCAGCTTCCTGGTCGCCTACAAGCCGGGCGTCAAATTCACCGAGAAACCGGCACCCAAGGATCCCAAGGCGGCCTTTGACGAACGTTATCAGCTCGTCACTCCGGAAAACATCGAAAGCATCACCAACAAGTAGTCGGGCTACGGCTGGAACAGGGTGTTCGGTATGTTCAGTGTTCGGTGTTCAGGAATGAGATTCCACCCGAACCATCTCAAGGGAACTGCATACCGAACATTCAAGCCGCCGAGGCGGAAGCTTCAGACGTACGTGGTTTGACTTCTGATCCGCCCTTGAACCCTGAACCCTGAACCCTGAACCCTGAACCCCTCAGTCCCTCGCATGAGCGTTCGATTCAAAGACTATTACGAGACGCTCGGTGTTCCACGGAACGCCGACGCCGACACTATTAAAAAAGCGTACCGGAAGCTCGCGCGACAGTACCACCCCGACATCAATAAAAGCGCGGGGGCCGAGGGACGATTCAAAGAATTCTCCGAGGCGTACGAGGTGCTGAGCGATCCGGAGAAACGCAAACGGTATGACGCCCTCGGCGCGTCATGGCGGAACGGACAGGAGTTCACCCCCCCGCCCCGCTCTGGAAGATCCCCGTTCGAATCCCATGGCGACGCTGGCTCGCACAGGGGGTTCTCGTTCGACAACCTCGGCGGCTTCAGCGACTTTTTCGAGCAAATTTTCGGCAATGGAACAGGCGGCGGACGGCGGCGCGCAGGAAACATGGGCGGCATGGGCGGCGCCGGCCGCGGAACCGAAAATTTGTACAACCAGCCACGCCGCGGGCAAGACCACGAGGCCGATATCGAAATCTCATTGGAGGACGCCTATCACGGCGTCGCGAAAAGCCTCACCGTCACGGGAGCGGAGATGGACAAGCAGGGGGGCGTCACGCAGCATCCCCGGACCGTCGATTTCCGCATTCCCCCAGGCACGACCGACGGCACGAAAATCAGGCTCAAGGGCAAAGGCAGCCCTGGTCATCAGTACGCGCCCCCCGGCGATCTGTATCTTAAAATTCATATCGCCCCACACAAGACCTACCGTCTCAATGGCCACGACATCGAGGCGGACATCCCTCTCGCGCCGTGGGAGGCCGCGCTTGGCGCGACCGTCTCCATGCCCACGCCCGACGGACACGCGATGCTCAAAATTAAACCTGGCACCCAGAGCGGGCAGCGCCTCCGCCTGAAAGGCAGGGGACTCCCGCGAAAGGCCGGGGAGGAGAACGGCGACCTATACGCCGTCGTCAAAATCGTCGTACCCGAGCGCCTCACCGCCGAGGAGAAGTCTCTGTTTGAAAAACTTGCAAGCGTGTCGCGTTTCACTCCGCGATGAATTCCAGGCTGCGGGAATCCATGAAAAGAACGCAAGAAAAAGCCAAGCGCCGGACAAGCAAGGTGCTTTTGCCGGAACAGGTTGCCATCCTCACAGGCGCCGACACTCGCACGATCGAACTGCTCGTCTCCCTTGAGCTCATCACCCCCTGTAAGACACGCCCCCGTCCCGTCTTCCACGAGGCAACCGTCCCGCGCCTCAGAAAAATGCTTCGCCTCCACCATGACCTCGAGGTCAATTGGTCGCACATGGATCTCGTCATGGATCTGCTCGACCGCATCGAGGAACTTGAGCGGCGTCTGACGGATTCGTGATGTCGGTGATCCACCGGAACGGGGACTTTGGTTTCGACGCTTAGCCGTCAGGTTAGCCAACCGTCACGGCCGCGGCTTTTTACACGTGATCTCGCTCACCCACGCCGCGAGACCGCGGGGATCGAAAATTTTGATGCCCGCACAAGTAGCCAATTGATTCGATTCACCAACGGGACAAGCCCGTTGGGATCTTTCACGAACCCATGGGCTTGTCCCATGGGTGAAGACGATCACCTGCTACACTCACGCCCCCCTTCTCCACACTCTTTGGCCGCCGTGGCGAGGAAGCTTCTCGTGGCTCTAAGGTAGTCGCAGGCTTGCCTGGACGAGTCTCGGGAACCGGCGTCTAAAAGAAGATAGTGGACGATGCGTTGAGCGCACCTTTGCGAAAGGCTTTGATTGTTGGCCATAAACAAAAAGACATCTCATGGGGCTCTGCCCCAAAGCTCCGGAGTTTTAAGCTGCGAGGCATGGGGAAAAGCTCTGAATAGTCTTTAACGGATTGACATTCACATAGAAGGCGGGGTCAAGCCGCCCGTCTGAAGGCCGCGGGGGCGGCACTCGCTCACAGCGAGGTGTGCGCAAAGATGTCGTCGACGTTGTTGCGCAGCTCGACGTACTGCTTCTGCAGGACGTGCCCGTCAAAGAAGAGCACGTTGCTGGCCTTGCCCGAGCCGTGCACGGGCGCGGCCTCGCGGGAGTTGTCCCAGGAGAAGTCCATCGGACAAAACCCTTGCGACATGCTTTTATGATATGCGGACGTCCAGGCCGTGTTCGTAGACCATATGTCATACATCAGCAGGATCTGCGAGGCGCGCGCATAGCGCGTCGCGCGGGGATAGCGTTGATACGTGAAGCCCTCGGAATGCGAGGCGGGATTATGCCAGGCCGCCTCGAGAATACCTACGCCGCCGCAAGCCTGGAGCTTGTCATCACTGAATGACGGGCATCGCCAAATGCCGGCGCGCACGTCGCCGAGTTTCTCGCTGTTCCACGTGTAAGTTGGCAGATAGCCGTTATAGGTCAGAGCGTTCTGCCACCAGCCATAATCGGCTCCGGGCCCCGCCGCGAAGTTCAGCGCGGGCAGATAGTCGTTGTAGTCGCCGCGGTACGAGTGGAAGGCGACGCCGAACTGCTTCAGGTTGCCTCCGCAGATGATTCCCTTGGCCATGTCTTTGGATTGCTTGAGGGCGGGCAGCAGCAACGCCGCCAGGATCGCGATGATGGCGATCACCACTAATAATTCGATGAGCGTGAAGGCCTTCACGCTCATCGAATTATTACTTGCCAGGCTGCGCCTGACCGGAGAGAACTTAGTATTCATTCGTATGCTCCTCCACACTATAAACAATTTGTCCGACAGGACGTTTCTTCCCGTCGGGACTTGCCTGGGAAACACGCCGCCCGTATCATCTCGCCCTCAAAGTGTTTATCGCGTCGAGAATCGCCGCGTGGGTCGTGTCGAACGCCTGAACTTCGTCGCCCTTTCCGATGATGCTCTCTGGGGCGGATTTCAACAACTCCTCGGCCTTCGCCACCGCCGTGGCGTTTTCCCCCGTGGCTTTCACCTTCCCCGCCAGATCTCTCAGCAGCCAGAGATAGGCGTAGTCCTCGACGCCGTCACGCCACGCCTCCCAGCGCCGGCTCGGGATCTGCGCCTCTTTCCGGCTCACCCCCTGCGGCGCGGTGGCCGCATCGTAGACGAT
>CAYTFM010000043.1:0-1740 GCA_964436735.1 uncultured Victivallales bacterium | reverse complement strand
CCGCGCTCCGTCGAAATCTGTCCAGGCGCTGGTCTCGCCTTTGACATGACCAGTGTCGGCGTAATCCCAGAATCCCGCGCCGGTGATGCCGAAGCTCCAGCAGCGCCACAGCATCCGCCGATAATGTCCGAGCGGCGGAAAGGTTTTGTCCGAGTCTTGGCAGTTGTAGGTGAAGAATGACTTGCCCGCCTTTTGTTCGGCCTTGAAGAATTGGAGCTGATCATCAGGCAGATCTTTGTCCTTGGCGAGGTGCGGGCACCAGATGTCGATCGAGGAGGCAATCTTCGTCATGCCGGCCACCGAAGCCTGCGGATCGACGAAAACCTTCACCTTCGGGTCGGCCTCCTTGAGGGCGCGCCATACCTCCACCCCACCCTTGCCGATCATATCGTCGTTGGACTCGTCGATCGGGTAGAGGGCGAAACTGTCGTAACCGAGGCCGAGGGTCTTGCAACGCTCGACGTACGCGGCGACCAGTTGCTTCACGGCGTTCTTCCATTCGGGTGAGCCGATTTTGAACTCGGCTTTGGCGGTGTTGCCGGTGCCGAGCGGCTGCGAGATTCCTCTTCCGCAGTCGCCGAAGTAGTTGAAGAAGAAAAACTTTTTAATGCCGACGGCCGTGTACGATGTGATGGCCGCGTCGAAACGTTTGAAGTCCGACGAGGCGATGTTGCCCTGGGCGTCGAACACGAAGTGCGGTAGGTTCCCTGCGTCGATGACGGCGGTGTCGATGTAGTGTGCGGCGAGGTCGTTGATGCCGCCCTTCACGTCCGCCGCGAACGGGACGAAGTTGAAATACGCCCAATTGTAGGTGGCCACTGGAATCGGCTTGGGCAACACCACGCCCACGACGCGGACAACCACGGCTATTGAACGCGGATCGTCATCGGCGGATACCGTGACGGTGCCGCGGTAGTCTCCGGCGGGCTGCCCGGTGGTCCTCAACGTGAGCCACACCATGCGGTTCTCTCCTGCAGGAATGGCGAGCGCGCCGTCGTCGATCAACGGCAGGGCGTCGGGGCGCAGCGCGCCGTCACTGCAATCGGCATAGGCCGCCGTCCGCGCCACAACGTCCTTCGCAAGGATCGCAACACCTTTGCCCGCCAGGTCGGTGACGGTAAGGCGAACGCTCAGCGGCGCAGACGTCGGATTGAAGAGCATGAAGGCGACGGACTCGTACTCGTCGCACCCCATCGTGACGGATAGTTCCTTGAGCTCGGGACTGTCTTTCGACGGAAATTCACTCGCGCTGAAATCCTTCCACATCTCGCCCTTCCAGGCAAGCAACTTCTTCCCGGGAAACGCGGCGGCGGCGAGGCGGGCGTTCAGCAACGTGGCCTTCCCGCGGATCACCCCGAGGGCGGGAAGATCAAGTCCCTCCTTGCCCAGTTCCCGCTCAAGCGCGGTCGCGTCTTCAGCAAGCGCGGCCGCCGCGGGCACCTTCTTGACCGCGTCTATCATCCGCTTTGCCTCTTTCAGCACCCGTGACTTCTCACGGACGATCTTGCGCACCTCACTGACGGCGCTCCCCAGTTCCTCTTTGGCGACAAAGGGGCCGCTCAGCGCGACCGCCGCGGCCTGGTCGCCTTTCACCACCTCGATCTCGTCGGCGAACAGGTAGGAACCGTTCGGCACAAGCGACACGGCGACATAACGTCCCTTTGTTAATTCCTCCTCTGTAACTCCCATAACTACACGCATTTACCCATTAAGTATTTTGAATACCGTATCATTGGCGTA
>CAYTFM010000042.1:32995-37372 GCA_964436735.1 uncultured Victivallales bacterium | reverse complement strand
GGCACGTGGTTCTTGACGGTCAGAAGGGCGAGTCGTACGAGAAGGTGGAGAAGCTTATGTTCAGCCCTTCCGACACCCGTTTCGCCTATGTGGCGCAGGCGGAAGACCGCAGCTTTGTCGTTATGGACAACTGCAAGGAGGGGCCGCGGTACGACGAGGTTGACAGTCCGCAGTTCAGCCCGGATGGCAAACGCTTCTGCTACCGCGCGAGGGATGGTGCATTCCGTTGCGCCGTCCTCGATGGCAAGGAGTGCGAGAGGCGCGACGAAGTGGACAGGTTGCTGTTCTCTGCCGACTCGAAGCACTTTTTCTTCCTCGCCAAGGAGGGGCTTCAATGGTGCGTCGCGCTTGATGGACGCCTCGGAAGATGCTATGATGAGACGGCTTCGCCGTTCCTCAGTCCCGACTGCCGCCGCTGGGCGCACATCGCCAAGGTCGACTCCCAAAGCCTCGTGGTCGAAAATAGGAGGGAAGGCGTGCGGTGCGGCGCGGTGGAACGTGCGTTTTTCACTGGGGACGGACGATTAATCTATAAGGCCAGGATCGAAGATGAGTGGCGCATCGTTGTCGACGGCTCGGCGGGGAGTCCTTTTGAGGATATGCAGTCCTGGATCTATGTCGCACCCAACTCTTCGATCTATTATCTCGGCGCTTCTGGGACAGGAACTGACAGCCTGGTCGAGACGCGCCTTGTGTTCTCTGAGGTGAAAAGTGATGCGCTGGAGGAGTAGGCGAGCTATAGGATGAGGTGGCCCCAGCTAATTGCCGGGGAGAGACGGCTTGTCCATTTTGCCCGCCAGTTCGTAGAGGACGGTCAAGACGGCCTCCGTTTCCTTGTCCTTGGCGAGCTTCAACTCGGCGTGTTTCACCGTGAAAGCCGCGATCAGCGTGAGCAGTTCCTTCGCTTTTTTCCTATCCGAGATTTTGGCTGAAGATGTGTCGATTCCCGGTTTTAACTCGGCGAGCCGTAAAATCTTGTCGAAGTCCCTTTTCGCCTCGATATTCACGGTGAAAACATCCGCCAACTGCCCTGCGTCGGCGGCGTGGAGTTTGGCTTCGTCGAACTTCCTGCTCTTCGCGTTGTCGATGGCGAGAAGAATGGCCTGCGGGGTCTTCTCCATTTTCGCGATGCGCTTGTTGCGCTCGTCATTGCTGAGCTCTTTGAGGGACAGCTTCCGGCTTATCCTGATCTTTTTCCCTTCACTTACCTCGATCTTCTCGCAGTTGATCTGATGGTTGGCGACGGAGACGACTTTGAGGTTTTCCTTTATGCCGCCCGCCAGGTCGACGGCGATCTCGGAGCCGATGTCATCCTTGAAGCTGGCGAGGATGGCGGATTCGGCGTTGAGGGTCTCGGCGATGGCACTTCTCGTCTCGGAGACAATGTCCTTGTCCGGCGAGGCGTCAATCCTGTCAAGCGCGCCTCGGGGGTTGCCTGCGAGGAGGTCGGCGGCAACTCCGTCAAGAAGGTCGTTTTTCTTCTGCTCGGTCTCAAGAGCGGACTTACGCGTCGCCTCCTCCGCCTTCTGCTTCTGTTGCTGCTCGGTCAGTTTCTGCGCGTTCTCCTTTTGTCGCTTCTCGGCTTCAGCTTTCTCCTTTTCGGCTGCCACCCGCTCCATATCCTCCTTCTCCGCCTTTGCCTTGTCGTCGGCGAGCTTCCTGAGCAGGGCGTTGATCTTCGCCGTTTCGGCGTCCGCCAGTAGTTCGTATTTCGTGTCCTTGATCTTGTCTCTGATCTTCATGAAGTTAAGCGCGGCGAGGTCGAGGTCCGTCTTGCTTTGCAGCGCCTTCTCCGCAAAGTCGGCGGCGACCTCGTAAAGCTCCTTGATGGTGTTCTCTCTCTCGGCCTTCTCAGCCTGAGCCTTCTCCTCGGCTTGCCGCGCCAGCAGTTCCTTCGCCTTCAAGGCCGCCTCAGCTTTGGCAATCTGATCGAGTTTGACCCTTTCGGCGGCGGCCTTGACGGATTTGTCGTAGGCGTCATAGGCGAAAAACGCCGAGATCAGCACGCAACAGAGGAGGAAGACGAGGAGGGCTTTCAGCTTGGCCGATATGCCTGGCAAAGGCGGTGCCGCGAGGGTTGCGGTTGCCGTTGGCGTGTTGATGTGTGAGGCGGGGGGCGTTTTGTGCGGCTCTGGCGCATGGACGGATGGTGGGGCGTCCGAGGCGCCGAGTTTCGCTCTGGGGAGCTTCTTCAGGATTTTCTTGCGCTTCAGCATCTGGCTGGAGGTGGTGACGATCTGCGATTTACCAACCTCGGGCCTTTTCGTGGTGGGGAACTTTCCTGCGAGCACGAGGTCGATGTCTTTGATGACGGCGTCCCATGTCTGCTGCCGGTCCACGGCCAGTTTTGCCATCATGATCTCAAGGAGGACGGCGCAGGGTTCGGAGACCGCCGGGTTTCTTTCGATCGGCGAGGGGAAGGGGTCGGTGAGGTGCTTGGCGAGGATCCCCATGGTGCTGGTCGATTCGTAGGGAACGGTGCCCGTGACCGCATGGTACAAGGTGGCGCCAAGCGCGTAAACGTCCGAGCGGCAGTCGATCTCGATGTCGGCGCGCGCCTGTTCGGGGCTCATGTAGTAAGGGGTGCCGACGACAAGGCCGGTCATCGTCAGGGTACTATCTTCGGAGAGGCTCTTGGAGATGCCCATGTCCATGAGCTTGGCTTTGTGTTTGTTGTCGAGCATGATGTTCGACGGCTTGATGTCGCGGTGCAGCAGTTTGAACTCGTCCCAGGCGTAGAGGAGCGCCTCGGCCACCTGCCGTCCAATCGGCAGGGCCTGCTGTTCCGGGAGCGAGTGGCCATCCTTGATCAAGTCGTCCAACTCGAACCCCTCCACGAAGGAGATGGCGAGATAATGCATCCCCTTGTCGAAACCGGCGTCGAAGGCCGTGATGATGTTGGGGTGCATGAGTTTCGCCGTGGTTTTGACCTCGGCCATGAAGCGGGAGACGAACGAGTCATTGGTGGTGAGGGCGGGGGAGAGGATTTTCAGGGCGACCTTGCGCCCCATGGCCTTCTGGTTGGCGAGCCAGACCTCGCCCATACCTCCCGAGCCGAGGCGGCGCTCGACGATGAAACCGGCGATCTCCAGCCCTGGAGCGATGCCGGGCATGGGCACCATCACGGACGCGCCGCATTGGGGGCATTCGGCGACACCGCCCGATAGTGAGTTATCGGATTCGAGCAGTATGCCGCACTTGGGGCAGTTGAAATCAATCGCTGACATGAGGCCGCCCTACGTCAAAAACACGGATGCCTTACCAGACACCCGCCAAAATTGTACCTTACTACGAGTTCCATCGCCTGTCATGTCATACTTCCAAGAGATTTAGCGCACAGCCGAGATTTATCCAAGAATTACTCGCCTCAGGCGTCGATACGCTTCACGAGTGTCACCGTGTTGGCCCCCCCGTCGTGCGTGTAAAGGATATCGTCCATGAGTTGTTTGGCCAGGTAGATGCCAAGCCCCCCCTTGCCGCGGTGCTCGAGGGGCAACGTGAGATCCGGTTCGGGATGGGCGAGGATGTCGAATTTGGGCCCCCAATCTCTAATCTCTATTCGGATCTCCCCGCCAGACGGGATTCTGTCGACGCCAAGTTCCAACTCGCCCGTGGCGTCGGGGTAGGCGTAGCTGAAGACGTTCACCAGTATCTCCTCGCAGGAGAGTTCGACGTCGTGGACGGAGTCCGGGGGGAGGCCGAGCCGAGCCGTTTCCGCCTTGATGAATTCAATCGCTGTCGGAAGATTGTCGAGGGAGGCCTGCAGGCGTAATGTCTTCATTAGTTTTTTATGGTAATAATGTTGTGTTGTCTATGAGGCGTGTCTTGCCGAAGCGGGCGGCCACCGCCATCAATGCGGGGGCGAGCAGGTGGTCGACGCGCTCGAGAGTATCGCAATCGACGATCTCCACGTAATCGATGACGCCACCCGCCTCCGATATTTTCACGGAGACGAGGTCGCTGAGGCGTTTCGCTGAGCGTTCCCCCTCGCGGACGAGTCGGGCCGCGTCGCCAAGGCTCCGGTTGATCGCCAAGGCGCGCCACCGCTCGTCTTTGCTCAGATAGCTGTTCCGGGAGCTCATCGCCAAGCCATCGGCTTCGCGGATGAGTGGCGCGACGACGATCTCGACAGGGAAGTTCAAGTCACGGGTCATCCGTTGGATCACCTTGACCTGCTGCGCGTCTTTCTGCCCGAAGACGGCCACTTCAGGAAGGACTGCGTTAAACAGCTTTGCCACGACTGTCGTGACCCCGCGGAAATGCAGGGGGCGGGAGCGGCCGCAGAGGCCTTGCGAAAGGCGCTCCTCCAAAACCCAGGTCGAGGCGTCTGGCGGGTACATCTCTGGGGCTTCGGGGGAGAAGATGGCGTCGACCCCG
>CAYTFM010000042.1:30079-32985 GCA_964436735.1 uncultured Victivallales bacterium | reverse complement strand
GCGGAGGAGGTCGCGGGGATAGGCGGCGGGGGACTGCCGGGGAGCGAATGGTGTGGGACTGACTAATATGCTGACGACGACGATCTCGGCGCGCTCTTTCGCCTTGTCTACGAGGGATAGATGCCCTTCATGGAGATAGCCCATGGTGGGGACGAGGGCGACGCGCTTGTCCATGCGCTTCGTTTCAAACGAAAATAACTGCATCTCCCTGATGGTGGTGATGACACGCATTTTCTACCGCCCCTGGTCTTTCTTCCGGGAATTATGACAAATCCGAAATCCGAATATCGAAATCCGAAGTAAATTCAAAATCCAAATCTCGAATAAAAGAAGCAAACCAGTTCAACATCGTTTCCCGCTGTTTTCGGATTTCGTGCTTCGAGTTTCGGATTCACTGGCCTCATGCGTGGTGCTCGGGGCCGGGGAATGCCTTCTCCCCGACCTCCGTGGCGTAGCTCTTGAACGCCTCGGCGATGAGCGGGGAGAGGTCGACATATTTTTTCGCGTGCCGCGGGGCGAAGCCGGAGAGGAGGCCGAGGAGGTCATGGACGACTTGGACTTGTCCGTCGCAGTTGGGCCCCGACCCGATGCCGATAGTCGGGATCTCCAAGCTTTTGGTCACCTCGGAGCTGATGCGGTCGGGGACGCACTCCAGCACGATGCTGAACGCCCCAGCCCGCTCAAGAGCGGACGCGTCTTTCAACAAACGGGTGAGCTCCTCGTCGGTGTCCGCCGGGGCGCGGTAGCCGCCGGACGTCAGTATGTTTTGCGGCAACAGTCCCACGTGCCCCATGACGGGGACGCCGGCTTCCACGAGCCGCGCGACCAGTGGCGCCACCTCCTCGCCACCCTCGATTTTCACCGCGTCGGCTCCCGCTTCCTGCAAGTAGCGCGCGGCGTTCCGCAGGGCGATCTCAACCGAGGGGCGGTAGGTCATGAAAGGCATGTCGCCGACCACGAGAGCGCGTCTCGCCCCGCGGACGACCGCCGCGCAATGATGCAACGACTGCTCGAGGGTCACCGGGATCGTGCTTTTGTAGCCGAGCACGGCCATGCCGAGCGAGTCGCCGACCATCAGCAAATCGACGCCGTTCTCTTCGGCGAGGCTTGCCATCGGGGCGTCGTAAAGACTCAGCGCGGCGAACTTTTCACCCTTTCGCTTCTTCGAGCGGAAGTGGCGCACCGTGAGTTTCTTGACTGTTTTTCCGGTATCCATACGCAAAACTACAATACGGTTTGTCGCCGAAAATGCAAAACGTGTGAAGCGATCTTCTCGAGTGGAAGGAGGTTATGGTTTAAAATGCTGACGCCTGAGAGTACTGTATCAGCCGCCGCTGAAGCAAAGCCGAAAATCGAAGCACGAAATTCGAAGTAGCGGAAAGCGCTGCCGCAAAGCTTTGTTTAGATATGCGGACTTCGAATTGCAGGTTGAGGAGGTTGACGTGAGGGCGTTGGTGCAGCGGGTTGCCAAAGGATCGGTCGTCATCGGCGGGAGTGTCGCGGGAGAGATCGGCCGCGGGTTTGTGATACTGCTTGGCGTGACGCATGTGGACACTGAGGTCGAGGCCGATTTTCTTGCGGAAAAGTGCGCGAACCTCCGCGTTTTCGAGGATGCGGAGGGGAAGATGAACCGTTCTTTGTTGGACGTGGGCGGCTCGGCGCTGATCATCTCTCAGTTCACCTTGTACGGCGAATGCGCCAAAGGACGTCGGCCAAGCTTCACCGAGGCGGCGAGACCGGAGAAGGCGATCCCACTGTACGAGCGTTTCATCGCGCAGGTCAAGGCGGCGGGCGTGCCTGTCGCCACCGGGGTTTTCGGGGCTGATATGAAGGTGGAGATTCACAACGATGGTCCCGTGACTATCATGCTGGAAAGGACGCCGTGAGGAAACGGGTTGCCATATTGGGATCCACAGGGTCGGTCGGGGAAAACGCGGTGAGCGTCGCCCTCTCGCTCCGGGACGAACTGGAGGTGCGGCTCGTCGCCGCGCGGTCCAATCTCCATCGGCTCGCCGGACAGTGCCGCGAACTCGACTGCCCGCTGGCTGTCTGCGCTGATGAATCGAGAGTTGCGGAGTTGCAGAAGCTTTTGCCGGAAGGTTCGCGCGCCATCGGTGGTGGAGAGGCTTTGGCCGCGGCGGTCGGTGCTTCTGACATTGACATCGTGTTGTGTGCCATCGTTGGAACGGGTGGTCTGCTTCCCGTCCTTGCTGCGATCCGCGCCGGCAAGGACGTCGCCCTGGCGAGCAAGGAGGTCCTGGTGATGGCCGGTGGTCTGGTCATGGGCGAGGCCGCCGCCAAGGGGACGAGGATCCTGCCGGTCGACAGCGAGCACAGCGCGATCTTCCAGTGCCTTGAGGGGAAATCCCCTGGTGATGTCGCCTCCCTCATCCTCACTGCGAGCGGCGGTCCGTTCCGGGGCCACACCCTCGCGGAGTTGGAGAAGGTCACCTATGAGGAGGCGCTGGCCCATCCCACCTGGGACATGGGGCCGAAGATCACCGTCGATTCGGCGACGCTGATGAACAAAGCGCTTGAGATGATCGAGGCGTCCTGGCTGTTCGACGCCCCGCCGGACAAGATCAACGTCATCGTCCATCCGCAGTCCATTGTGCATTCTCTGGTCGAGTTCACCGACGGGACGATGCTCGCCCAGATGAGCGACCCGGACATGCGCTTCCCGATCCAATACGCGCTGACCTATCCGCGGAAACTGCCCGGCGGTCTCAAGCCGCTGCGCCTCGCGGAGGTTGGTTCGCTGACATTCCATGAACTCGACCGCTCGCTGTTCCCGTCGATCGACTTCGCCTACGAGGTGATGCGGACCGGCGGGACGATGCCAGCGGTGCTGAATGCCGCCAACGAGGCCGCAGTCGACCTTTTCCGTCGCCGCGCGATCACGCTCC
>CAYTFM010000042.1:23062-30069 GCA_964436735.1 uncultured Victivallales bacterium | reverse complement strand
TTGGCGCGTCGTTGAAAAGGTCATGGCCTCGCACAATTCCCGCACAGGTCCCACGCTCGACGACATTCTCGCGGCGGACGCCTGGGCCCGAGCCAAAGCGCACGAAGCGGCCGGACATATTTGTGTCGCGGGTCGTTAACGTCTGGTAGCATATCCGCTGATGCATACTATATTAGACGCTTCTTTTTTCCCCGTATCCTTATATAATTAGCAAAAATGCCTGCCCTGTGGCTGAGGCATTCAGGAGTTTTGCCGGATGGTGATAGAGTGGTTGACAAATTTCGGCGTGCTGGTGATGGGCATCTTTCTGCTCGGCCTGTGCGTGTTCGTCCATGAGCTGGGACATTTTCTGGCGGCAAAATGGCGCAAACTGCATATCGTCGCCTTTTCCATCGGTTTCAGGAAAGTCTGGGGCTACAAGCACAACGGCGTGGACTACCGGATCGGCTGGCTGCCGTTCGGCGGCTACGTCGAACTGCCGCAGATCGACGGCATGGGAGACGCGAAGGATGAGGACGGGAAGCCGCTTCCGGCCGTCAAACCTCTTGACAGGATAATCGTCGCCTTCTGCGGTCCCTTTTTCAATATTATCTTCGGTGTGGTGATCGCCACGTTCCTGTGGATACACGGCATTCCCCAGAGCACGCCCAAGATGCGCTCCTTCGGGATTGCCGCGGTCCCCGCGGAGTGCCCTGAGTACCGCGCCGGTCTACGGCCCGGGGATGTCGTGGTCAAACTCAATGGCAAGGCCTTCCACACGACGTGGGAAGAGATCTTCAAGAAGATTCTTTTCACCATCGGCGCGGTCGAGCTCGAGGTTGAGCGCGAGGGGAAGACGCTCACCATCCGTTACGTTCCGGTGGAGAATCCTAAAATCCTCCCGACGGAGCGCATCGCCTATCCGTTCTTCACGCCGAAGATCCCCGTCATCGTCTACTGCGAGAAAAAGTCTCCCGCCCAAGCGATGGGACTGTCTGATTTGGACGAGGTCGTCAAAGTCGACGGCAAGAAGGTCAACTCCTACAACGACTTCATCCCCTTGCTCTACGAGAGCTGTGGCAAGCCGGTGACGTTGGAGGTGCTGCGGGGCGGCAAGCAGATGAGCCTACAGGTTACCCCTGAGAAATTCCCAAACGCCGAGGGCGGCTACTGGATCGGCGTGGAGAAAAGCGAGACCATGCCGATCAAGGTCAACGCCGTCAGATCGGGCTCCGCCGCCGAGGCGGGAGGACTGCGACCCAATGACGTCATCCTCAAAATCGACGGCAATGCGCTCCGCGCCTCCAATGACCTGAACAGCCTCGTCAGGGCGAGCAAAGGCAGCCCGCTCACCTTGACGATTGACCGGAGCGGCCAAGAGATGACGATCGAGGTGAGACCGCGTCAGTTTGTCGAATGCGAGATAAAAGGGCTCATGCTCTTCTGGCTCAATCATCCAAATCCGTGGGAGCAGTTCGTCAACGTCATCGACATGAGCTACAAGTCACTTCGAGGGATTTTCTCTCAGGAGAGCACGCTGAAGGCGCGGCATCTTGGCGGACCGATCGCCATCATCGACGCGTTCTACATGTCTGTGAAGAAAGGCTCGCTGATATATGGGTTGAACCTCACCGTGCTGATCACCTTCTCCCTTGGACTGCTCAACCTACTGCCGCTGATCGTGCTGGACGGCGGGCATATCCTGTTGGCGCTCATCGAGATTATTTTCAGGCGGAAGATCCCGGCTAAGTTTATTGAGCCCATCACGATGGCGTTTTTCTTCCTGCTGATCGGTTTGATGGTGTTCGTGACGTACAATGACATCGACCGCAAAACCGGCGGGTATCTCACCAAAGTCAAAGACAACCTCTCCGATGCCATCACCGGCAAGAAGGAGGCTGTCCTACCCGCCACGACGGGAAAGACGGAGCTGACGCCGACGTCCGTTGCCGCTGAAAAGACGACCAAACCTGCCGAGCAGAGTGCCCCGCAGTCCGACTCCGATGCTAAAAAAGAACAATAGCAGAAGCTCGAGGAAGATCATTGTTGGCGACGTGGCGGTTGGAGGAGGGGCTCCCGTCTCGATCCAGTCGATGACGAAGACCGACACTCGTGACGCCGCCGCCACCGCCGCGCAGATTCGCCGACTCCGCCACGCAGGCTGCCAGATCGTCCGCGTCGCGATACCCGACGCCGCCGCGGCCGCCGCGCTGCCCGCCATTATCGCCGGGGGAGGGCTCCCCGTCGTCGCCGACATCCACTTCGACTACCGCCTGGCGTTGAAGGCGATCCGGCATGGCGTCCATGGCATCAGGATCAATCCGGGAAACATCGGCGGCGCGGACAGAGTCAAGGCGGTCGCGGAGGCCGCGGGCGAGGCGGGCATTCCCATCCGTGTCGGTGCGAATTCGGGAAGCCTCCCCAAAGAGAAGATGCGCAAGAACGGTGGCGCAGGAAAAAAGAAAGGGGAGAAAGAGCTGGCGGAACGCCTTGTGGAAAGCGCGCTCGCCCAGTGTGAGCTTCTCGAGAGATATGGATTCAAAGATATCAAAGTCTCTTTGAAATCCACCAGCCCCACCGCCACGATCGCCGCCTACCGCCGGTTCGCCGCCATGACTGATTATCCGCTGCATCTTGGAGTGACCGAGGCGGGTACGCTGCTGCGAAGTTGCGTCAGATCCGCCATCGGCATCGGCGCATTGCTGCTTGAAGGCATCGGCGACACGGTTAGAGTAAGTGTCACGGGCGATCCGGTCGACGAGGTGCGCATCGCCCAAGAAATCCTTGTGGCGGTCGGACTGCGTCAGGGTCGTCCTGAGATCGTCTCCTGTCCGACCTGCGGCAGGACCGCGGTCGACTTGCTCCCCCTCGTCGAGCGGATCGAACGCGAGATCGAGCGGATGAAGACGGCGGGGCGTGGCTTCAAGCCGGTCAAGATAGCCGTCATGGGCTGTGCGGTGAATGGACCTGGCGAGGCGTGCGACGCCGCGCTGGGTATCTCCGGCGGCAAAGGCCGGTATAGTGTGTTCAAATACGGCGAGAGCATCGGATCGTTCCCCGAGCGGGAGGCCTTGCAGGTCTTTCTTCGGGAACTTTCGTCCTTCGTCGAGTAATAGTTGTGTGCATCATCTGGTGTGAGGAAACATGTCTTCATGGCTTGAAAAACTGTTGAAACCCACCAAGCAGGACAGTGCCTCGGACGTCGCCGAGACAGCCACCCCTGCTGTCACCGCGTCCTCCCAAGACACGCATCGGGAGGTCGCTTCATCTCCCGCCTCCGCGCCCGCCGCTTCTGAGGCGACGGGGGATCTTGCGCCGCAGAAGACTGTGGATGTCCACGCCGCCGGCATTCTCTCCGAGCTCCGCTACGAGGCGGAGAAACGGGGCGACTCCGCCGACTGGAGCGGGACCGAGCAGTTTTTCTCGGCTGCTTTGGCGAAGTGGAATGAGTTGGATTCCACACGGGCTCAATCCGAGCAGTGGCAGGCGTTCGACAAGGCGAGGGCGAAGTTTCAGGCGCGCCACTCCACCTACCTCGAATTGAGAAAGATCCGTTCCGAACGCGAGGCGGCCTGCGTGGAGGTCGAGAAGCTTGTCGGCGACGCCTCGGAGGAGGCGCGGCAGAAGTACGACGCCATCTCAACCCGCTGGCCCGAGATGGGAACGATTCCCGCCGAATATTGGGAGATACTGGAGAAGAGGTTCAAAGCGGCATGCCAGAAGTATGTCGAGTTCAAAAAGCAGTATGACGACGACGCGGGGAAGCGGCAGGCGGCCATGGAGCGTTTGGGCGCGCTTGGCGCGGAGCTTGAGACGCTTGCGGCCTCCACCGATTGGACGGCCGCCGAGACCCGATTCGCCGAGTTGGAGAAAGAGATCATCTCGCTCGGCGCGATTGTCGGGCTTCTTGAAGAGTGGAAAGGCCGGCATGCCGCCTCGCTGGCCGCCTTCCAGGCCCGGAAGGTGGCGTTCGAGAAAGCGCGCGATGAGGCTGTGCAAAATGAGCTGCTGCGCCTTGTGGCCCTCTGCGAAGAGATGGACAAGATGGCCGCCGTCGAGGATGCGAAACCAGGGCTGAACCGTGTCCGGGAGATGCAGGCTTCCTGGAACGCCGAGGGGCCTGGGACGAAGGAGCAGAAGCGCGAGCTCAACAGGCGGTTCGAGAAGGCGAAGAAAATCTTCTATGACAAGCTCGCGCTCTCGAGGCAGGCGGAAGATCTCGCTCGTTGGGAGAACTATGCCGCCAAGCTTGTCCTGTGCGAAAGGGCGGAGGCTCTTGCGAGCGAAACGGTCATCCGCGAGGTCGCCAACACGCTCAAGGAGTTACGAGCCGAGTGGAAAAAGATCGGTTCCGCCCCGCGCGAGAAAGCGGACGAGGTGTGGAAGCGCTTCGACACCGCCTGCGAGGCCGCGTACGTTCGTTGCAAAGAGTTCTACGACAAACTCCATGAGGACAGGACGAAGAGTCTGGAACTTAAAACGGCCCTATGCGAGAAGGCCGAGGCTCTACGCGACTCCACCGAATGGAAGGCTACCAGTGACAAGCTCAAGGACTTCCAGGCGGAGTGGAAGACGCTCGGACGCTGCGAGGGTGCGGTCAACGAGGAGATCTACAAGCGCTTCCGCGGCGCCTGCGACGTTTTTTTCGAACGACTGAAGGTGCACCGCGGGGAGATTGACCGCGTCAACGAGGACCGGCGCAAAGCCAAGGAGGCGTTGTGCGTCGAGGCGGAGAGCCTTGCGGCCCTCGACTGGAAGGGTGGATTTGAGAAGGCGCGGGGCATGCAGAGGAAGTGGAAGGAGATCGGGCCGACGCGGCAGGAGCATGAACACGCCCTCTGGGAGCGGTTCAATGGCCTCGTCGAGGCGTTCTTCACGAAGATCGACGCCGATCGGCCGGAGAATCTGCGGAAGAAAGAGGAGCTCGTTCAGAAGGTCAAGGAGCTGCTTGGCAATCTCAGCGGAGACGTGCGCTATAATGACTTGGCCGAGAACGTCAAAGAGCTGATCGCTCAGTGGAATCAGATCGGCCCGCCGCCGAAGGAGAAGGAGAAGGAGCTGTGGGATGAGTTCAACGCCCCAGTGAAGGAGTTCTACGAGAAGCGGCAGAAGTTCCTCGACGATTCAAGGCGGCAGCGCGAGCTCAATCTGGCGGCGAAGCTGGAGTTGATCGCCAAAATAGAGGGCATCGCCCAGGCGAACGAAAATTGGCTCAAGGCGACCGATGAGGTGCGCGTGATCCAAGAGGAGTGGAAAAAGGTCGGGGCTGTTCCCCGCGAGCGTGAGGAGGATGTGAAGGAGCACTATCATGCCGCCTGCGACGCCTTCTTCGGCCACAAGCGGGAGTTCTTCGACCAGCAGCGCAAGGATCGGCTCGAAAACCTCAAGGTGAAGCGGAAACTCTGCGAGCGTCTTGAGCGGATCGTGGGCATCGAGTCGGTCGAAGAGCCGCTTGAGAATATGAAGGGAATCGATCTCGCGGAGGAGCTCAAGGCCGCTTTTGAGGGGAATTCGAGCGCGTTCGCTTCCGCATCCAACCGCAAACTGCTCCGTTCCGAGGCGTTTGACGAGATCAAGCGCATCCAGGACGACTGGAAGAGAGCCGGCCCCGTGCCGAAGGAGTATGACGAGAAGATCTACCAGCGCTACCGCCGCGCCTGCGACGCCTTTTTCAACTCCGGCAAGCCGCGTCCGCCGCAACAGTCGCAGTCGCAGTCGCAACCACAGCCGCAGCCGCCTGTGCCACAGCCGCAACCTGAGCTGCCACCGCAGCTCGAGGGCACCGTTGTCGCCGCTCCCAGCGCTCAGAGCGCGTGACATATGTGGTCGTTGGGAAAACGGATTTGGCTAAGCCTTGCATACCAAACTGACAGACAAGCTCCGCGTGTTGAAGGGCAAGTGGCTGATCATCGCCGTCATCCAGTTCTCCAACCTCATTGCTTCCATTGACGCTACGATCGTCAACGTCTCGTTGCCTTCGATCGCCCGCGATCTGTCCGCCGAGATCAGCAATGCCCAGTGGATCATCACCGCCTATCTGATCACCATCATGGCGGGGATGCTTGTCGCGGGCAGGTTGGCGGATCTGTTCGGCCGGGAGAGGGTGTTCAACGCCGGGTATGTGATCTTCACTGTGGGCTCGGCTTTCTGTTCGTTTTCTCCCACATGCGGGACGCTTGTCGTGTCCCGCGTGCTGCAGGCGATCGGCGCCGCGTGCCTGTTGGCCAACGCCAGCGCGCTGCTGACCCAGAATTTCGAGGGGGCGCTTCGGGGAGTGGTGCTTGGTTTGAACTCGACGGTCGTCGCCGCTGGCTACGCCATCGGGTATCTGCTGGGCGGGGTGATCACCTACTATGCGGGTTGGCGGATGATCTTTTTCGTCAACGTCCCTGTCGGAATTGCCGCGGTTTTCCTCTGCTATGCGTCACTGCCGCATGTCGGGCGCAAGGCGGGCGAGGTGAGAGAGGCGTTCGACTGGCTCGGCGCGGTTTTGTCGTGCGTGGGCATTGGAGGACTGATCATCGGATTCGATCTCGTCGGCAAGAACCACCGTCTCGACCCCGCAAGTACCGCGCTCATCGCCGGTGGGGCGTTTGTCCTCATCCTGTTTGTCGTGTCGCAATTGAGGAGGAGTTCGCCCTTGCTCCATCTGGACTTGTTCAAGTACCGGAGCGTCTCGACCGGCCTCACGTGCCTGTTCATGTTTGCGTCGACCCTTGCGGTGTGCAGTTTCATCTTCCCCTTCTTTCTGCAGAGCGTGATGGGCAGGAACGCGGCCGAGGTCGGACTGATTTTGTCGCCCTACTCGATTGCCCTGTGCGTGATCTCCCCTTTCACCGGATGGTTGTCGGCGAAGATGAAACCGTCGTGGCTCAGCGCGGCGGGTTTTCTGCTCGGCACCATGGTTATGTGCAGCTATCTGCTGCTGGGCAAAAGCTCTGCCATCTTGTATATTCTTGTCGGCCAGTTCGGACTCGGCGTCGCGGGCCTCCCAGCGCACGGCGTCGCCGGCGCCGTGCCACCGGCAT
>CAYTFM010000042.1:6723-23052 GCA_964436735.1 uncultured Victivallales bacterium | reverse complement strand
CGGGAAAGGATCTGGTCGTCGCGTCGGCCTTGATACAGACTACAAGGTTCTTCGCCCTTTCCATTGGCACCTTGATGGCGTCGATCGCATTGCAGATGATTATGGGTGATCACGGCGGCATGAATGCGCTGCTGTCGACGGAATGCGTCGATGCCGCCACCTGCGACGCGTTCATCAAAGGACTGCATGGGGTATTCAGCGTGACGGCGATCTTGCTGCTGATCGGATCGGCGATCTGCATGGTGAACGCCCTTGACAAGAGCTACAAAACCACCGCCCCGGCGATCGAATAGGAGGAGCATGTTATGAAGCAGGAAGTGAAAGGTCGGCAACTGCTTGCGCAGCTTAGGGTGCCTGCCGACAAGGTGCCGCTTGCCGCGGTTTTGGCCTTCATCCGCGAGCTTGCGGCAAGCGTGGGATTCGATCCGCAGGCCGCCGGCAAAATCGAGTTGATAACGGAGGAGGCCTGTGTCAACGTGATCCAGCACGCCTACGAGCCGGGCGCGGCGGAGTTCTACGAGTTGAGAGTCGTGCGGGAGGATGGCCGCCTCATTCTAATCATCGAAGACCAGGGGCTGCCGTTCGACTTCAGTAAAATCGAGGGTGGCGAGAAGCAGGGAATCGGGATGCGTCTCATACGGGCGATCACCGATGAGGTCGAGTTTAGTTTCCTCGGCAAAAAAGGTAAGCAGATCAAGCTTTCCGTCAAGATGCCCGGCTCCTCCATCGATCAGAGCATGACGGAGCAGGAGAAGTCCGTCATCCTCGGCGAGAACCATGAGAAGAGTTCGGACGCACCACTTTTCAGGGAGGTGAGGGCGGATGACGCCGTGTCCATCGCGCGGTGCGTCTACAGGGTCTATGGCTACACCTACCTGAACGAGGACTTCTATTATCCCGGCAGGATCGCCGAACAGTTGAAGAGCGGGAAGATGATGGCGTATGGGGCCTTCAACGCCGAGGAGGAGATGGTCGGCTACTGGGGCGTCACCGTGAAGTCGCCAGGCGACATGGTGGTGGAGTCGGCGAACGCAGTGGTCGATCCGCGCTACCGAGGGCACGACATTTTCGCGACCATCGCCACGATGGTCGTCGCCTTGCTGAGGGACAAGGGATTCTACGGGATCAACAGCAAGGCGGTGACCACGCACCCCGCCTCGCAAAAGACCTTGCTGAAGATCGGGGCGAAGGAAACCGGCGTCATCATTGCGAACTCGCCGCCGTCGTCCGTCTTCAAGAATCTCAATGAGCGGACCGACGAGTCGCGTCGGGCGGTTGTCCAGTATTATACCAGGGTGTGCCCCGAGCCTGAACGTCCAGCCTACCTGCCGCCGAAGCATGCCGCCATCATCCAAAAGATCTATGTCCACAACGGATTGAACCGCGTCTATCCCGCGGTTCCGGAGTCCGGTTCTCTGGGGCAGCTGCCGGATATCGCCCGGCTGGACGTGAAGATTGTTTCCGACTGGATGCGTGCCGACTTGAAGGTGGTGGAGTTGGGGAAGGATTTGATTGGCCAGCTGAAATTCAGGGTGCGGGAGTTGTGCCAGCAGAAAATTGAGGCGATCACTCTCGACTTCCCCATCTCGCATCCCGCCACGCCCCATTTCGCCGAGCAGGCGGAGGGGACGGGATTCTTCTTCTGCGGAATCGCTCCGGAGACCCATCACGGAGACGCATTGCGCTACCTTTACTTGAACAATGTCAAATACAATGCCGAGCAGTCGGTGATTGTCTCCAATTTTGCGAAGGAACTTCACGACTATGTGGTGAAGCAGTATGAGGCCCTGCCATAATGCGCCCCGTAGACTATCAACCGCATTTAGTGGCTGTTAAAAATAAGTGTTACAATTTGGCGGGAGCGCCAGGGCACCAGCCGCACGGAGCGAGGAATGAGTTCACCGCGGCGAATGAACGACAAGCGACACAGCGGATGGTGCCCTGCCGCCCCGCCCCGGAGGGCTGGCGCTCTTCCGCCTTTTGCCTGTGTCGCTCATTCCTCACCCGCCGCGGCGGGCTCGTCAATCGCTCCTTGCCAAAAGTTCAGAATAGCTGCCAGCAAATGTAACACTTATTTCTTAACAGCCACTTACATCAGCGGAGGTTGCCATGAAAAAAGACTCAACAGGTTCCAGCGGCTCCAAGGACGGAGCAGGGAAAAGCACACCGAAGAGCCGGAAAAATCTTAGCGTACTAAAGGAAACGGAGCTTTTCGCCGGCCTCACGGAGGATGAGGTGGAGGGACTCGCCGACGTTTTTCCGCATCGCAGGTTCGAAGCCAACCAAACGCTCTTCCAGGTTGGCGACGAGGGGGCGGAAGCCTATCTTGTGGTTGAAGGCGAGTTGCAGGTGCTCAGGAGCGATTGCGGAGGCGGCATCGGAACACCCGCCCTGCTCACCGTCAAGCCGGGGGGCGTCGTCGGCGAGCTTGCTTTGGTGGACAGGCAGCCGCGGTCGGCCGACGTCGTGGCGCTTGTGGACACGGATACGGTGGTGGTGCCCCGCAAGGCGCTCGAGCGGGTCATGCTCGAGCTTCCTCGCATAGGGCAGAGGGTCCTTCTCAATTTGGCCCGCGTCATCGCCCAGCGCACCAGGGAGACCACGAACCGTTTGGCGACGACCCTGTCCATGGTGAAAAACCTGGCGACGAGTTCGTCTGCCGAAGGCGCGGCCACTCCGCCTGTTGAACGGCAAAGCTTGGACAGAGCTCTTGAGCAACTTGTGCAGGAGTTCGAGAAGACGCAGCGGATGGATAGCGGGTATGAGGTGATGCAGGCCGCGCTGATGGCCAACCTGCTCGCCAGAGGATACAAGCCGCCGCTGTTGCATGCCCTTGAGTTGAACCTCATGGGAAGCCTTGGTGGTTGGGTGGACTTTCTGCTCGCCGAACGGGTGGCGGGACGAGACCGTATGCAAGACTTCGCCCGGCATTTGCGGCGCGCCTTCTTGGCTCATTGCGAGCAGCACAAGATCGACTCCGCCACCGCCACCCTCCTTACGGTGCGGATGGCCGATGCGATCCTGAGCGCGTCCGCTCCCGATGCACAGAAGAGCGGTGACAAGCGGTAGGAATTTCGTGTTTGAAGCGTGCGGCCGCGGCGGCCGGTGAGTGAATAAAGGAAGTTTTTTCTCTATGGCATTCCGTATCGGTTCGGCCGTCGAGCGCGGCGAGGTGGACAATCGAGTCAGGGGACAGGTTGTCGGAAAGATCTGGCTGCGGGGGCGGGATACGCCTTTGTCGCTTGAGCTTAAAGGGGATTGTCTCCGCGACCTTGCCGGCTGCCTCTTGCGTTTCGAGAATCCGCAAGCAGAGCTTGACGAGAGCCTTGTGTCATTGGCAGGCGAGCAGTGTGGCGAGGTCGGTGACATCACGGCATCGAAGAAGGTGCGGGTTCTGCTGGTGGATGCGAGCACCGCCTATGAGATGAAGAAGCGAGGCGAAAAAGTGCCCGAACGGCGCAGCAATGCGTTGTATCTCGAATGGTTTAGTTGCCACAACGGCCGCGTAGTGATTGAAAGCGCGGACTATCACCTTGACGTTTCAGTGCCCGAGTGGCGCATGACGGAGGATGAGGAGCTGAACCGATGCGAGGAGAACTCGAAAGCGATGCGGCGGTTTCTCTCGAATCTGACCGAAAGGCTTGACCGCGCGCGGCGCGAGTCGTGCGAAGCCTGCGAGGCGGCACACGACCGCCCTCTCGACGAGTTCGGCTGGGAGAAGGTCCTGCGCAACTCGGATGCCGTCACGGATAAGTATCTTGAGTTGATGGACAAGCATGGGGAATCGCCTGAGGCGGAGGACAAGATCGCTCGGGAGATGGGATGGAGTGGCGGCGAGGAGGAGCGCAAGGACGACTCGGGCAAACGTGATCAACTGGGAGAGTGGAAAGAGGATTTCTTTGCCGGAGCGGAAGATGGATGGGACGAGTACGAGGAGCCTCCACCCGATCCGAGCCGTGAGGGCATCGACTGGGTCCGCAACGCCCATGGCGATCTTGTGCATCCGCTCGTCGAGCGCGCCAGCAGATTAGGTCTTGCTCTGTTTCATGCGGCGGAGGCGGTCGACGAGTCGCATGGCGAGCGGCAGAAAGCGGCCCACGACCTGGCCTTTCAAGCTGAGTTGCTGGGGGCGAAGCTCGCGGGCGCGCTCAACGGCATTACCACACGCGCCCCTGATAGTGGTTTCATCGTCGCCTGCCTCAAGCGCATCCTGCCAATCATCGACAAGGGGTTCGCCCTTCTGGCGGCGGCCGAGAACGGTTGCACTGGCCTTCCGATGGAATTGCTGGCCGAGGCGAAGGAGGAGTTCTTCGCGATTCGCGAGAAGGTTCTGGCCATCATGACGGAGCATAGGGGAAAAGGTTGAGGAAAGGTTTGCATGGCAAGTTATTCAATTGGCATAATTAACAAGGAGACAGATGCTCATGAGTTTGAAAATGAAAGCCCCGGCATGGCTTGAACGGGCCGTGTTCTACGAGATTTATCCGCAGAGCTTCAACGACACGAACGGCGACGGCATTGGCGATCTGCCCGGCGTCATCGCCAAGCTCGACTACATCGCCTCGCTCGGCTGCGATGCCATCTGGCTGAACCCTTGCTTCGAATCGCCATTCCAGGACGCCGGTTACGATATCGCCGACTTCTACAAGGTCGCCCCGCGGTACGGAACGAACGACGACCTTGCGCGTCTGTTCAAGGAGGCGTCGCGCCGCGGCATCCGCGTCATTCTTGATCTCGTGGCTGGCCACACCTCCGTCGAGCATCCCTGGTTCAAGGAGTCCTGCAAAGCCACACCAAACAAGTACTCCAACTGGTTCATCTGGTCGAACAGCTGGGGCGAGGGGCTGGATCCCTTCCGGTCAATCAACGGCTTCGCCGAGCGCGACGGCAATTATATGATCAACTTCTTCTACTGCCAGCCGGCGCTCAACTATGGGTTCGCCAAGCCCGATCCCGCGAAGAAGTGGCAGCTCGGTGAGGAGCACCCCGACGTCAAGGCGGTCAGGGATGAGCTCAAGAAGATCATGGCGTTCTGGCTCGACATGGGGGCGGCGGGCTTCCGCGTCGACATGGCCTCGTCGCTCGTCAAAGGGGATGCTGACGGCTCGAAGACCTTGGAGCTCTGGCAGGACTACCGTTGCTGGATGGAGAAGCACTATCCCGACGCCATCCTTGTCGCCGAGTGGTCGAAGCCCTCGAAGGCGATTCCCGCGGGATTCCATGTCGACTTCATGGTGCACTTCAACAATCCGGGTTACACCGCCCTCTTCAGGCAGGAGAAATGGCGCGTCGGCAACTCGCCCTATCCTGACGGTCATAGCTTTTTCGACAAAGAAGGGAAGGGGGACGTCAGGCTGTTCCTCGACGCGATGGACGAGGAGTACGTGTCCACCAAGAACATGGGGTACGTCGCAGTTCCGACGGGCAACCATGACATCGGCAGAATCCGCATGGGGCGCTCCGACCGCGAGCTTGAGTGCGCCTTGGCGGCGGTCTATACGATGCCGGGCGTCCCGTTCATCTACTATGGCGACGAGATCGGCATGGATTATGTCCACGGGCTTCCCTCCAAAGAGGGCGGCTACAATCGGACCGGCGCGAGGACGCCGATGCAGTGGGACAACGGCAAGATCAACGCCGGATTTTCCTCCGCACCGTCCGAGGCTTTGTATCTGCCGCTTGATCCGAGCGCGTCGCGTCCAGACGTCAGCTCGCAGGAAAAAGACGGTGGCTCCATCTTGCACTTCACGAAGCGGATGATCGCGATGCGGAAGGCGTCCAAAGCCTTATCCGCCGACGGCTCCTTCAGCGTGCTTTATGGCGAACGAGGTCGGTACCCGTTCGTCTACTTGCGCGAGGGGGGCGGTGAACGCTGGGTCGTGGCCGTCAATCCCTCGGCGTCGAAGGCATCCGCCTCGTTTGCCCTCGCTGGCGCGTCGCGCTTTGACGCGAAGGCCGCGAAAGGGGTCAGGCTGGAGATCGCTCAAGGCTGCTGTCGGGCCGAGATGGAAGGCTGTTCCTATTGCGTCGCCAAGGTCGAGTAAGGGGAAATGGAGACAAGTTTAAAGATTCTGGCGGCGGTGAGCGCGGTGTTCGCCATTTTAGGGGCGGGGTTCGCGCTTCGACATCTGCGCTGGTTGACCGAGGAGGCCGACAAAAGCCTGATGTGCGTTGTTGTCCGCCTTCTCGTCCCCTGCCTGATCATCACGAACATCCTTGGCAACCCCGCGTTGCTGAAGGCGTCGAATCTCGTGTGGCCGCCTCTGCTGATGGGGCTTTTCATCGCCACGGGGTTTGCCGCCGCCTACCCGATCACGCGTCTGGCGGCGGGGAGGAGTTGGATGGACACCGCGGCGAAGAGAAGAGCCTTCATCTGCACGGCCGGCGTGTGCAACTACTACTATATCCCGATGGCCTTGATGGGGCCGCCGGTGGTAATGGGGGGTGTTGAGGCCGTGCGCGCCACTTTGGGCGTGCTCATGGTCGCGATGATCGGCGGCGAGGTGGTCATGTGGACTTTCGGCATTCTGGTCTTGACCGGCGGACTGACGCCGGGATGGTGGAAGAGGCTACTCAACGCTCCGTCCGTGACCGTCGTGCTCTGCGTCTCGGTGAATTTGCTCACCGGCACGCAGATCGCTCCCGACTTCGTCATGAAACCCGTGCAGTGGCTCGGAGGGTGCGCCGTGCCGCTTGGCCTTTTGCTCATCGGCGCCACCGTGCGGGATCATATCGAGGGGGCGGACTGGCGGGGCGGGGCGCAGGTGGTCGCCGCCGCGAGTTTCCTGCGTCTCTGCCTCTTGCCTGCGCTGTTGTTGGGTTTTATGGCTGTCCTGCCAACTGTCCTCCCCGTCTCCAAAGAGTTGAAGCTGGTGATGGTGCTTGAGGCGGCGATGCCCTCGGCGATGTTTCCGATCATGTTGACGCGGATGTACGGGGCCGACGCGCCAACCGCCATCCGGGTGGTGATCGGCACCTCGGCCTTTTCGCTGTTGACGATTCCCTTCTGGATATCGGTCGGCACCCGCCTCCTCGGGTTGACTTGATCGTTCAGGAAATTGTTATTGCATTCGTCGCAACCCCTCCATGACTGCCGGGGCTCGGTTCAGGTCAGTGTGGACAGAGCCACGAGTGTGAACGAGTGGTCCCGGCGAAGCCGGTTACGTGCATGCGTGGAAGTCAAATGTTGTCAGGTTTCCTGTTATACTGAGCTCAGCATAACAGGAAATCTGAAACCTGAACCCCGTGATCCAAGCCGCGGCAGAGAGCCAGCTTGTGGAACGAATTATCTGAAAAACTATTGCGGGAGGGCTTGTGTGGCTGTAACTTATATATCCTTTTGTTTTCCCCGCAACAGGTCGTTGTGGGGCAGTGCGTGTTATGTGATTGATCACGAGGAGGTTGTGTCGCCATGGGTTCGAAACGCAAGCTTTTCATAGCCGGCAACTGGAAGATGAACAAAACGCCGAAGGAGACGGAGGAGACGCTTAAGGCGTTGCTACCGAAGCTTTCCGCGTCGCTGGCCAAGATTGACGTGGCGGTGTGTCCGCCATTCACCTCGCTTGACCGGGCGGCGAAAATTCTCGCCGGCTCAGGGGTCGGACTCGGCGCGCAGAATCTTTCGGAGAAGCCTTCAGGCGCGTTCACGGGTGAGGTGGCGGCTTCCATGCTGACCGACCTTGGCGTCGCCTTCGTCATCATCGGACACAGCGAGAGGCGCCAGTACTACGGCGAGAACGACGCTCTTGTCAGCAAGAAGACCAAGGCGGCTCTTGCCGCCGGCCTCAAGCCGATCGTCTGCATCGGTGAGACGCTTGCCGAGCGTGAATCAGGCAAGATGCCCACCGTGATCACGACGCAGTTCAAAGGCAGTTTCGCCGGCATCACCGCTGATGCGATGCTCAAGACCACCATCGCCTACGAACCCGTCTGGGCGATCGGCACAGGCAAAAACGCCACTCCCGAGCAGGCCCAGGAGGTGCACGCCCTCATCAGAAATCTGCTTACCGAGACGTATGGCGCGGCGGTTGCCGAAAAAGTCATTGTCCAATATGGTGGATCGGTCAAGCCGGAGAACTCCGCCGAACTCATGGCGAAGCCCGACATCGACGGCGCGCTTGTCGGCGGAGCGAGCCTCGATCCGGCCGTGTTCTCGTCACTCATCGCGAACGCCTGTTAATCGACACGTAGTATTGATCATTTTATAATCACAAACATAGGGGCAAAAACAAGGTAGAACGATGAACATTATCATTGTCTTATTAACAACTCTCGATGTGATGATCGCCTTGCTGCTGATCGGCCTGATCCTCGTGCAGCAGTCCAAAACTTCGGGGCTTGGCACGACCTTCGGCGGTGGCGGTTCTGATTCGCTTTTCGGAGCGCACGCCAATACGCATCTGGTTAAACTGACCGTCGTCTTCGCCTCATGCTTCCTGATCATCACCCTGTCGCTTGCCATCATAACAGCCCACCGTCCGAAAGGCAAGAGCGTGGCTGAGATGGCTATCGGCAAACAGGCTGACAAGCCGTCGCAGGCGGTACCGTTGCCGGACGCCCGTGACACGCAGCCTCCTGCCGCCGGCGACAAGCCTGGCACGATGCAGCAGCAGTTCAAGGTTGACCCCGCCACCGGACAGCTTGTTCCCGTCGGTGAGATGACACCCGCGCCCGCGGTTCAGACGCAGCCTGCTCCCGCGGCGCCGACGCCTCCCGCGCCAGGCGGCACCATCTCGGTCACTCCCACCGAGCAACCGGCAAAGAATCCCGCGGAAAAGAAGCCTGACGAGAAGAAGTGAGAATTTTTGAGGTTCAAAAATTCTTATGGCGAAAATACTGATCATCTACCATTCGCGAAGCGGCAGCACGAAGAAAATGGCCGAACTCGTTGCGGATGGTGCCAAAAGTGCGGGAGCCGAGGTCGTCCTGAAGCCCATCGACAAGGCCGTCCCCTCGGACATGCTTGACGCCGATGGTGTCGTCATCGGCTCTCCCACCTACTACGGACATAGCGCCAGCGCGGTCCGCGCGTTCATCGACGAAAGCGTCAAATACCATGGTCGGTTTGCGGGGAAGGTGGGTGCCGCCTTTTCCTCCTCCGCCAACATCGGGGGGGGGAACGAGACCGCCATCCTTGACATCCTGCACTCGTTCCTCATACACGGGATGGTCGTGCAGGGCTCCGAAACGGGCGACCATTACGGTCCCGTCTCAGTCGGCGCGCCAGACGCTCGTGTCGAGAAGCAGTGCCGTTCATTGGGCGAACGCGTCGCGTGCCTCTCCGAAAAGCTCAAGCCGTGACCTCTGACCGCCACTACATGCGCAGGGCGCTGTCTCTCGCGCGGAAGGCGTGGGGGCGCACCAGTCCCAATCCGATGGTCGGCGCGGTCGTCACAAAGGACGGCCACATCATCGGCGAGGGATTTCATGCGAAGGCCGGGGAGCCGCATGCGGAGGTGAATGCTCTCCGCTCGTGCGGTGCGGATTCCGCTGACTCCACGATCTATATCACCCTCGAGCCCTGCTCCACCCATGGCCGCACGCCGCCGTGCGTTGACGCGCTCCTTGCCGCCAAGGTGCGGCGCGTGGTGGTGGGGACGTTGGATCCCAACCCGCAGCATGCGGGAAGGGGGGTGGAGATTCTCCAGGGAAAGGGGATCGAGGTCATCACCGGCGTCATGGAGTCGGAATGCCGGCTGCTGAACGAGTCGTTTTTTCATTGGATCGTCGATAAGACGCCATTTGTGCTTTTAAAATTGGCGACGACGCTCGACGGGAAGATTGCCACGAGAGATGGTCAGTCCAAATGGATCACCAGTCCTATGGCGAGACGTCGGGTGCAGCGGTTGCGGCAGTGGGCGGACGCCATCCTTGTCGGTGGCAGGACCGTCCGTGCCGATCACCCGTCGCTGATGGTCAGAGGTGTGGAGGGGTGGAGCCAGCCGAGGCGTCTTGTGGCGACGCGGACACTTGCCGCTGAGGAGCTGACGAGTCTTATGGGAGCAGGCCCCGCGCCTGAGTCCGTCTCCGCCAATTCTTTTGAGGAGTGGCGCGGCCTGATGCGCCGTCTTGGCGCGGAGAATGTGACCGCTCTTCTTGTCGAGGGAGGCGGAGACTTGGCGGCTGAACTGCTGCGGGCGGGCGTTGTCCACAAGGTCGAATTCCACATGGCTCCGAAGATTCTCGGAGGCGCGCGGTCGATCACGGGCGTGGGGGGCGCGGATCCCGCGTCGCTGGCGGAGGCGATCGAGCTTTCCTCGCTTTCGGTGCGGAAGTGCGGCCCGGATCTCATCGTGTCAGGCTATGCGGCGGGCGACAAACCCCAGACGCCCTAAGCTCTGCTGCGTGGGAAATGTCCGAGCCGCGCTTCGAGTCAGCGGAGTAGTTGGAGCCGCTCGCCGGGAAGATTCCTCTCGTAAATAGGGAGGAAGCGGTAGTTGAGGGCGATTGAGAGCAGGGCGAAGGAGGTGGCGCATGTGGGACCGAATTGACTGTTCCATCCACCATCCTTAAGTTGGAGTCTTTTGAGCTCCTCGATGTTCACGCGGTTCCACTTTCCCCAGGTCGCCTTGTCCGCATGGAAGGTCGCCTGTGAGCAGTAGTAGCGGGCGTAAAAGGGATAGTTATAGTCATTGTCGGCCGCGTTCGACATGATGTATTTGAGGCCGGCAAGACGCTCCAATGCGGTGTGGCGTCCCGCGAGGGTGAACATAAGGACGCCGATGCCGGTGCGCGGGTAGTTGCTGCCCGCGGGCGCGGTATAGCCGAAGCCGCCATCCATGGGGCAGTAGCATGTTTTGAAGAACTTGAGGGCGTCGTCGACGGCGTTGTCGGGAACCGAGATGCCGGCGTTGCGGGCGGAAAGCAGCGCCATGAGCACGGCGCCGCTGACGCTGGTGTCGGCGGTGTTGTCGTTCACGCTGTAGCGCCAGGCGCGGTAGGGATTCTGCTGCTGTGATTTGAGAATGATCTTCACCGCCTTGTCGAGCGCGGGGCCGATGCCGGGGTCGTCGACGGCTCCATAGGCCTCGGCAAGGGCGAGCGTGGCGAAGCCGTGACTGTACATGCTGCCATGGTCGTCTTTGCCAAAGAGGCCGTCAGCTCTCGATTGTTTCAAAATGAACGTGACCGCTTTGTGGATGTTCGTCGCATAAAGGCCCACATTGGGATCGTCACCATGGGCGAGAAACGCCATGAGGGCCATGCCGGTGACGCCTGGCATGGCGCCATAACTGTCGTCAGGCCGCGACCACGATCCATCCTTCTGCTGCGTCTTGGCGAGATAGCGCAACCCGCGCTGGTACATGTCGTCGAGGTCCGCCGTGATCTCCGTCCCCATTCCAGAGGATTCAAGTCCTTGGACTTGGCAGGAGATGGCAAGCAGAAGCGCGCATGCGGGGAGAAGGAGATTTCGTTTCATCTGCTCGGTATTCCTGATGGGGCTTTAAATCCGAAAATCGAAGCACGAAATCCGAAACAGCAGAAAACACTGTCGAATTGTTATATCTCATCCATTCGAGATTTGAATTTCGAGATTACTTCGGATTTCGAGATTCTGATTTCGAATTTGTCACCACCTTGAATTTCCTATCGCGTCACGGCGATCACGTTGCGGGCAGGGTGATGATGAACGTGGTGCCCTTGCCGACTTCGGACTCGCAGGCGATGTCGCCGTTGTGCTCAGCGATGATGCCGTTGGCGATGGAAAGTCCCAGGCCGGTACCCTTTCCGACTTCCTTGGTGGTGAAGAACGGCTCGAACATCTTTGCCCGGGTCTCGGGGGACATGCCACAACCGTTGTCGGCGAATTCGATGCGGATCGAGGATGTGAGACGGCGTATCGCTACGCGGATCTCTCCGCCTCTTTTCGTTCCCACCGCCTGGTTGCGTTCCTCGATGGCGTGGATGGCGTTTTGGAAAAGGTTGATCAAAACTTGCTCAAGGCGGAATGCGTTGCAAAGTATTTGAGGAATGCCGGGGTCGACCTCGCGCTGGAGTTTTATGTTCTTCAAGCGAAGCCGCTCGTGCATGAGTATCAATGAGTTGTCGAGGATGGTGGTGATGTCGGAGAGGTTTCGTGAGTTGGGGTTCTCTCGTCCGAAGACGCGGAGATGGTTGACGATCTGGTTGATGCGGCTGACGCATCCCAGCGCCTTGCGGAAATCTTCGATGATTTCCCCGTGGTTGAGCCTGCCATTCGTGATGTTCTCTATTGAGAACTGGAGTATGGAGTTGATGAAGGTCAGTGGCTGATTGATCTCGTGGGCTATGCCTGTCGCCATCTCGCCGAGGGAGGCGAGTTTCGCCTGGGAGAGCATTTTGAGTTCAAGGTCCTGTTTGAGCTTCTCGCCCTTTTTCCTCTCGATCGCGTAGCGTATGGAGCGGATGAGCGAGCGCGCGTAGATCTGCCCCTTGATAAGGTAGTCCTGGGCGCCAAGCTGGACTGCCTGCGTGGCCATGTCCTCGTCGTCGAATCCGCTCAACACGATGATCGGGGGCTGTGGGGCCTGCTTGTTGACCGCATGGAAGGTGTCGAGCCCCCAGCTGTCGGGAAGTCCGAGATCGAGGAGGATCAGATCGTATTCCGTTCCTGTGAGCTTCCGCAGGGATTCCGCCAGTGTGGTGGCACGCTCGATGGTGACAGAAAGTACAGGCGACTTCCCCAGCACCTCGTCGACCAGGTGGAAGTCCGAATCGTTATCTTCTATAAGTAGTATCCTCATATAGGCAATGTAAATGCGGCAACGCCTGTTTTCAACCAGCCTTGCGGGCAGTTCCCTCGGCGGCTCCGTTGTGTTTGTTCCGGTCGCGCTCCCAATGCCGCTCCTGTCCT
Organism: uncultured Victivallales bacterium; assembly: GCA_964436735.1. Lineage (GTDB taxonomy): Bacteria > Verrucomicrobiota > Lentisphaeria > Victivallales > GWF2-38-69 > CAYTFM01. Next base: position 10,220 of record CAYTFM010000042.1, on the reverse strand, counting down.
TTCGGGAGCGTGTTGTCCGCCTTGTAATGGAGGCAGTTCTCCCCGATGATATCCTGGACTCCCTTGGTGAAAGAGGGGTTGAGCGTGACGGAGAAGTCGGGGCTGGTCTCGATGAAGACGATCTCCCCCTCGGCGCAGATGATGCAGAAGACAAGCCTCGCTTTGCCGGGGTTCTGCGCGCATAAGCTTTTTATCTCCGTCAACGACTCCAGAGCCGTGCTCGCCTCATGGGCTCGGATGTGCACCTCCCGTGTGTGGAGTTCCAGCGCTTTAGGAAGGGTGATGAGGTCGTCGACGATCAGTTTGCGCGGTTCCGTGTCCTCGCCTTGAATCGTTCCTATGGCGAAGAGAGGAGTGTTCTCCGCCAGGATATCCTCGATTTTCTGGCCGGCGTCGGCCAGTTTCGAGCCAAGCTTTTCAAGGCTTCGGCTGAAAAGGGCGCATTCGATGTCCGCCTCGGTGTCCTCGAGGCGGAAGATGATGAAGCGCTCGCCGCTCTTTTTCGAGGTTTTGAATTGCAGGTCCACGCAGATGCCACCGAGTCTCGCCCGCGTCTGGGGGGGGAGGTCGAGGGCTTTGGGGATCGAGTGAGTCGAATACGCCTTGATCTCCTTGATATGCTCGCCGAGAGGATGACCACTGACGTAGAACCCCAGCAACTCCTTCTCGTCCTTGAGCATCTCCTTCTCGTGGAACTCGGGGATGTCGGGGAACGAGAAGTCCGACAGGGAACTGTCCGTCTCCGGGGCGAGGTCGAATAGGGAGCCCTGTCCCGAGGCCAGCTCTTTCGCTCGGGAATGGGCCTGGGAGACGATCCTCGCCTTGAGTTCGACAAGTTGCGATCGTTTGATTTTGAACGTGCAGAACGCCCCGGCCCTCGCAAGCCCTTCGACCACCCGGGTATTGAGGCCGGCTCCGACACGGCTCGAAAAATCCATGATGCTTTTGTATTTGCCGTCCTTCACCCGCGGTTCGATGATGGAGATGGCGGCTGATTCGCCGACGCCTTTGATGGCGGCGAGTCCGAAGCGTATCGAGTCGCCGTCGACCGTGAAGCTCTGTTCGCTGACGTTGACGTCCGGCGGCAGGATCTTGATGCCCATGGAGCGGCACTCGCCGATGAGGAAGGAGAGGCGTTTGGCGTCGGTGATCTCGCTCGCCAGCGTGGCCGTCATGAACTCCGCCGGGTAGTGCGCCTTGAGGTAGGCGGTGCGGTAGGCGAGAAGGGCGTAGACCGCGCTGTGCGATTTGTTGAATCCATAGCCGGCGAATTTCTCGATCTTCTCCCATATCGCGCTGGCCTTGTCGGGCGGAATGTTGTTCGTGTCGAAGCACCCTTTCACGAACTTCTCTTTCTGTTTCATCATCTCCTCGACCTTTTTCTTGCCCATGGCGCGGCGCAGGATATCCGCGCCGCCAAGGGTGAATCCCGCGAGCGCCTGCACCACCTGCATGACCTGTTCCTGGTAGAGCATGATACCGCAGGTTTCCGATAAGATGGGCTCCATCTTGGGATGGTCGTACTCCACTTTCACGCCGCCGCACTTGCGGGCGATGAAGTCGGGTATGAACTCCATCGGCCCGGGGCGGTAGAGGGCGATGAGGGCGATGATGTCCTTGAGGCCGGTGATCCCGAAGCGCCTGCAGAGGTCCTGCATTTTGTCCGACTCAAGCTGGAAGACGGCGACGGTGTCACCCTTGTTCAGCAACTCGTAGGCCTTCTTGTCCTCGAGCGAGATGGCGTCGATATCCACGGAGATCCCGCGGCTTTTCTTGACGTTGTCGATGGTGTCCTGGATGACCGTGAGGGTGCGCAGACCGAGGAAGTCCATCTTGAGCAGGCCGAGGTTTTCGCAGTAGCCCGCCTCGTACTGGGTGATGATTTCCTTGTTCGCCCCGAGGGTGAGAGGGACGAGCTGCCGGAGCGGTTGGTCGCCGATGATCACACCCGCCGCATGGATGCCCATGTTGCGGTTGAGGTCCTCAAGGGGTTCCCCATATTCGAATATCTTGCGCACCAGCTCGTCCTTGGCGATGTAGTCGCGGAGCTCGGAGCTGTCGTCCTGCGCCTTCGCCAGCGTCATGTCGGGAGCCGTCGGGATGAGCTTCGTGAGGTCGTTGCGCAGGGCGAAGGAGAGCCCCAGCACTCGTCCGACGTCTTTGATCACGGCCTTCGCCCGGAGAGTGTTGTAGGTGCCGATCTGCGCCACGCTGTCGTCGCCGTATTTCGCCCGGACGTATTCGATCACCTCGCTGCGGCGGCGCTCGCAGAAGTCGATGTCGAAGTCGGGCGGGCTCACGCGCTCGGGGTTGAGGAAGCGCTCGAAGAGGAGGTTGTACTTGAGCGGGTCGATGTTGGTGATGTGGGTAAGGTAGGCGACGAGACTGCCGGCGCCGCTGCCGCGTCCGGGGCCCACGGGGATGCCCTTCCGTTTGGCGTAGTCGATGAAGTCCCAGACCACGAGAAAGTAGCTGTTGTACTTGGCCTTGTCGATGACCCCGAGCTCGAAGTCCATGCGCTCCACTATTTTCCGCTGCTCGTCAGTGAGGTTTGGGAGGCGTGGATCGAAACCGTAACGCCCCGGTATGCCGTCAAGGCAAATGTTCCGCAGCGTCTCCTTTGTCGTGCTGCCGTCGGTGATCTGGTAGACGGGGTAGTGGTTGACTTCCGGGACGAAGGAGATTTTCAGGTCGCAGCGCTCGGCGACCGCCAAGGTGTTTGTGATGGCTTCTGGGATTTCTTTGAACAGATCGCGCATCTCGTCGCCCGTCTTCAGGTAGAACTGGTCGCTGCCGAACTGGAAGCGCCTCTTGCCGCCTCCCGCCGGCTTGTCGCCCTCAAGCTTGAGCGACTCGTCGCCCCCTTCCGGCACCGCCGCTCCGGCGTCACCTTCCGTCATCGTGTTGTTGGTGTGGATGCACAGAAGGATCTCATGGGACTTCACGTGCTCCTTTTTCAGGTAGTGGACGTCGTTGGTGGCGACGAGGGGAAGGTCGAACTCCTTGGCCAGCAGTACGAGTTCCTTGTTGATCGTCTTCTGCTCTACGAGGCCGTGATCCATGATCTCGAGGTAGAAGTTGTCCCTGCCGATGATGTCGAGGTATTCCTGCAGGAGTTTTTTCGCGCGTTTGATGTCGCCTTTGAGGATGGCGTCGGGAACTTCTCCCTTCAAGCAGGCGCTGAGGCCGATCAAGCCGGTGCTGTATTTTGCGAGCAGTTCCTTGTCTATCCGCGGCTTGTAATACATGCCCTCGAGGGCGGCGGCGGAGTTGAGTTGGCAGAGGTTCTGGTACCCCGTGAAGTCTTTGGCGAGCAGGACGAGGTGGAACCCCTTGATGTCGGGGTTCTTGGGATCCTTGTCGAACCGGTTCGTCGGGGAGACGTACATCTCGCAGCCGATGATCGGTTTGATCTGCTTTTTTTTCGCCTCGTTGTAGAACTTGATGGCGCCGCCCATCGCCCCGTGGTCGGTGATCGCCAGCGCAGGCATATGATA
>CAYTFM010000042.1:0-6698 GCA_964436735.1 uncultured Victivallales bacterium | reverse complement strand
CCCTCGAGATCGTTGTCCAGCAGGCTGAAGTCCGTGTGGACATGCAAATGCACGAATTCTGTTGACATCGCTCTGACTCCGAATATAGAGGAAACCGTTTGGGAGATCTTTGAAAAACAATAAAAGCAGTACTGGCGAAGGCCGATGATTTCAACATCGCCGACGCTCTTCTCGCAAGAAAAAAATGCGGTGGACGCTGCGCGCTTTGTCGCGTTCGGTCTCATGGAGTATATTCATCACCTTTGAACGAGGCGAGAAACCTTGCGGGAGGTATGTGATGCGTTTCCTTGTCACTGGCGGGGCCGGATTTATTGGCGGTCACCTTGTCGAGTCCCTGTTGGCGGATAAGCACGAGGTGGTGGTGATCGACGACCTGTCCACGGGCTCGTTGGAGAATCTCGCCGCCGTCGCGTCGGATGACCGCCTCGAGACGATCGTCGCCGACATCCTCGACTTCCCCGACCTCACCCAGGTGGTCGCCTCCTGCGACGTCGTCTATCACCTCGCTGCCGCCGTCGGCGTCGAGCTTGTCGTCAAAGATCCCGTCCGCACCATTATGACCAACGTGCATGGCACCGAGCGTGTCCTCAACGCCGCCGTGGGCAAGTCCGTCCGCACCATCATTGCCTCGACCAGCGAGGTCTACGGCAAGTCGGAGAAGGAGTTGTTCAGCGAGGATGACGATCTGCTGATCGGGCCGCCGACTCGCTCGCGCTGGTCATACGCCTGCAGCAAGCTCATCGACGAGTTCATGGCGATGGCATACCACAAGGCCTCCCAGCAGCCCGTGGTCGTCGCCCGCTTCTTCAACACCGTTGGCCCCCGGCAGACGGGACGCTATGGCATGGTCCTTCCGCGTTTCGTCAAGAGCGCGCTCTCGAACGATCCCCTCAGTGTGTATGGCGATGGCAGACAGACCCGCTGCTTCTGCCATGTCAAGGACACCGTCAGAGCGATTCGCGCGCTGGCCGGGTGCGACGCCGCGCTGGGGCAGGTGTTCAACATCGGAAGCGACCGCCCGTGCTCCATCAACGAGCTTGCCGATATGGTGATCCAGCGGACGAAGAGTGCCTCGGGAGTCAAGCACATCCCCTACGAAGAGGCCTACGAGCCGGGCTTCGAGGATATGCTGCACCGGCGTCCGAATACGGACAAGATCCGCGCTCTCGTCGGCTGGAAGCCGGAACGCTCCCTCGAGCAGATCGTCGACGATGTCGCGGCGTGTCTCAGAAGCTCCGCCGGTTGACGCATTGCCGAGGGACGTGTCGGGAACCGTCAAGGTGCGTCTCAACGCCAGTCCCGTCTACAGCCCATGAAACTCGAACATGGCGGAAAGATGACCGCGGGGACGTGGCCGATCCACAGGATGGGGCCTCGGCATTTTGAAGATGTTTTGTTCGGCTCGGTTGCCTGGCGCGCGAAACGCGCTATTCATCGGACGAAGAGTCGGCGGAAGGAAGTTGAGGCAGAGCCGACTTTGACTCCTTCGACTCTTTTTCATCCTCGTTTTTATCGAGGGCGTCGATGGAAAGCCCGGGCAAGGTGATCCAGACGCGGTCAGACGAGGCATGGAGCCCCGACGGGGCTTGTCCTTTCACCCACTTGGCGACGAGTTTGTCGCTCTTGACCTCGGCGACATTCTCCGTCCACGAGAAGAAGGCGTTCTGCCGTTTGACATCTTTAAACTCCGGAGGAGGGCACCCCGCCTGATCCCAGAAGGAGGTCATGAATCGTTGTATTTTGGTGCCCGAGCCGGGAATCGCCTCACTGGGTGGGGAGAAGGAGGCTCCAATGGCGCACATCTTGCCACCCGCATCCACCACGACGAGCACCTCCTCGGTGAACATGCCTCGGCTCTTGTTCCGCAGCTCGGTGTCCGTATAGTGGTACAGTTTCCCCTCGACGCCGAAGCTTTTGTGCGTAGGCTCCGGCTCTTTGCTCTTCTCGAGCCTGATCTCATGGAGGAAGCCATCGATTTTGGCGAACGTGCCGATTGGTGTTTTCGCCGTGATCCCATGGTGCTTGGTGGTGGCGAGCACATAGACGCCGCCGCCGACCCCCACAACCAAGGCGGCGATGACCCCAAGTTTGATCAGGGGGAAAAACCGCTGCAGGACACTCTCGGTCGGCTCTTCTGTCGAATCCGAGGAGGAGGAAGGTGCGGCCGCGATTTTCGTTCCCGTGGAGAAATTATAGCCACACTGCACGCAAATCACGTTGCTCGAGGGGCCCACGGCCCCGCACGAGGGGCAGCTTTTGCTGTCGGCAGGCTGAGCTGCGGTCTGCGACTTCCGCTGCGGTACGGGAATTTCGAGAGTTGCACCGCAGGAGCAGGCAAGACTGCGGCCGCCCATCGCGTCATCGAGTTCGTATTTTTGGTTGCAGTTGGCGCATCTGATTTTGATAGCCATGATGTCCTCTTTGGTTTTCCCTCGCGGTAAACGCTTGACTCACTACTGCCTCACATACTTCCCCACGCAAAAGATGAACATGAGCAAGGTGAGGAAGGGGGCGAAGACGACACACAGAAACGCCGTCCATTGGTCGCCCTCCAGCTCAACCATAGCCGCCTTGAGGGGCAAAAGCGAGTCGCAGAACAGCCATGCGACACCTTGCGCATACACCATCATGGCCCCCGCGCCGACCGCCACGCACGAGAAGATGCCGCCCAGCGCCAGCACGACTAGGCTCATCCATGCGAGAAACAGTGAAGTGAAAAGCGTTATGATGAAAAGCAATAGATGAAACGGCTTGAACAACCCCGGAGCGAGGTCGGCAGCCCACGAGATCACACGCAGTGGGAGCGGGGCGAGTTCTACACTTTTGGGGTCGGTTTCAGTTGTCAACACTTCCCGCGTCGCGAAGTTGAATCCACATTTCACGCAAAGGATCTCCCCCGGCTCGAGCAGCCAGCCGCAGTTGGGGCAGACGCGGTTCCGCTCACTTCCCTCGGCTGCCATCGCATCAGAGGAAGGGATCGGGAAGAGATTCTTACACTCAGGGCAGATGAACACCTTGCCAGCCAAATCCTTGCTGACATCGCTTATCTGCCGGCAGTGGGGGCACGAGGTCTTCACATGAAATGCACACGCCCGTGTGATGGTGACAAACAAGGAACCTGTAGTTATACTCTATAAGGGTGACAACTTAAATTTTGGCGAGTCGGATTGTGGATTGGATTTTTTCGATCCGACTGACGGGCGATATGAATATCGTCCGAAGGAGGATCGGAAAAATACGGCCGCAAGACGCTCGCCGCTCCGCGGTTGCGATCTTTTGAGTTTGGATTCGCATTCCTCGAGGGCTTCCGATACCTTGGTATCGAAAGCCTCTCCGAATGCAAACCATTCCTCAAAATCTTCGCAACCAAAAATTAAGTTTTCACTCTTATAGAGTATAAAGGTAAACTCCTGTTGGTGGCATGTCAAATTGTTGTCGGTTTTTCGCTGTATTTCACGGGGTTTTGAAGTTGTGTGACAGCAGCGGTTATGGTATATTCATCATCCTACGCGTCGAACATCTCAAATAAGGTGTCTTACTCATGAATGCCATTGTTGGTCGTTTTATCATTCTCGCATCATTCTTGTGTGTTTGCTCCGCATCCGCCCAAGTGGTGGTGAGGAAGTCCGCCGGTGAGGCCGACCCGACCGTGTTCTTCAAAGGGGTTGCCGGAGATCAGGAATTGTCGAATTGCGTCCTGTCCGACCTCAAGAACTGCGGCTGGTTCACCGTGGTTAACGCACCGCCCGCGAATTTCGAGGTATCGGGACAGGGAGGAGCGGGGGGGGCCACGCTCACCACCTCCAACGGCATCAAGGTTTCCTCTCCCAATGCGTCTTCACCGCGCTGGACGGCGCATAAACTTGTCGACGGACTGCTCAAGCAGGTTTTCCAGATCCCCGGCATTTGCAGCTCACGGATCGCCTTTGTCGGCCAGATCGGCAGCGTCAAGGAAATATTCGTCTGCGACTTCGACGGGGCAAACCTTCAGCAGGTCACCAACAACCAGAACCTTTCGATCGGTCCGCACTGGGGGCTGAACAACAAGATGCTGGTGTATACCTTTTTCGGCCGCACCTACACCGACGTCGTCGGTCTTGACCTGAACACCAAGGCGACCTCCAGGCTGGCGCAGTTCCCGGGGATGAACACTGCTGGCGCCATCTCTCCCACGGGCAAACATCTCGCCATTATCCTCAGCAAGGACCGCCGCGTCGAATTGTATGTCAAGGATCTTTTCGGACAAGGCCTCCGCCGCGTCACCAACAGCAACGACGTTGAGGCATCCCCCTGCTGGTCGCCCACTGGCGACCGCATCTGCTTCGTCTCCGACGCCACCGGGCGCCCGAAGCTCAGCATCTACAGCGTCGTCGGCAACCAGATCCAATCCATCTCCACCATCGGCAGCGAGGCTGTCTCACCTGACTGGTCTAAAAAGGACGACATGATCGTCTACTCTGCCAAGTTCGGTCCAAACTACAGCATCGCCATCAACTATCTGGCCGCGAACAATTCGGAGAAGGTTGAGATTAAAGGCGGCGGCGACTGGGAAAGCCCCTCGTGGGCACCCGACAGCAGGCATATCGTCTGTGCCAGGCGGGCGAGCTATAAGTCTGACATTTTCGTCGTCGACACCAAGACCGGGGAGGTCCGGCAGCTCCTCTCGTCCCAGTACAACCTGTCTCTCCCGCGCTGGTCCGAGTTGTACCAGTAAGTTATTTCCGCTTCGGGTTCTATGGATAGTCGGTAGGGCGGATCTATTTTTCAAGTGATGTCGCATCCGTAAGGTTAGGTTCGGAAATAACTGTTGATGATTTTGTTTTTGTATAATCTTCTTTTCCCCCTCGTATTACTGTGTTTTGTCCCGGGGATCGTTTATAAGCTTCTGACCCGCGGCGGGCACAAGAAGAGCTTTGGGGAGCGTTTTGGCTTTTTCTCCAAGGAGGCAAAGGAGCGTCTTGCCAAACTGTCTCATCCGATTTGGATACACGCCGTGTCTGTCGGCGAGACACAGCTTGCCATCGACTTCATCAAACGCTGGCTCGCGTCCGATCCGAGCCGCCAGATCGTTCTCTCGACCACCACGACGACCGGTCAGGAACTCGCCCGCTCCAAGGCGCCATCCTCGGTGCCGGTCATCTTTTGTCCACTCGACTTCAGCCTCGCTGTCGGCGCCACGCTGCGTCTTGTCCGTCCTTCACTTCTGGTCATATTCGAAACCGAGCTTTGGCCGAACCTGATTACGATGACGAGGCGGCGCGGCGCCAAAGTAGTGCTCGTCAATGCGCGCATGTCTGATCGTTCTCACAAAGGCTACCTCCGTGCCGCATGGTTTCTGCGCCCCTTTCTCAAGGACATCTCTTTGGTCTGCGCTCAGACGGACGTGGATGTCCAGCGCTACGCCAGCGTCTGCCCCGGACTCAGGATCGAGAGGACCGGCACGATGAAGTTCGACCAACCCCTGCCGGACAAACTACCGGTCGTCGAACTCGACGGCGTCTTTGGGGCCGCCCCCCGCATGGTGCTTCTCGGAGCCAGCACCCATCCCGGCGAGGAACGTTTCATGGCCTTGACGTTTCTTGCCCTCAAAAGAGAGTTCCAGTCCCTCAGGTTGATCATCGTCCCGCGCCACGCTGAGCGCGGCGCGGAAATTGCGGCGACATTGAAGGAGCTTGGGATAGCATATCTCCGCCGTTCAAGCGGTGAGCGCCAGGGAGGGGGATCGGTCGACTGCCTCCTCGCCGACACCACTGGGGAGTTGATGTCCTTCTTCGCCGCCGCCGACATTGTCGTCATGGGGAAAAGCCTTGCCGGCAACGAGGGAGGGCACAACGTCATCGAGCCCGCGCTTCTCGGCAAACCGGTCGTCTCCGGATGGGGGATGACGAATTTCCGCTTTGTCCGCGACGCCCTCGTGGCGAAAGACGCTCTCGTGACCGTCCCGTCCGACTCCGAGCTCGAAGGCGCGCTCGGAAGGCTTCTCCGCTCGCCCGAGGAGCGACAGCGAATTGGCGGGAACGCCCGCAACGCCATACTTGAACATTGTGGAGCCACGAGAAAGACAATCGAACTTCTGGAGAACATTGTATGACTGTCTTGACCCAGTACGCCATCGCGCAACGAGGCGAAATCTCTCCCGCCATGGCTGCGGTTGCCGCGGCGGAATTCCTTACTCCGGAGGCGGTCAGAGACGCCATCGCCGCCGGAACCGTCGTCATTCCCGCCAACGTCGACCACAAGAACCTCGTGCCGGTCGGCATTGGCCAGCCATTGCGAATCAAAATCAACGCCAACATCGGCAAGTCGCACGTCTCGAGCTGTTTAAGTGGAGAGATCGAAAAACTCAAGACTGCGTTGCGGTACGGCGCCGACACCGTGATGGATCTGAGCACCGGCGAAAATCTCGCCGAGATCCGCTCGGCCATCATCGCCGACTGCAGCGCGCCCCTCGGCACCGTGCCCATCTACGAGATCGTCAGCCGCGTCGAGCGCGCCGAGGACTTCTCCCACGACCTCATGCTCTCCGTCATAGAGGAGCAGGCGCGGCAGGGTGTCGATTACATGACCATCCATGCCGGCCTCCTTCGTGAGCACATTCCCGCCGCCCTCACACGCCTCCTCGGCATCGTCAGCCGAGGTGGCGCGATCATCGCCCGATGGATGACCGAGCGGAAGGCGCAAAATCCTTTCTATGAACG
>CAYTFM010000041.1:29900-37375 GCA_964436735.1 uncultured Victivallales bacterium | reverse complement strand
AGTTTTTCCGGCTTAGAATTTCACGGTCACCCGTGAAATTATATGCCGGAAAAACTATACGTGAGCGCGCTCACTCGCTTGCCAGCAGGCCAACCACGATCCGCAAGCTGGTCCAGTCGGCGCTGTTGGTGGTGGCGTCGGGGATGAACGCCAACTCCTCGCCGGCCACCAGGCGGGTCTCGATGTCCATGGAAAGCCCCTTGGACTCCTTCTTCACCTCTTTCTGAAAGGCCAACGACTCGCCAGGACCACCGTTCCACGTGAATTTCAGAATCGCAAGCGACATCGATTTGTCGTCGTCCATCCAGCATCCCCAGGGGCCGGATTTGACCGAGACCGCATACCGGCCCGTCGTCGGGGCGATGAAGCGGAGGATCCCGATCTCCTTACCGGAGATGCCGAGGATGGCGTTGTCGAAATGCGGTTTGAAGAGACCCCGCCCCAGCGGGCCGGTGAAACAATTGTCCCCCTCGAACCAGATCATGGTGTTGGTCTCCCACAGCTTCTTGTCCGCCCCTATCGAGGGATCCAGCTTGCCGCCGGCCTCGCGCGGCATCCAGGAGAGGCGCCACAGCGACTTGCCGTCCTCTCCCGCGAAGACCGGCTCCTTGATCCAGTTTTTGGCCGGGATGGGCAGCGGGTAGACTTTCACCGCCTTCTCCCCTTTCGCCGTGGCGAACTCGCCTTTGAACTCGATCGGCTTGACCACAATCGGCGGCGGATAGACCGTGAACTTCTGCGTTATGGATTTGCCCAGCTCATGAGCTCGGGGCGGCTCGGCTTTCAGCAATTCAGGAAGCGCCTTTTCGAACACCGCGTCGAACAATACATACCCTTCCTGCGTGGGATGGCAGCCGTCGCGGGAGAACGTCTCCCACGGAATCTCGCCTGATAGGATTTTCGACGCGGCGTTGAAGGCCGTGCCCAGACTCGGGATTCCGTAGAAGGCGGCGACCCGTTCGTGGGCGCTGGCGGACGGCGGCAGCGTGCCCCCCTTGTAGTAGTCCATGTGGTGCTTCTCAAGCGTGTAAAAGATGACGATGTCGGCCTTGGGATTCTTCAGCCACGTTTTGTGAACCATGCGCTCCATCGACTCGGTTCGATCATTGTCACCGTCATTGACGCAGAACTCGATCAGGACCAGATCGGGATTCTTGGACAAGACGTCGCGGTCATAGCGCCGGTCGCCGTAATCCGAGCCCGTGCCGGAGATGCCGGCGTTGACGATGCTGATCACGGCCTTGGGATACTGTTCCTTCAGCCAGTTGCCGACGAAGGTGACGTAGCCCTTGGGGGAGGCGCCTCCCACCGTGATGGAGCCTCCGAGGAACAGCACGGTGACCGGCTCGCCGGCCTTCAACTTCGCGGCGACGTTCGGCAATCCATCCCTGACGGTGAACGGAACGGCGGGCTCAAGCTTCACCGTTTTCGCCGCCTCCGCGGCCACGACCGTTCCCGGGATTGAAAAAACAACCGCCGCCCCCATCAACCAACAAACCACGCGCTTCATGACCATCCGCATACCTTCCTCCTTGGTGAAATAACATTGGTGAAATAACAATTAGGACATAGGGACTGGACATAGGGACAGGCTCTTTAGCACGTACTTAACTTTATTCCTTGGCATACTGTTGACGAAACCATTTTCTTACCCACATCCTTATTCCAAAACTAATTGGAAGAATGAGCCAGCCTGCAATCGATAGCCATACACCCCACCCGGCATGCGGACTGTTAGCTCGAACAATCAATCCACCAAGTATCGCGGTCAACGACACAACCTGCATGATGATTGACGCCAAGAATAAGCGGTTCATCCTGCGAACCAATTTCTCACTGTAATCAATCATGTTATGCCGGTCAGACGTCTTTTGTTTTCTTCTGGAGCACGAGCAAGTCTTCACGGCAAAACCAGTCGTTGTGCCGCCAGAACGCCTTGCCGCTGGCGTTGCTGCGGAAGAGGAAGATGTTGCATTTCGGGATGTGCAGTTTCGCCAGTGATCTGAGACAGCGTGAAACCAGTGCCTTGCCGATGCCCAGCTTGCGGTGCGAGGCCGCGACGGCAAGGTGATGCAGATAGCCGCGCCTGCCATCGTGCCCCGAAAGAACGGCCCCTACAATCGTGTCCTTGTCGCACGCCACAAAACTCAGGCCCGGATTCCGCCTAAGATATTTTTGAATACCGCTTCGTGAATCACTCTGCTCGTCCAAGCCCATACCTGGAGTGTCACGCCATAATGAGACAACAGCGTCATAATCTCGCGCAGTCATTTCCCGTATCTTGACGTTCTCCATCATGCTTCCATGGGGACAGGCTTTTAGTGAATGACACCCTCAATCTATTACCCCGACCCTGAAGAGGCAACTGCAGAGGGGACGTTTATCCTGAGAGGGACAGACTTCTTATCGCTTCGTGGTTGGCACTTGGAGGGCGAGGCCTGTCCGAGCCGCCGAAACGCTTGTGCGGCTCACACAGGGTTCGCCCTCCAATAGACCAACGAAGCTATAGGTACAGGAGGCTATTAGCACCCCACGCGTATAGGAAGATACGTGTTGTGGCGAGATCCGAATTTCGCACGTCAGGGGGCAGGCGCGTACGCGGAGAAGGCGCGGATTCGGGGAGTGCCACGGGAGTCGGTGACGCGCAGCGCGATAGCCGCGGCCTCGATCGGCGCGAACCGCTCGATGCGTTTGTGTCCGACGCAGGATCCTGTGGCGATGGTCGTCCAATCACCAGAAGTCTTCACCTGCAGTTCGTATCCACGGATCCGCTCGCCCGACGTAATGTCCTCCATGATGACCACGTGGCTCACCGTCGATGGCGCGAGAAATTCGATCTCGATGCTGTTTCCCTCTTTGAAGTCCGAGGCGATCAGCTCGCTGAAGTGGCGGCCGATTTCCTTACCAAACTCCTCGAATTTCCGGCAGTCCGCTCCAGGCACCAGTCCGCGGTCGTCGATCACCATACCGAGCAGCAGGTTCGTGTTCCGTCCGACGCTCTGGTAGTAACGTTCGACAAGATGCTCGACGGAATAGGCGAGGTGATCCTCCCCCTTCCTCCAAAACCAACCGCCCTGAAAGGCCTTGTGCTGATCGCGGTTGGGCATGTCCGACTCGGCGGGGGCCCAGCGTGCGCCATCGGGATCGCCTTTGAGATCAAGCCTGCTCTTCGTCCCGTCGTCGGCCGAGATCACGTTGGTCGCGCTCCAGCAGGGGTACGGGGCCTCGCCGCGCTCGTTGCCCACCCAGCGCAGAAGCGAGCGGCAGTCCTCGGGGCCTTGGAAGACGACAGCCTTCGGCTGGAGTCGGGTAAGAAGCGACGTGATGTCGGGACCGCCTTTCGCCGGCGGCAGACAACCACCGTCGAACCAGATCTCGAAGACGTCGCCGTAGTTCGTCCACAACTCGGTGAGCTGCCGCAGCACGATCTCATTATAGCGTTTCTGCTCGACCGCGTCTCCCGAGAGAACGGTGCCAGGATTGTCGACGCCCAGATAGGCGTTGCACGACGCGCTGCAGTAAAGGCCGGGCTTGACGCCGTGCCGCGCGCACGAGGAGAAGAAGTCGGCCACGATATCGCCTGTGCCGCTACGCCACGGACTCGATGCGACGCTGTACTCATGGGCTTTGGTGGGCCACAGCGAGAAACCCGAGCAGTGTTTGGCGACGAGCACCGCATACTTCGCCCCCGCCTTGACGGCCACGTCAAGCCACTGGTCCGTGTCGAGCAGCGCCGGATTGAAGACCTTCGGCGAGGGGCAGTAGCCTCGCTGTTTTCTGAACTCGTAGCCCGGCTCGAAAACCTGGACGTCGAGATGGATGATCACGCCGATCTCGCAGTCCGCCCATGCGACCTGCTCGGGGGTGGGAAGCGCCTGTGAGCTCATTTCAAATCCTTATTGTTGATTGTTGCGAGTCCACGAGCCTCGCGGTTGCGCCGGGGAACCGGTGGAAGCGATCGTATCGAAGGGCCTCATGTGAATGGCATGGCCGTCGACGTATAGGTAGCCGGCGCGGCCGTTGTGGAGGTTGTCGTCAAGCTGCTCCGTGGGCTTGGTGGTCCACGAGCCGGAGTTGTTGCCGAGTCCGTTCGTGGCGGCATGCCGTTCGCACACCAGAAAGACCGCGCTTGCCTGCTCGATCCGCGAGATCTTGGCCGACCATGGGACCTCCATGTATCCGGGGCCGTAACACCCAACGACACCCCAGTATGCAGGGGGGCCGTCCGAGGGTGAATTGCCGGGGGCGGCTCCGGCGCCGGACTGCATGCTGTAGCTTCTGCTGGGGCTGAGCTTGTCGATGGGACACTTGTAGAGTCCGCCGATGTACCGCGTGGTGCCCGCAAGACCTCCCGCCGTCATCTCGGCATAGGACAGATTCCGTCCATCATACGACGAACCCAGCAGATCATCCCAGGAGATCTGAGGACCGCTCGCGTCATTGTTGATCAATAAAACGGCGTAGGGCAGATTGTCCTGGTTGTCGCCCGTGTAGGAAGTCATACAGTAGCCGATCTGCTTGAGCTGGGAGGAGCAGACCGTCTGCTGGGCTTGGCCACGGGCGTTTTTCAAAGCGGGCAGGAGGAGTGAGGCGAGGATGGCGATCACCGCGATGACCACGAGGAGTTCGATCAGCGTGAACCGATTGGACTGTTCCGAAAGGCAACAACTCCCGCGCAGTTTCATACGCCACTCCTCGCTTTCCGCAATCCTGTCCTATTTCTTCCCAACGAGCAGCCGCTCCATGGCCTCCGGGTCAAGCGACGTCTCCGCGAAAACCAGAGGTCCTTTGCACATAGCGTCCATCGGCAAGGCGTTGCCAAAGAGGTCGGTGACCTCGATATCCCCGCCGGGGAGCTGATAGCTGGCGCAACCAGGCTGTCCAGAGACCACGGCGACCGTCTTCCCCGCGCCGTTGAACAGATAGGCGCTCACCCCCTTGCTTCCCAGTTCGACGACTTTGACGAACGTCTTGCCTTCGAGGTGCCGGGCGAGGTTCGAATGCGCCGCCAACGAGGGATGCGCATAGCCATCGCCACACAGGAGGATGTTGAAGTCGTTCGGCGAACCGAGGTTGCCGTAGCAGTGCGCCGAGTAAAGGAACACCTTGCTGATGTGGTGCGCCAGAAGGCTCAGCACGAACTTGCTGTTGACGTCAGCGAACATGGTCGAGTCGTCCTCGGAGGTGTACGGCAGGGCGTGCTTGTAGAGGCCGGCGTTGTCGATGCAGGGCTCGGCGGAGGCGCCGCCGTTGCTGGATCCCTGCCCCTCGCTCATGTAGACGGGCCTGTCGAGTTTGCCGGTCTTCTCGATGACATAGCCGAGGGCGTCCTTGTAGGCGGCGTCGGCGGTGTTTCCCGGATATCCCTGCGGCGCATTGGTGTAGAAGTGGTAGTCGATCACGTCGCAGGATGCCATGCCGCCCCCATCGTAGACGCCTTTGGTCCACTCGGCGCCGGTTTTTCCGCCGGTGGTGTTGAAGCCCGCGACCTTGATGGTGGGATCGACGGCCTTCACTGATTTGTAGGCGGCCTGCATTAGTGTGGCGAAGTCCGCCTGCGGATGCTCGCTGGTGATGTAGCCGTCGGTGTCAGGCTTCGTCTTGTCGTAGGCCACGCCCCACCAGCCGCGGATCCACGGCTCGTGCCAGACGAAATGCTCGTCGATCACTCCCTTTTAGCGGGCGGTGACGGTCTTGACGTAGTTCGCGAAGTCGTCGAGCGACAGCGGCTGGAAATAGCGGTCGTGGTAGGCGGCCCAGGTCCGGCCGGTGTCGACCTTGCTCAGATAGCTGGCCCATTTCGGTGCCGTGCCGAGCTGGGCGTAGATCTTGATGTTGTTGTCGCGGTAGCGTTTAATGTCGCTGTCGCGGAACTGCCATTTACCCTTCTCGGGCTCGAGCCACCACCAGCCGATGTACTCAAAACCGGCATCATGGAGCCGCGCCCAGTTGACGCCGCCCGCCTTCATGGTCTTGATGGTGCGGTCGACCGAGAGGAAGTGGCAGCCGAACGGCGACGCGGGGGCGTCCGTGCCCCAGAACACAGGTCGCTTGATCCGGGTGACGACCATTTCGTTGAAGGGCGAGACGCGCTTCCCGCCGCGCTCGACCCACGCCTCGACGCGGAATTGGCCATAGGGCGTCTCCGGAAAGACATTGAAATCGATCTGCCCGGTGGCCGAGAACGCCGAGGTGTCGCCTTCGCCGCCAAGACCGAGCGTGAGGATTTTCACGAGCGTCGAACCGCCGTTGAGGTCGATGTCCGGGAGCTGCTTCTCCTGACCGTAGACGTTGACGGCCTTCGTCTTGAGAATGCCATCCTTGTAGACACCGGTGACGCAGTAGTCCAAAAGGGCGGATTCGTCATCGAACTGTATCCGGGCATCGTCGATCTCGGACGTCGGCAGCCCGAGAGCCACCTCGCATTCGCCGGCGGATCCGTAAGGACGGTCCACATCCTCGGAATAGGCGGAGAAGGCGTCGACCCACAACGTACCGGTTCCGACAATCTTCAACGCGAACGATTTGGCCGCCGCGTCGGGGGCGAAGGCGATGGAGTCACGCTTCCAGGAGTCACCGGGTTCAATGTTCTTGTTGGCGATCTCCTTGCCGGACTGCAGCATCACAAGCCGCCATTTGCCGGCCCCCTTGAAGGAAAGAGCGGCGCGGTTCTTCACAAGAGGATTGACGACTTGAAACGGCTCGGAGAAAAGAACGCATTCCTTTTTCGATTCAAGTTTGAGGGCGGACGCCCCGCTGGGACCGACACACGCCGCATCCGGCGTCACGCTGACCTCAGCACACTCGCGTCCAAGGCTCCAACCGGCTTGGAGTCCGAGCGGAAGACGGCTGTTGCGGAATAGGTTCCTTGTCGTCGGATCGGGTCTCTTTATCGTGGCGGCCAACTCCTCTTTGCCGATCTTCTCAAGTCTGATGGAGGCGACGTCGGCGATTCCAGGACCATTCGCAAGCATGAAGATGCCGAGCGGCGCCTTTGTCTTGTTATCAAGTTTGAAACCCCAACTCTTCTCCACCCAGTCGGCGCTGGTGCCCACCTGTTTCTCATACAAGAATTTATACGGCGAGGGAACCATGCGCACACCGACCGTAAGGGGGCCGGCGGACGTGTTGCGAGCCCGGATCGACAGCTTGTAGTAGCCGTCCTCGACGGCAGGAATGTCGATGGCGAACTGCGGTGCCCCCGAATCGACTTTCAGCGTTGTGAGCCGCCAGAAACTCTTGCCCCCCTCTGTCACCACCTGCGATTCGGCCTGCGACTTGCTCCAAGCGGAGAAATCGTCCCGCCACTTCTCCGGTAGAACCCCTTTGAACGAACCGGTGCGCTTGCCGTCGGCGAGATTCTCAAGCTTGACCGGGCACTGCCCAAAATCGGAGTTGCTCACAAGCTCCGCACCATTGGCGGATCCGATGAAGGCGGACACGAGCCCCACGGTCAAGACGAGCTTTGACGTTCT
>CAYTFM010000041.1:0-29890 GCA_964436735.1 uncultured Victivallales bacterium | reverse complement strand
GCTTTCTCCTCACACTTTTTGATTAGGATATATCTGCTTATTGTTGATTCGTACGCGTCCAGGAGCCTTTCGGCATGGTGAGGGAGCCGCCCGGAGCGACGGTCTCCGCCGGCCGCATATGGATGGTGTGCCCGTCGCAATAGAGGTAGGCGCTACGCCCGTTGTGGAGTTCATTCCCGATCTGATTGCCGGGATTGTCAATCGAGGAGCAGGAGCAGTTGCCAAGGATGTTGACGGTTGACTGCCGCTCGGCGAGGTAGAACACCGCGCTGGGCTGGGCGATCCTGGTGATTTTCATCGACCATTCGTTGTGGGCGGGACCCCATATAGATCCACCGGTCGGCCCCAAGCCGTCATCTGGCGCCGAGCCGGATCCGCCATTGTTGCTCCGGGGCACACTATAGCTTCTGCCAGGACTTATTTTGTCAACCGGGCATAGATAGAGTCCGCCAATGTAGTGGGGGGTGGCCGACAGCCCGCTGGCGATCATCTCGTCATAGCTCAGGTTCCGCCCGTCATACCCACCACCGCCGAGCAAGTCGTCCCACGAGACCTGCTGCCCAGTCCAGTTACCCGCAATGAGCGGCCTGACGGTATACGGAAGGTGATCCTGGTTGTCGTTGGTGTACGAAACCATCGCATAGCCAATCTGCTTGAGTTGCGATGCGCAAATAGTCTGCTGGGCAAGACCGCGGGCGTTCTTCAAAGCAGGAAGAAGGAGCGCGGCCAAGATCGCAATGATCGCGATCACCACTAATAATTCTATCAAGGTAAAAATCTGACGCCGCGTGCGATTCAGGTTGGAGTCGGTTGGGGTACTACCTGTCATGCGAGCAACACCACCTTCCCAGATTTTTAATGGTCTTGAATTGTAGTCCGCACTATAAACAATCCGTCCGACGACTGGTGCCATCGTCGCCGGTGATCACTGGCAATCGCACTGCCCGCCCCATCACGCCTCGGAGTGTTTTCCCAGATTTTTAATGGTTTTGAATTGTCGTCCTCTCTATAAACAATCTGTCCGACGGGTCATGACCGCGCCCCGCTCCTTCACTGGCATCACGCCGATCACCCCATCACGCCTCGGAGTGTTTCCTCGGAGTGCTTGATTGGTTAAACCATTAACCTACTTATATCCCATTTCCCCGCAGACGTCAAGTCGCAAGACATGACTAGGAGTGAAATCATCGACAAACAGCCGCACACCGCTGGTTTTTCTCCGCACTGCGTGCGATTGTTTTTCGAATGAAAGAACTCTCCATCAGCCTCGACAAGCTTGTCCGCTCGCTTTACGACCGCAAAGGTAGGCGCGAGCACGGTTTGTGCGTCTGCGAGGGACGGCGCTGCTGCGCCGAGTTGCTTGCGGCCCGTCCGGACCTCGTCAAGTTCGGGCTCGCCGCCGATGGCGAAGACGTCTCTGGGTTCCCGGACGTCGAGTTCCACTCGGTGCCGACAAGGCGCTTCGCCCAACTTTCCTCCACCATCACCTCGCAAGGCGTGCTGTTCGTGGCCGAGGAGCCGAAGGGGACAGGCTCCTGCCGCACCGCTTCCGATCCTTTTGTCGTCCTACTCGACAAGATCGCCAATCCCGGAAATCTCGGCACTATCCTGCGGACACTGCGCGCGGCGGGGCTATCCTCCGTCTGGATCACCGACGGCACGGCCGACCCCTTTTCAGAAAAAGCGATCCGATCGGCGGTGGCGGCGCAATTCTCCCTCGCGGTCGAGCGGCGCGCCTCCATCGCCCATGCGGTCAAGGAACTCGCTGATCTCGGCTATCAACGGATCTACCGGACGGAGCCGGACGGCGGCGCCGACTGCTTCACCGAGGAACGGTTATTCGACAAGAGCGTCATCGTCATGGGAGGCGAGGCCTTCGGGGCGGACGAACTGCCAGAGGCGGTGAGCCTTCACATCCCGATGCCAGGCAAGTTCGAGTCCTTAAACGTCGCGCAGGCACTCACCATCATCGTCTTCGAGGCCGTTCGGAGGAAAATCCTGTGAGTCTCACGCCGCCCATCTATCCCGAGAACGCCGTGATCCTCGCACCGCTGGCGGGCTACACTGACCTGCCATATCGGCGATCATGCCGACGGCACGGCTGCGCCTTCGCCTTCACCGAGATGGTCGACGCCGGCTGTCTCTCCCGCCAGGGAAAACGGACCAAACACTATCTTGAACGAGGCGACGACGAACTGTGGCTTGGCGTCCAACTCGTCGGCTATGATCTGAATGACCTACTTCCCTCGGTCGACGTCATCAACCAGCACGACTTCTCCGTGCTTGACTTCAATTTGGGCTGCCCTGCCCCAAAAGTCATCCGTAGAAACAAAGGCGCGGCGCTGGCCCGGCAGTTCGACGAGGCGGCGAGGGTCTTCGAGGCGGTCGCCCGCCGCTCCCGTTTTCCAACAACCGCGAAATTCAGAATTCAAGACGAGACGGATCCCGAACCCACGATACAACTGGCGAGCAAACTGGCCCAGGCCGGCGCGGTAGCCATGACGATTCATGGCCGCCTCATGGAGAAAGGATACTCCGGACCAAGCCATCCTGCGATCATCGCCGCTGTCAGAGCCTCTGTCAAAACGCAGATCGTTCTCAATGGCGGTATCATGGACGCCGCCTCGTTCCACCAAGCCATCAAAACCGCCGGTGCCGGACCGGTCATGGTGGCGCGGGGCGCGATGGGCAACCCGTGGCTATTCGGGGAATTGTCAGGACTGAGAAACGGTCCGCCGAGCACGGATGAACTCTGCGCCGAGATGGAAACTCACGTGTCGGAGATAGCCGCGACGTACGGCGAGCTTTTTGGCATGAAAATGGCTAGGAAAATCATACTTGACTATCTCTCGGGACGAGGGTTCGGCGGAACCCTCAAAAAGAAAGTGTCGACGATTTCGAATGCGGCGGTTTTCACCGAGTTCATGACCGAAGTCAGAAAAGGACCAAAGGGATTATACTCAATATAGGGTGCAAATTTAAATATTGGCGAGTCAGATTGCGGATTGGATTTATTCGATCCGACTGACGGGCGATATGAATATCGTCCGAAGGAGGATCGGAGAAATACGGCCGCAAGAGGCTCGCCGCTGCGCGGTTGCGATCTTTTGAGTTTGGATTCGCGTTCCTCGAGAGCCTCCGATACCTCGGTATCGAAAGCCTCTCCGAACGCAAACCATTCCTCAAAATCTTCGCAACAAATTTTAAATTTTCACCCTAATTGAGTATAAAAGGCGCATGAACTTTAGCCGCTATTTAGATGTCATTAGATAGGAAAGCTTGATTTTATCGACAAAGTGTGGTAATAGTACTGAATTCCCCAGCGCAGACACTCAGGAGGGGGGACCAGATGCAAAGGAGACGGAACATTCCTGACGCCGAGATAATCAGGGCGGAAATCCCTTTGATTCAAAAGATTATCAGGGACGAAACCTGGTATGAGGGGGAACGCCGCCGCTGCGCAGTGGACTCTCGTGACGTCGAAGTCCGCAAACGCGTTGCCGATATCGTGCTTAAATGCAGCGACAAGATCCTCGAAGAGGCCACTCGAATCGCAAAGCACAAGTTAGAACCAGATGACCACCAGTCCTCCGCGGCATAGCCCGCCCGTCGCCTTATTTTTCTCCGTCTTCACCTATTATCCTCGCCACACCAAATCGTGGGCACACTCCACCTTGCCTCAATAATTCTTCGGACAGTTGATGTGACCAGGATCAAGGGCGATTCCGAATGCGTCTTCCCCACGGATAGGCATGCACAGGATTATTGATTTCGAGTTCCCCTTCGCAGCTGAGTTGATCTTGTCCGAAAGGCTTGATGCCACCTCCGCCACCAGTTCCGGATCGAGTATTTCCCCAACAAGTTCGGCGGCGGTTGGCATTACCGAGCAGGAGATGGAGGCGGTGAAGGCGACGAATTCCTCCGTGAGGGTGTCTATCCCCCGGAAAGGCGGCTGCGCGCTTTTGCGATTCAGCGCGAGAAGCCAGAACAAGGCGAACTCGACTGGGGACAGGCTTATCTCGACATCACCGATCACACACTGCCCGGATTCCGGCCGCAATGTCAGTTCGGGAAAATCGGCGGCCTCTGGACAAAGCAGCAAATTGGCCATCTCCACAAGATCGGCATACGTTCCATTTAGACGCAACCGGTGCGATTCGAGAAAAGAACGAAGTTTGACAAAAGGAATTTCCTCAAGCCTTGGAGGACAGGAAGCGTCCGCCACTCCAGAAAGATGCTGGAGCCTGTCCCCTGCCCGTCCGATTAAGCTCATCGCAAGCACGGATGCGGCACACATTTCACCTCGGTCCTCCGCCCGAATCACCAGCAGTCTTCGTTCCGGATCGACTGATAGTCGCCCGATAAGCTTGAGAAGGGAATTGGCGATAGTCTCAACTTTTGAGGTAGAAGCGACGTCGGCAACATGAGACTGCCCCATTTCCAACAATCCGAGTCCACCGACATCAGGCATAAGTTTAAAATCCGGAATGGCCAATCTCCCCCGGAGCTGCCACCAGGACGATGTCTCAAAAAAATCCGACGGGAAATCGGACATCTCGTGAGCAGTGGATATGACGGTTAGTTGGTCGGGAAGCGTTTCGTCGCCCTCGCAGTCCTGGCGGATAACCTCCAAAACAGCAGTCAACACCGAAGAAGATGAGCAGAGAGCAACTAGAATAGTGTCTGGAGCGGAACACATAACGCACCTACCTCTTGTAGAGAATAATGGGGACAGGTAAAATATCGCATTTTTTTTCAAAAAACACACACTAAAACAGCCTCCTCGAACGTTTGTTGTTAAGAGGGAAATGGAAGACGTATGCTCAACATCCCAGGAAGGAGGCACTTTCATGCGAACTGCGCGGATAAAACCCGACCAATGGCACCCGACCTACTACCATTGCATTGGACGCGTGGCCGGCGAGCCAGACTACCGTCCATTCGGAATCGTAGAGAAGGAGAAACTCTACACGCTTTTGAGACGCTTGACGGTGTTCTTCACCGTCGAAGTTCTTGGATTCACCGTCATGTCGAACCACTTTCATCTCGTGTGCTATGCCACCCCTGATCTTCCGTCTCTCGACGATGTTAGGCAAAGATGCCGCGCCTTCCACGGACCGGACGCCGTCGAACCCCAATGACATATGCGCGGCGACTACGAGCGGACGGCTGAACGGATGCGGGACATTAGTTGCCTCATGAAAGATCTGCAACAACGGTTCACCTGCTGGTTCAATCGGACTCGCCCTGCGGGACGGCAGGGCGCTCTCTGGGCTGGCCGCTTCAAAAGCGTCGCGCTTGAAAAAGGCAACGCTCTTCATGAGTGTTTAAAATATATCGAGATGAACCCTGTCCGCGCCAAGATATGCGCAACCCCCGAAGACTATCGTTTTTCAAGCCGGGGACGTTTCTCCGGACGCGGCACCCGTCCATTCGCCGCTAACTTCTTCAGCCATCCCCGAAGATTTCTCGGCGAGCGGGCGGTCAACTGGGACGACAAGCGTGTCGCCCTTGAGTTCGGGGCCTCAATGGCACGGCAAGCCGCCGCCGAGTCTGGTGCCGATGCCGAGGAGATTCATGCGGCAGGGAAGCAGGCTCTTTTGCGTCCACGATTCCGTACCACACTGCTGCGCAGAGTGCGCTACTGGACCGATGGCACCGTCATCGGATCAAAAACATTCCTGCGAGAGGTCGAGGCGAGGTTCAGAGATCCAGCACGACCTTTGAAACGGTTCGACCAGTCGGACATGCCAGCACTATTCTCCTACCGACAACTACGAGTCTGACCCCGTTACCACGTCTGCAGGCATAAACCGCCCTTCAAGTGGGATGTTCAGATAGATATTTCACGAACTTATCTTTGATCGGCATGTTGCCTTTGACGTCTGGATGTACGCCGTCGACGTTCATCGACACCTCCGGAACCACACCGTACATCGAAATGAACTCGACGCTCAGCTCAAAGGCAAGGTTTTTGTATGCTTCGTCAAGTAGCTGGAGATTGCGATCCCTCTCGTTCCGGATCGGATAGGTCGCCTTCAAGGCTTCCTTGTTGATGAGGAAAGACTTCCTGCCGCAAACGCCATCATAGTCATCGCATACGCCATATTTTTCATGCTCAAATCTTTCCGGAATTGGTTGTCCTCGTGGAGCAATAAAAAGACTGTCCCTTATTTGAGGGAACGGCCGAGGCGGACTGGGGCGGATGTGGACTGGAGCGGAACTTGCATGCAGGCGTTCATGGCGGGCACCACCTCGGAGAAGACACCGCGGGTCGCCATGACAAACTCGTATCCGGTGCACGAGCGCAACTCCCGCTCCGGCATCGGATAGTAAAGCTGGAAGCCCGCCCACTTCTTCTTTGGGGCTTTCCTCAGAGCTGAGTTGATCTGCGACGACGACGTGAAGTTTGACTTGGTGAATACGGCGTTCTTGTCCCAGTCGCCGGCTTCGATAGTAAACCCCTCACGCCGCACAAGACGTAGAAGTTCGACATCTAATGCGGTGCCCGCGGCACATCCGTTCATCAGGCGATGCCAGTCCCAGTCGTCCTTGAGCAGGCAACCGGCGATAGGCTCGGGCCCCTCTACATAGCCGCGCTCAATCTGCAGTCCGCACTGATAGATCCGCCGCTCTCGATCGGTGGAGATGAAAAATTTGGCGCAACCGAAGTTGATCTTACTCGACAACGGCTTCGCCAGGCGGTTCGCTTTGGGCAGCCAGCAGATCCACTGCCAGTAGACGCCTCGCCCCCAGCGATCAGTCACGAACGGTGTGCCGTATGCGCTCTCGAGATGATATTTGAGAATCTGGGTGATGCGCTCGTGCGGCTCAAGGTTGCCCACCCGGATGCCGTTGGTGAAGTCGATCCACTCAGTCCGGAACGCCTCACCTGTCGGAACCCCTTGGGCCGCCGGCCCCGGTGTCTTCTTGGCCAGTGGAAACCATTCCTTCGTTCCCGCGCGTCGTTTCATATCACCTCGCTTATCCTGTTTTCTAATCTTAATCTTGTTCGCAGGGGATCAAGATTCAAGATTACGATTGACCCGCATTACGTAACAAAAACACCTCACTCCCTATGTGGGGTATTAACCCTATTGCGCTTTGTTTTGCCACTGTTTAAGGTATTGGTATACAATGCGGAGCTTGCCCGCCACCCAATTTGTCGCCGTGCCTTTCAGCGTTAGGCGTCCGATTGACCGGATGGTCGGCCCGCCTTGTGTGAGGTGTGGTGTTGTTTGTTTCTTGTTATTTTCAAAGATGTTGAGCTTTATGTCGCTAATAGATGAGTGAATTTTCCCCTTGTGCCAAGGAGGAGGGTGCTGGCATGTCGATATCTGAAGCAAAAACTGACTATTCCAGCATCGTATTTGCTCTTTGCGTGGTAACGGTTGTTATTGCGACCGCTCCGCTTGCTCCCGGAGGCGACTCCAGCCCCGCGGCTTCAGGGAATGCCGCGGAGCGCACGGCAGCCAAAGTCTGGACGTGCTCCATGCATCCGCAGATCAAACTGCCGGCTCCCGGCAAATGCCCCATTTGCGCCATGGATCTCATTCTGCTCGAGGATGTGCCCTACGGCGGAACCGCTTCTTCCCCGACACTAACCCTCTCCGAGAGTGCGCGGAAACTTGCGGCGGTGGAGACTGCTCCAGTCGAGCGGAAGTTCGTCGAGGCCGACATCAGGATGGTGGGAAAGATCGCCTTCGATGAAACGCAGATGGCGGTCATCACCGCGCGGTTCCCGGGACGGATCGACAAGCTCTTCGTCAACTACACAGGTGTGCGGGTCGGCAAAGGCGAGCACATGGCCGAGATATTCAGTCCCGAGCTGCTCCTCGCCCAGCGCGAGCTGCTCCTCGCCATCAAGACAGCGAAGGAGGATAGCGGCAAGAAGGGCGATGTCAGCAGGGGCGAGTCGTTGCTCGACTCGGTCAAGATACGGCTTCGCAGATGGGGATTCCCCGACTCGCAGGTGGACGAGATCATCCAAAAGGGGGAGATCTCGGAGCGTCTTGTCATCTACGCGCCGGTCGGCGGGGTCGTCATCGAGAAGCTGGCGGTTCTCGGCATGTATTTCGCCGAGAAAGACAAGCTCTTCACCATTGCCGACTTGTCCCATCTCTGGCTGTACCTCGACGTCTACGAATCGGATCTCAAGTGGCTGCGGTTCGGGCAGGAGGTTCTGTTCGAGACCGAGGCCTATCCTGGCGAGACCTTCACAGGGGCGATTATCTTCATAAGTCCCGTCCTGAACAACGAGACGAGGACGGTCTCGGTCAGGGTCGATGTGGAGAACACGGATGGTCGCCTCAAGCCCGGCATGTTCGCGCGCGCCGTGGCGCGGGCGCGGATCGCCTCCAACGGCAGGGCGGTCGCCAACACCTTCAAGGGAAAATGGATAAGCCCGATGCATCCGGAGATCATCAAGGACGCTCCCGGCACCTGCGACATCTGCGGTATGCCGCTAGTCTCCGCCGAGCAGCTCATGGGCGACACGCAGGACGCCTCGACTGCCACACCGCCGCTGGTCATCCCGGCGACGGCCCCGCTTCTCACGGGCAAACGGGCGGTCGTCTATGTCGAAGTCGCCGGAAAAACCGGCACCTACGAGGGGCGCGAGGTGGAACTGCTTGGGCGCGCCGGCGACTATTACCTCGTGAAAAGCGGTCTCAAGGAAGGCGATATGGTCGTCGTCAACGGCAACTTCAAAATAGACAGCGCCCTGCAGATCAACGCGCGGCCCAGTATGATGTCAACGCCTGCTGAAGGCGCGGTGCCGTCCGCCAATGCGGAGAAACCGTTGGCGTCCCGTCCCCAAACCAAGTGCCCCGTGATGGGAGGCGACATCGACAAGAAGCAGTTCGTCGACGTCAAAGGTAAGCGGATCTATGTCTGCTGCCCAGGCTGCGTCGACACGATCAAGAAGGATCCCGACACATATATTAAAAAGCTCGAAGGCGAGGGCGTCGCGGTCGAGAACGCACCGTGAGGAAAGCGATTTACTTGTGGGATAGGCGGGCGTCAAGCCGCCCGTCCGAAAGCGGCGTCGAGCCACCGCACTCCAAGGCCTCATCCCGACTCCCCTGCGGAGTTCGGGGTTCGGCGAAGAACAAGGCGGTATTTGTTGCGTATGGATGACAACAGCCCACACACCTCTCCTGGTTTATTGAACGGCTTCATCCGGTTCTGCCTGGTCAACAAGCTGGTGGTACTGCTCATCGTTTTTGGGATCATCGGCGGCGGACTGTATGTGATGCCGTTCGACCACGGGCTGAAATGGATGCCCACGGATCCGGTCCCGGTAGACGCCATCCCGGACATCGGCGAGAATCAGCAGATCGTCTTCACGGAGTGGGCGGGGCGGTCGCCGCAGGACGTCGAAGACCAGGTGACCTACCCGCTGACCGTCACGCTTCAGGGTGTTCCCGGCGTCAAAACGGTGCGCAGCTATTCGATGTTCGGTTTCTCGACGGTCTACGTGATCTTCAAGGAGGGGGTGGAGTTCTACTGGGCGCGGTCACGCCTCTTGGAGCGTCTGAACATCGCCCAGCAGCGTCTTCCGCCCGGTGTGATCCCCTCCCTCGGCCCGGACGCCACCGCCCTTGGCCAAATCTTCTGGTACACGCTGGAGGGCGAGGGATTCAATCTCCAGGAACTCCGCTCTGTCCAGGACTGGTATGTCCGCTACGCCTTGCAGTCGGTCGAGGGGGTGTGTGAGGTCGCCTCAGTCGGCGGCTACGTGAAGGAATACCAGATCGACGTCGACCCCGCCTCCCTGCGAGCATACGGTGTCATGCTCACAGAGGTGTTCGAGGCGGTGCGCCGGGCGAACATCGACGTGGGGGCCGAGACGATCGAGAACAACGGCGTCGAGTACATCGTCCGCGGCAAGGGATTCATCAAATCGCTCGCCGACATCGAGAACATCCTGCTCAAGACGACCAACAACGTCCCGATCTACATTCGGAACATCGGCAACGTCCACCTCGGCCCGGCGCTGCGCCGCGGGGCGCTGGACAAGGAGGGGGCGGAGGCGGTGGGCGGCGTGGTGCTCGTCCGCTACGGAGAGAATCCCTTGCTGGTCATCGACCGCGTCAAGGAAAAGATCAAAGAGATTCAGGCCGGTTTGCCACAGAAGACGCTTCCTGACGGCCACGTGTCACAGATCCGACTCGTCCCCTTCTACGACCGGACCGGCCTCATTCACGAGACGCTCGGCACGCTTAAGGACGCCTTGATGGAAGAAATACTGATCACCTGTTTCGTCGTCTTCATGCTGTTGGCGCATTTCCGATCCAACCTGTTGATCACCTGCAATGTTCCACTCGCCATCCTGGTCACCTTCGGGCTGATGTGGCTGTTCAAGGTCGACTCCAACCTGATGAGCCTGGCGGGCATCGCCATCGCGATCGGTGTGATGGTCGACATGGGCATCGTCCTCGCCGAGAACATCGTCCGCCACTTCGGCATGGCCAAGCCTGACGAGGACGCCCTCGAGGTCGTCTACCGCGCGACCTGCGAGGTCGCCGGGGCGGTGACGACGGCGATCATGACGACGATCATTTCCTTCCTGCCGGTGTTCGCGTTGACAGGCGCGGAGGGCAAGCTGTTCAAGCCGCTCGCCTTCACCAAAACCTTCGCGCTCTTCGCGTCGGTGTTCGTGGCGCTGGTCGTCCTGCCGGCGTTCGCCCACATTCTGCTCAAGAGGCGCAACACGGGGATCCTCATCAGGGGTGCCGCATATGTGGGATTGGTCGTGATCGGCATCGCCGCAGGGGTCGTGTGGAATTTCTGGATGGGCGCGCCGCTCGTCATTGGCGGACTGGTCATGCTCGCCGAGCCGTTCCTCCCGCCATCCGCCCGCGGTTGGCTCTCTCAAGCGGCGGCGTGGACGGCGGCCATGTTCGTGCTGGCGCTGCTGACTATGCACTGGATGCCGCTCGGCCTCGGCACCAGCCTCGCCAAAAATCTGATCTTCGTCTTCGGCATCAACCTCGCCTGGACCTCCGTCCGCGTCGTCGTGATCAACTTCTATCCTGAGCTGCTATCCTTGTTTCTGCGGTTCAAACTCCTCTTCCTCGCGGTTCCCGCGGCGATGCTGATTCTCGGCATGATGATCTGGCAGGGATTCGGCACAACTTTCGGCTGGCTACCCCCTGTGTTGTCACGGGTGGGAATCTCGGACATGACCGTCCGCGGGAATCCTTTGTGGACGAAGCTGTACCATGCGTTCCCCGGCATGGGGCGCGAGTTCATGCCCAGTCTTGACGAGGGATCGTTCCTGTTCATGCCCACCACTATGCCCCATGCGGGGATCGGCGAAGCGCTTGATATCGTCCAGAAACAGGACATGGCCATCCGCGCCATTCCGGAGGTCGAGTCTGTAGTCGGGAAGATCGGCCGCGCGGAAACCGCGATCGACCCGGCGCCTATCTCGATGATCGAGACCGTCATCAGCTACAAGCCCGAATACGGTCCCCCCGATCCGACAACCGGAGAACGTGTCCGACTCTGGCGCGAGCATATTCGCACCTCGGACGACATATGGAAGGAGATCGTGACCGCCGCCGCCGTGCCGGGCAGCACCTCGGCGCCGAAGCTGCAGCCGATCGCCGCGCGCATCGTCATGCTGCAGTCCGGCATGCGCGCCCCGATGGGAGTGAAGGTGTTTGGACGCTCCCTCGCGGAGATCGAGCAACTCGGCTATACAATCGCCCAGGAGCTCAAACAAGTGCCGGGCGTCAACGCCGAAGCCGTCATCCCCGACCGCGTGATCGGCAAACCCTATCTGGAGATCGACATCGACCGCGAGAAGATGGCCCGTTATCGGGTGAACATCCGCGACGTCCAAGACATCATCGAGATCGCCATCGGCGGCATCATCGCGACCACCACCGTCGAGGGACGCGAGCGTTATCCCGTCCGCGTCCGCTACGCCCGCGAGCTGCGCGACACGCAGGAGGAGTTGGAGAAAATCCTCATTCCGTCCTCGGAGGGCGCGCAGGTGCCGCTTTCGCAGTTGGCGACGATCCGCTACTCGCCCGGCCCGCAGGAGATCAAAGGCGAGGACACCTTCCTGGTCTCGTATGTGCTGTTCGACAAGCTGCCGGGATTCGCCGAGGTCGACGTGGTCGAGGCCGCGCAGAAGTTGCTGGAGGCGAAGCGGACGTCCGGCGAGTTGAGCTTCCCGCCCAACACGCACATCAAGTTCTCCGGCACATACGAGAATCAGATCAACTTCCAAAAGCGTTTCGCCATCGTCCTGCCCGCAAGCTTCCTGCTCATCTTCCTCGTCCTGTATTTCCATTTCCGGAACACGACGATCACGACGCTGATCTTCGGACAGATCTCGGTGGCGTGGGCGGCGGGTTTCATCGGATTGTGGCTGGCCGCGCAGCCGTGGTTCCTCGACTTCGCCGTGTTCGGGCACAATCTGCGGGAGGTGTTTCATCTCCGGGAGTACAATCTGAGCGTGGCGGTGTGGGTCGGCTTCCTGGCGCTGTTCGGGGTGGCGTGCGACGACGCCGTCATCATCACCACCTACCTCGAGCAATTGTTCGCGTCACGCAAGGTTTCAAGTATCAGCGAGGTCCGCAGCCTTGTCGTCGAGGGCGGCATGAAGCGGGTCCGTCCCTGTCTGATGACGACCGCCACCGCGGTGCTCGCGCTGCTGCCGATCCTCACCTCGAGCGGCAAGGGCGCCGACGTCATGATCCCCATCGCCCTGCCTATCTTCAGCGGCCTGACGCTCGAGCTCATCACCGTCTTCATCACCCCCGTCCTCTACTGCTGGCACAAGGAGCTGACCATCCGCCGCAACGGAGGCATAGGGAAGGTTTGACAGGATAGCCAGAATGGTCAAGAAGGGCGAAATCAGTGGGTACCACAATCATGTATTTCATGCTGGCATTTCTGGGAGAATGCTGGAGTTTGCTCTGCCAAATGTCACCCGCCCTTCTCGGCGGTTTTCTGGCGGCGGGAGTCATCTCGGCGTTCATCTCGCCGGAATTCATCCGAACCCATCTCGGCGGCGGGGGCCTTGCATCGGTGGCGAAATCGGCTCTTCTCGGCGTGCCGATGCCGTTGTGCTCGTGCGGGGTGCTGCCTGTGGCGGCGTCACTGAAAAAGTCGGGAGCCTCGACTGGCGCGGTCGTGGCGTTCCTCATCTCCGTCCCGCAGACGGGAGCCGACAACATCCTGGTCGTGTGGAGCCTTCTGGGCGGGGTCTTCGCCATCTACAGTCCCATTGCGGCTTTCCTCTCGGGGCTTTTCGGCGGAGTCGTCTGTGAACACTTCATCCGAAACGACACGGCGCGCAGCGAGGGGCAGCCTCCACGCCAGAGCTGTTGCGACGAAGCCAACGCCGCACGCACAGAGCGGAGCGTGTCGGCCATTTTGACATATTCATTCGTGACCTTGGTCGACGATATAGCGGGAGCCTTGATCGCCGGAATAGCCGTGGCGGCGGGGATCTCAATGCTCGTCCCGAACGGCTGGCTGGCGCTGCATGTCGGCCCAGGAGTCGGCTCGATGCTTCTTCTCATGCTTGTCGGAATCCCCCTCTACGTTTGCTCCTCGGGCTCAGTTCCGATCGCGGCGGCGTTCATGGCGAAAGGGGCAAGCCCCGGAGCGGCGTTGGTCTTTCTCATGACCGGCCCGACGTCTAATGCGACAGGCATAGCTGCCATATCCAAGATGCTCGGTTTTCGTTGCGCGGTCATATATGTAGGTTCGATCGTCGTATTCGCTTTCATGTCAGGATTTGCGCTGAACGGCATATACGCCCTGCTCCCCTCCTCCCAAACGGCAGGAGGACACGTCCATGACGTGGCCCCCGCCGCAGGTGTTCTGGACATCGGCGCCGCCATTTTACTTTGCGTGCTGCTCTGCTCGGCCATCCTCAAAAAGTCAGTCATGCAATTCAACGGGAAGACCCCGGATGGTCTCGCCAAAGGTCTTATCCATCTCGAAATCTCAGGCATGACCTGCTCGCACTGCGCCAATTCAGTGAAGGAAGCCCTTTCAAAGGTGCAAGGCGTCGCCTCTGTTGCGGTCAGTCTTGCGGATGCCTCGGCGGTGGTAACCCCGGTCACGCCAGAATATCCGCCAACGCCGGAATCCCTCAAGGAGGCGGTGGAATCCGCAGGTTTCAAATGTGACATAGTGCAGAGCCCTGTGTAGAGCTTGGCGGGGACAGGCTCTTTACCGATTAATCTTTATAGCAATCTTTCCCCCTATAATCGCAACGCATCCCTATTCCACCAACCCTGAAGGGGTTGCCACCTCGAATTCCCAAGCGAAACCTTACGCGTCGCCAGCAATGTGGCGGGCGCGGATCCGAGCGTCCAAGAGCCTGTCCCCAATAACCCTGAAGTTCGTGCCAAGTATGCGCGATATGGCTCGTTGTTCGTGCCAATTACGTGCGCCGAGGATTTACCAGAACAGCTGGGCCACCCACTTCCCGCCACATTCACGACGCGTCGCGCTCGGCTGAGGCGGCGTGAGATGGCACGCTGGACTCGCCGGCGTGGTTGAGGTTGCCGACGATGGCGGCGTTGGCGCAGGAGGCCATGGTGCACTGGAGCTCCGGGAACCATTCGAACATCGGCCAGATGGTGAGGATGATCGCCACCGCGCCCGCCGGCGGAAGGCCGAGGGGGATGAGGATGTAGGTGATCATCGGGGCGATGGTGACGTACTCGCCCGAGTCGAAGGCCCCGACGACCGAGCAGGAGAGCGCGATGAGCAGGCATTTCCACACCGTCAACTCCATGCCGTAGATCTGCGCGACGAAGATGG
This sequence comes from uncultured Victivallales bacterium, assembly GCA_964436735.1. Lineage (GTDB taxonomy): Bacteria > Verrucomicrobiota > Lentisphaeria > Victivallales > GWF2-38-69 > CAYTFM01. Next base: position 15,091 of record CAYTFM010000041.1, on the reverse strand, counting down.
TGGTGATGGCGAAGACCGTCGCCGTTCCATGTCGGTTGAGGGCCGACGAGAGGGGGATGACCGAGTTGAGCATCTCCTTGGGGTAACCGAACTTCTCCATTTTCCGCATGGCGGATGGCAGAGCCGAGTCCGAGCTCGCGATGAACGCGATGGTGAAGGGCTCCTTCAAGTTCGTCCAGACTTCCCTAAGGCTTTTCCCCGTGGCCTGCCTCAGCGCGGCAAGATAGAGAGTGGACATGGCCAGAAAGCAGAGCATATAAATGCCGATGATAGCCGACATCGCCTTGAGCGCCTCCAGGCCGACCTTCGAGGCCTGACTGGCCAGCAGGCAGCAGAGGCCGAACGGCAGCAGGTAGAGTATCCATTCAAGAATGATGATGAACGTCTCGTAGATCGCGGAGAAGAGCCCCAGGGCCGTCAGGCGCCGGCCTTCCGTCACATTGCACAGTGCCACACCGAGCAGCGTGGCGAGGAACACCACGGCGAGCAGATTGTCCGAGGCGAGGGCGTCGACGACGTTCGAGGGGATGAAGTTTTGGATGAATCCCAGGACTCCCGGCTTCGTCTCGGGTTGAGCCGCATTCGTCTTCTCGATGCTCGAGAGCGCCTCGCCGATGAAGTCGCGCTTGTCGGTGTCGGGCTTCAGGTGGGGGGCGGCAGCCAGTGCCAGAAAGGTCCCCAGAAAGCCGGCGATGAGCGTTCCCGTCGCGAGCGCCGCGAGCGTCCTGCCGATGTATCTGCTCCCGTTTTTTGACTCGAGCAGGTGGGTGATCCCAATCGCCAGCGCGCTGAAGACGATGGGGGTGACGGTCATCGTCAACAGCTTCATGTAGATGTCGCCGATCGGGGCGATGGACTCGGCGGCGTCTTTGAAGTTCAGTCCGATGAAGAGGCCAAGAAACGCCGAACTGATGCAGACCCATGGTTTTCTGAGAAATTCCAACAGAATGCCCCACCAGGTCGCATCTGATTTTGTCGACTCTTCCATGCCATCCTCAGTCAATGATAGAACCTTTACTGCTCTATCTGTACGTTTGGGAAATCCGAAACTCGAAGCACGAAATCCGAAACAGCGGGAAACGCTGTTGAACTGTTATTCTCTTTCATGTGTTATTCGGATTTGAATTTCAGTCTATATTTTTCGTGGCTCGTCGACTGCGCGAACTCCGTGGGACCTCCTCCGCGACATCCTCAACCAAATGATAGCCAAAACGACAAGCGGCAACCCAACCGCAGGGAGCGCGCCTGCTGACAACTTGGTTCTGGGGCCGTGGCTTTCCGTGGCTTTTTCCGCAGTGGCTGATCCCGTGGGAGTCGGACGCCCCGCCGCCGCCTCGGCGGACTTCAAGATCCCCTCATATTTTTTTAGAAGCACTTCAGGGCTTTCGACCGTGATGTACGTGGAGATCTCGTCCATCATCTGCTCCAGCGTCGGCGATTCAGGATTGATGGCGGCGGCGATCTTCTGCGGGGAATTGGGAACCTTCAGCATTTCGCAATACAAATGCAGCTCTGGATCCATCATCATCGCATAGAGAAAGAATAAATTGTCGTCCAGGATGCCGTCAATCTTCTGGGCTCTGAGCGCCGCGATGAGTTCCTCGCCAGTTTTGAATGGGACGGCTCTGGCTTTGGGGAATATGACGGGAAGCTGCTCTTGCGAGGCGGTCCATTCCATCACGCCGATGAGAACGTCCGGCTTGTTGAAATGACGGTCGAAGTCGTCGTCCGAGGACTTGGCGTTCAGGGTTATCTTTTTTTGGATCACCGCCTGCCTGTTGAGCAGGAGGCAGAAGGAGAAGTTGGCGTAGGGCTGGCTGAACCTGACGGTTTGCAGCCTGTCGAAGGTCACGCTCAAGTTGCTGATCCCCACGTCGGCCTCCCCCTTGGCGACGGCGTCCACCACTGCCCGATACGTGGTGTACTCCCTTTTCAGCTCAAGCTCTACATGGAGGAGTTTGGCCAGGAAGACGGCGATGGCGATGTCGATGCCGCAAATGGTCTTTCCGTCGGGCAGTTCGAACCGCATGTGCTCCGGGAACTGGGTGGAGCCTTTGGGCATCACCATGAAGAACACGGGCGATTCGCCGGAGTACTGGGCCACGATCAGCTTGCCCCGGTCCTTGATGCGTTTGATGTCCGGGGTCAGCACATAACTAGCACCGCCGGTTTTCGCGGGATCGGTCTGCGCGCCCGAGATCGAAGCGGATACCACCAGGAAGTGGAGGCAGAACGCCAGAGCTCCAACGGTCAAAGGCAAACGGACTCCGCGCGCGGCAATCTGCCGTCGCTTGGCCAAAATGGATTCTTGTTCAAGCATACGGGAATGTACCCTGGAAAAGCTCTGCTCCAAGCACAGTCGGCAAGTTGGGGACACATTGTTGGGGACAGGCTACTTCCCGCATGAGTCGAGGGCTTCGATGAATGCGGGGAACGAGTCCACTTTGAGATCATACTCCTCGTCAGCCTGATCGCCGAAACCGTAGGCGGCGAAGCAGCGGCTGATGCCGGCGCACCGTCCCGCGGCGAGATCGGTGTGGTTGTCACCCACGATCCAGGCGTCCCGCTTCTCCAGGTGGCTTTCAGCCAGACAGTGGAGGATGGCGGAAGGATCGGGCTTCAGCGGCAGCTTCGAGTCGCCCCCGATCACGAAGCGAAATAGTTTCCCCACGCCAAAATGGTCGAGGATGCGTCCGCAGAACTCCGTCGGCTTGTTGCTGACGATGGCGAGAACCGCGCCACCGTCGTAGAGGCTCGCAAGTCCCTCGGCGACGCCAGGATACACGGTGGTTTTCACAACCAAGTTCGCCTCGTAGTGGCGGCGATTGCGTTTGACCACCTCCTCAAGGTCGAACGTCCCCTCGACGTCGGCGAACGATCTGGCGATGAGCTTCCGCACACCGTCGCCCACATAGGAGGTTACCTCCGTGACACTCAAAGGGGGCAGCCCGTACTCCGCCCGTGTCAAATTGACCCCTTTTGTGAGATCCTCGCGGGAGTCGATCAGTGTCCCGTCCAAATCGCAAACTATCAAACGCGTGCCCATCCTCACCCTCCTGTTGCTCCAACTGGCTTCATTCATCCACGATACAAGACGAAAGATGCCTTTTCCACCATCCCCCGAATGTTGGGCAATCTCCGAATCCACGCCTGTTTTCAGCGCGCCCACCTTCGCCGATGCGATGTTCAACCATAGAAAGAAACATGAGGCGTTCCGGAATGGCGCGGGGAGCGCGCTCCCGTGGGCGCACTTTGGTTTTGTGGTGGTTAGTTTCATAGGAGTGGGCCGCAACACCTTTTGCGCCGAATTTCAATGGCGCGGAAGGTGCCGCACCCCACGGTATTGTTCTCCCCGCAGATCTTGCTCCGCTTTCAGGAGTAGATGTGTGCCTCCCCGAACTCAGAACCTCCGCCCCATCCACACTACGGAAAGACGACGATTTCCCGCATACGGCTCTTGACGCGGCGATTATTCCTTATATAATATAATCATATCACATAAAGAACAACCTGCGGACTGACGTACCGCCACGGGATGGGAGGAACAGGCATATGCCGTTGGTGAATCCGAAAGGGATGCTGGAGGCTGCCCGGGCGGGCGGCTACTGCGTTGGCGCGTTCAACATCGTCGACCTGCTGTCGATGGAGGCGGTGGTGGCCGCCGCCGAGGCGAAGCGCGCGCCGGTGATGCTGCAGGCATCGTCGGGAACCATCAAGCGGTTCGGCGTCACGAAATTGGTGGCGATGGCGCGGGTCGCCGCAGGAGAAAGTCCCGTCCCCGTCGCGCTGCATCTCGACCATGGTACCGACGTGAAGGTGATCAGCGAGGCGATCAAGGCCGGGTTCAGCTCCGTCATGATCGACGCCTCGGAGCATCCGTTCGAGGAGAATGTGGCGATCACGCGGAAGGTGGTAGAGGAGGCGCACGCCGCGGGAGTCTCTGTCGAAGGCGAGGTCGGACGCGTGGTCGGCGTCGAGGACGACATCGTGGTTAGTCAGGACGAGGCGATCTACACGACCCCGCAGGAGGCGTTGGAGTTCCATCGACGCGCAGGCGTCGACTTCCTCGCCGCGGCGATCGGTACGGCGCACGGCTTTTACAAAATCGAACCGAAGCTCAACATCGACACGCTGCGGCAGATCCGCCAGGAGGCGTCGTTCCCGTTGGTCGTGCACGGCGCCACGGGGCTCTCGTTCGACGTGATCCGCGAACTCGTCGGCGCGGGTGCCACCAAAATGAATTTATCGACCCAAGTTAAGAAGACGTATATCGACGGTCTCTATGACTATATCAGCGCTAAACGGACCGAGTACGATATCCTGAAGGTGCTCGCCAACGCCAAATCGGAGCTGGTCACAATGATCGGTGGCTATATCGACGTCCTCGGCACGACAGGAAAAGCGTGAGCCTCCCAAGGCGGGCTTGCACGCAAATCCGAAATCAGAAGAAAATTTTGTCTTCAAAATTTTATTCTAAGACATTTCCGTCGTGACACTTGGGAGATCAATTTTTCCGAACGATATAACGATAGAACATTTTTAGGAAATGTCTAATGAGCTACCCCTGCGACCTACACTGCCACACCACGCGGTCCGACGGCAACGACACGCCGCGGGAGTTGATCGACAACGCGGTTGCGGCGAAACTTCACGCCATCGCCATCACCGACCACGACACGCCGCCGCCCGAGACAATCGAGGTCGATGGCGTTCAAGCACCCATCGTCGACTACGCGCGGCAACATGGCGTGCGGCTGATCCTTGGCTATGAGTTCTCCTGCGACACGTGGGTCGACGACGTCCACCTCTGCGGCTACCAGCTCGATTGGCGCCGTCCCGAGCTGCTCGCCGAGGTCGAGGCCGCCGAGCGCAGCAAGTCCCGCGCCTACGAGGAACTCTGCGAGCGGCTCACCACCCGCGGCATGCCGGTCGACTGGGAGAAGGACATCCTGACATTCCGCAAGGCGGACGGCTCGCTTGGACGGCGGAATCCCGATGACGTCCAGCGCAAGCACATCTTCGAGGCGATGGCGTCCAAAGGTTACACGAAAAGCTGGAGCGACGCCAAGATCATGGTGCAAGGCGACGATGATCTGAACGTGCGTCGGCGCAAGATCGATCCACTCGACGCCATCGCGTTGATCCACTCGTGCGGGGGGATCGCCGTGATGGCCCATCCTTATTTGATAGAGGAAACGACACGCCCGGGCGGCAAGTCGCCGATGAGCCGCGCCGCCTACATCGAGCGCCTTGTCGAGGCGGGTCTCGACGGCATCGAGGCGTCCTACACGTACGACAAGACCTCGTACAAAGGGACATTGACGCCGGAGCAGGTCGAAGCGGAGATCAGGAGCGTCTACGGGAAGCGGCTCCGTTTCATCAGCGGCGGCTCCGACTATCACGCTGACCACAAGAAGGGCGGCAAGAACGTCAGGCGTCTTGGCGAGCGGGGAATGTCCGTCGCGGAGTTCGAGGCGTTTTTCGGCGCCTGAGACGGGAGCTTGAACGTGTATTCAAGAAGAAAGAGGTAGTACTTGGGTATTTGAAAAAAAGGTTGATGGTGGAGGGTGGACGGCAGAGAGCTACTTGCGTATCCCCTTCAACCTTCCACCCTCCACCTTCCACCAACCGTGTACCTGAACCCCGAAGACGACTCACGAATTAACGCATCACAAAATGATGGAGGTGTGCGATGATCGACCTGTCGAAGCTTGACAAGAAGGCGTTGGCGCGGATGATAGACTACTCGATCCTGCCGAAGGAGACGCGGGAGGACGCGATCCGCAAAGGATGCGCCGAGGCGCGGAAGTACCGCTTTGCGGCGTTCTACAGCAGCAGCGCGTATTGGACACCAGTCGTGAAGGAGGAACTGGCCGGGTGCGACGACATCGAGATCGGCACCGGCATCGCCTTTCCGTTCGGCAGCGCGCCCTCCTCGGTGAAAGCCTTTGAGGTCGAGGACGCAGTGAAGCGCGGCTGCACTGCGGTCGACATGGTCATGAACGTCGGCGCATTGAAGGACAAGAGACTTGACGTGGTCCGCGAGGAGTTGCGACTGTTCAAGGCGGCGGCGGGCGCGGCGGTCACCAAGGCGATCCTCGAAGTCTGCTATCTGTCCGACGAGGAGATCGCCACCGGCAGCAAATTGATCGCCGAGGCGGGGATCGTCTTCGCCAAGACCTCCACCGGCCAGTTCGAGGGACCGAGCCTGGAGCAGTTTCTGGTGATGAGAGAGGCGCTGAAGGGCACGGACATCCGTCTCAAGGTATCAGGGGTCAAATTCCCGCGGCCACAGAACGCCCTCATCTTCATCAAGGCCGGCGCCGAACGCATCGGCACCCGCGCGGCGATCGAGATCGTCGAGGGGCTCGACACCATGCGGAAGATCGGATTCTGCTGAGGGAGGAACCGATGGCGGATTATCTGGCGGGAGTCGACATGGGCACGACCGGGGCGCGGTGCGCCCTGTTCGATCTGCAGGGACGCAGAATCGCGAGCGAGTACCGCGAATACGGGGCGGCCTATCCCAAGCCAGGCTGGGTCGAGCAGGACGCCGCGCAGTTGATCGACAAGACCATGGAGACGTGCCGCGCCACGATCGCCGCGTCGGGTGTCGATCCCGCTCGAATCCTTTCGGTCGCCTTCTCCACCCAACGCTCGGTGACCTGCCCTGTCGACAAGAACGGAGCCGCGGTGCGCCCCATGATCTCGTGGCAGGACGCCCGCACCGGCGCGCAGGTCGAGCGCATGCGCTCCCTCGTCGATCCCGACGGCTATTACGCCGAAAGCGGTCTTCCGCTCGGCACCACCTGGATCGTCACCAAACTGCTCTGGATGCGCGACAATGAGCCCGAGTTGCTGAAACGGACGCACAAGGTTCTTCAGAATCAAGATATTGTGCTGCGGGCTTTCGGCGCGGAGGGGTTCCACACGGACACAAGCGACATGGCGTTCTACGGCGTGTGGGACACCCGGAACGTGGGCTGGAGCCGCCGACTCCTGGAGCTTTTCGGGATACACGAGTCGCTGTTTGGAACTCCCACTCGCTCAGGAACAAAAGTGGGGGTGGTCTCCGCGGAGGCCGCACGCGCGTCGGGCTTCAAGGCCGGCACGCCGGTGTGCGTGGGAGCCGGCGACCAGAACTGCGCCGTCATCGGCATGGGTGGCGTGCGGGGCGGCATCGGGACAGTCACGCTGGGGACGGCGGGGCTCGCGATCCTTGCGGCCGACAAGCCTGTGCCCGGGTTCGGAGGAATGATGGTCACCAACCACGTCATCCCCGGCATGTGGGAGGTGGAGGGACTCTCCAACGCGGCGGCCGCGTCGTATCGATGGTTCAGGGATGTCATTGGAACGAAAGAACTTGCGGATCAGAACAATGGAGGCGCATCGGCGTATGAGGCGCTCAATGCGCTGGCGGCGACGGCAGTCCCGGGGTCGAAGGGGCTCCTGTACCTTCCCTATCTCGCGACGGCCGGCACGCCGCGCTGGAATCCGCATGCGCGAGCGGCGTTCATCGGCATGTCGCTCTCGCATGGCCGCGCGGAACTCGTCCGCTCCGTGATGGAGGGGGTCTGCCTCGAGATCCGCGACATGATCGAGCGATGGCTCGAGCGGGGCATGCCCGTGGAATCGCTCCGCATTGGCGGCGGCGCCACGAAGTCCCGGCTTTGGAACCAGATACAGGCCGACGTCTACGGACGGCCCGTCCAGACACTCCAAGAATCCGAGTCGACCGTGCTTGGCGCGGCCATTCTCGCCGGCGTCGGCGCGGGCGTCTTCGCATCCGCTGTCGAGGGCGTCGAGGCGATGGTCCACCCGGGCGAGTTGATCGAGCCCGACGCGGGGCGACACCGCCTCTACACGGATCTGTACGGTGCCTACGTCAAGGCATATGAGGGATTGAGCGGGAGCGGCGCGTTCGACGCGCTCTGCGCTCTGCAAGCCTGACGCGCGGGAGAGGGGGAAGTTAAGACAACCTGATGCGCTGATTTTGCTCTTATTGAAAGCCGCGGCTCGGACAGGCCTCGCCCTCCACAATTCGCATGAAATTCATGCCTGGTTTGGAGGGCGAGGCCTGTCCGAGCCGCGGAAAAAGGGCACAGCCCCTTTTTCCACTGATATGCGGTGTTTGATGGAAGCGCATCAGGAACTCTGAAGTTAAGCGACTCCCCGCCGCTGCTCAAACCACTCGTTCACACTCGTGGCTCTGTTCAGACGCCGCACACCGAGCCCCGACAGTAATGGAGGGGTCAGCCTCAAAGCAGGCCACGTCTTAGCCGCCTCCCCGTTTCGCCGTCGCCTCCCGCAACTTCAGCAGCCGCTCGCCGGCATCGACCAAGGTCTCCACGCGCTTGGCGAAGTGAAAGCGGATGAGATGGTTGACGGGCTCGCGGAAGAAGCTCGAGCCGGGCACGGCGGCGACGCCCACCTCGCGGGCGAGCCACTCGCAGAAGGCGGTGTCGTCCTTCATCTCCCACTCGGACACGTCGACCATCACATAATAGGCGCCCTGCGGCGGCACGTACGTCAGTCCCGCCTTGTCGAGGTAGCCAAGGAAGATGTCGCGCTTCTCCGTGTACGCCTCGAGCAACCCCGCGTAATAGCTGTCCGGCAGTTCAAGAGCGGTCACGGCCGCCTCCTGCAGCGGCGCGGCGGCCCCGACGGTGAGGAAGTCGTGCACCTTGCGGACGCCGTCGATCAGCCGTTTCGGCGCGATGACATAGCCGAGGCGCCAGCCGGTGATCGAGTAGGTCTTCGACAGCGAGCCGCAGGTGAGCGTCCGCTCGAACATGCCGGGCAGCGCCGAGAAGTAGACATGCGAGTGCGGCTTGTAGACGATGTGCTCGTAGACCTCGTCGGTAAGCACGAAAGCGTCATACCGCTCCGCGAGCTCGGCGATGTAGCTCAACTCTTTGTGGGTGAAAACCTTGCCACTGGGGTTCGAGGGATTGCACAGGACGATCGCCTTGGCGCCGGCCGCGAACGCCTTCCGCAGCTCGTCAGGATCGAACTCGAACAACGGCGGACGCAGCGGCACGTAGATGGGTTCGGCCCCGGAAAGGATGGTGTCGGCGACGTAGTTCTCGTAGAAGGGGGAGAAGACGATCACCTTGTCACCGGGGTTGCAGGCGGTCATCATGGCGGCCATCATCGCCTCGGTGCTGCCGCAGGTGACGACGATCTGCGACTCGGGGTCGATCGAAAGACCGGTGAAGCGCGAATGTTTCCGCGCCAAGGCGTTGCGGAACTTCGGCGCGCCCCAGGTGATGGCGTATTGGTGCGGTCCGGCGCGGCCAGCCTTCTCGCCGGCCCGCAGCAACTCCTCCGGCGGGTCGAAGTCGGGAAACCCCTGCGAGCGGTTGACCGCCCCGCACTCGTTGGCGACCCGCGTCATGCGCAGGATGACGGACTCGGTGAACCGTTGGACTCTATCACTGGTCTGTGGCATTGAGAAGTTCCTTCTATGTCGGGTGTTCAGCGGCTCCACTCGCCGCCGCGCGTTCAAACTCGAAAGAAACAAGGTTTCAGGTGTCAGGTGTCAGGTGTCAGGAAGAATCTCTTTCTGAAACCTGACACCCGAAACCTGAAACCAGTTACATGGGAGCGTTCAGGGCTAAAAGAAACTATGTCCCGGAGACCGGGACACTCCAAGGCGAAAGCGCATCCGGTGAAGCGGCCGTGTCCCCGCGGCCACGTTTTCCTCCATGTTCGAATTTCATAGGCGTGTTGGCTCGGTGGCGATCGACAGAAGCTCGGCGCAGTTTTCTCCGAGGATGCGCTCCTTGTCGGCGCCGCCGAGCCATTCGAGCTGGTCCAGCTGCCGTATCCCTTCCATCGGCGAGCAGAGGGGAAAGTCGCTGCCGAAAAGGATCCGCTCGGTGCCGTGCGCGGAAAAGAGCTCTCGCACCAGACGGGGGTCGGAATAGGGCAACGTGCTTGAGGTGTCGATGTAGACGTCACGACCGGCGAGGCATTCGCACGCCTCTTGCCAAAAACAGTAGCCGCCGAGGTGGGCGGCGATGAGCCTCAGCCGCGGGAAGTCGTCCAGAATGGCGGCGACCTTCCGGGGCGTACTTAAGTTCGAGCCGTCCTTGCGCTCGTCGCCGACATGGGTCATTACGATGAAGTCGCTCTCGATCTCGGCGAAAAAGTCCTTCAAACGTGGATCGGCGAGATCAATTCCCTGAAAGTCGGGGTGTAATTTGATCCCCTTGATCCCGGCCGCCCGAAGACGATTCACCTCTCCCAACCAGTCAGGGTCGTCGATGTGAAACGCGCCGAAGGGAACGACCTGCGGCGCGCAAGTTAGGTTGTATCTGCCGCGCAGATCCTCGGCGCTCGTCCGGGCGATATCAAGCACCCAGTCGTTGGCGGGACGCACCTGTTCCGGATTGGTGGCGGCGACCAGCATGACGAAGGCGTCGAGCTTCGCCTCCACCGCCGCGCGAAGCAGGTCGGACAGACGACCGCCATGGGTGGTCGGTATTTTATAATAATCGATGAGCCAGCCAACCGCCTTGTCGGCGATTTTGTCAGCGAACGCATGAGTATGCGAGTCGACACGCATAGGTAAAACGCCTCCTCCAATGGTACGTATGCACAATCAGCTCTACATTACCACCGTCGGGGCGACAAAGAAAATCTCCACAGCCGAGGATTGACCATGAAGAAGACCAGCCCGGGACAGCAGCGCGCCACACTGAGGCGGATCGCGCGGCAGGCGATGATCGACAAAGGGCTTCAGCCCGACTTCCCCCCTGAGGCGCTCGCCGAGCTTGGCAGGATCCAGGGGCCAGCCATTCCGGATCCGGCGTCGGCGCGGGATCTCAGAGGGCTCATCTGGTGCTCGATCGACAACGACGAGTCCCGCGACCTCGACCAGCTCACCGTCGCCCAGGACATGGGCGGTGGCTCGACGAAAATCCTTGTGGCTATCGCCGACGTGGAATCGACGGTGAGGAAGTCGTCGGCCCTCGACGGCCACGCCAACCACAACACCACGTCCGTCTACACCCCGGGTGACATCTTTCCGATGCTGCCCGAGCGGCTCTCGACCAACTTGACCTCACTCAACTTCGACCAGGACCGCCTCGCCGTCGTCGTGGAGATGCTCGTCGAATCCGACGGAACCGTGAAAAGCTCCACCATCCACACCGCCCTGGTGCGCAACAAGGCGAAGCTCGCCTACGACAGCGTGGCGGCGTGGCTTGACGACCGCGGACCGATGCCGTCGGCGATCGGGGCGGTCGACGGCCTCGAAGAGAACCTCAGACTGCAGGACCGCGTGGCGGTGAGCCTGAAGAATCTGCGTCACGCGCATGGGGCGCTCGATTTCAAAACGATCAAGATCCGTCCGAGGTTCGACGGCGACACCCTGAAGGATGTGGAGCCCGAGCAACGGAACCGCGCGAAGGACATCATCGAGAATTTCATGGTCGCCGCGAACGGCGTGGTCGCCGAGTTCCTTGCCGCCAAATCACTTCCCTCCCTCCGGCGCGTGGTGCGCACGCCGAAGCGCTGGGAACGGATCGTGGAGCTCGCATTCGAGCAAGGCTTCACCCTGCCCCGGGATCCCGACGCGAAGGCGCTGGAGCGTTTCCTGACCTCCGCGCAGTCCGCCGACCCGCTGCGTTTTCCCGATCTCTCCCTGGCGGTCATAAAACTGCTGGGACCGGGCGAGTACGTGGTGGAACGTCCGGGACAAAAGGAGACCGGGCACTTCAGCCTCGCGGTCAGAGGCTACACCCATTCCACGGCGCCGAACCGACGCTACCCGGATCTCGTCACCCAGCGCATGCTGAAGGCGGCCCTGGCGGGACGCCCCACCCCCTATAAGGCTGACGACCTGGCGGCGGTCGCCGCCCGCTGCACGGAGATGGAGAACAACGTGAAAAAAGTCGAGCGGCAAGTGGAGAAATCCGCCGCCGCGATGCTGCTGGAGAACAGGATCGGGACACGGTTCGACGCCATCGTCACCGGCGCCTCGGAGAAAGGCACATGGGTCCGCCTTCTCGGCCCGCCCTTCGTCGAGGGAAGGCTGGCGAGCGGCGCCGAGGGGTTGGACGTCGGCTGCAGACTCCGCGCGCAGCTTGTCCGCGTCGACGTGGAGCGCGGCTACATCGACTTCAAGAAAAGCTCCTGACACGCCTGGCGTCATTAATTATCAGACTGACTTTCACCGCGGTTCGACATTTGACAAGGAGTCCTCTCGTGTTGGCAAAAATTCCTGAAAAGTATTTTGAGGGTGTGGGACTGCTCTTCGGCTTCGCCGCGTTGGGGCTGATTCTCGCGCAGATCATCGCAGAGCTCACCTCTCATAAGCCGACGTCGTTGTCCGTAACCTATGTTCTGGGGTTTCTTATCGTGTTCAGTTTTTGGACGTTGTACGGATTACGGTTCAACAGGCTGGCGATGTGGCTGACGAACGGCATCGCCGCCATCCTCCAGTCGGCGCTGCTTGCGATCACATTCTTCAAATAACAGTGAAACAAGGGGTTGCGCATATGGATACCATCAAAATGGCACTCGTCGGCTACGGCATGCGCGGGCAGGACATGTACAAGCTTGGCGTCGGATCCTTCGCGGGAATCGAGGCGGCTGGCATCTGCGACGCGCAACCCGAGGCGCGCCGGAAGGCGGCTGAGGATTTTCCCGATATCGCCATTCATGATGACTTCGAGAAGATGCTTGACGCCTGCCGTCCTGACGCCGTCCTCGTCGCCACGCCGGGAGACTATCATGCCGAACTGTGCGTCAAAGCCCTCGCGCGGGGCGTCCACGTCCTCTCCGAGATTCCCAGCGTGAACAGCTACGACGAGGCGGCGAAGCTCTGGGACGCCCACCTGAAGTCCACGGCGATGTACATGGCCTCCGCCAACCCGAACCTGTGGGGATTCGTAGAGGAGGCTGTCGCGCTCAAGAGGAAAGGCGAACTGGGCGAGCCCTTCCACATGGAGGCGGAATACATTCACGACATCCGGAACCTTCTGGCGAAGACGCCGTGGAGAAACTCGTTCGTACCGATTAAATACTGCACCCACTCGCTCGGGCCTCTGCTGCGGCTGATTGACGAAGATCTGGAGACAGTCTGCTGCTTCGGCACGGGAGGACACATCAACCCCGCGGACGGCTACAACGACGCCATGACGGCACTGTTCAAAACAAAGTCGAGCATCGTTGTCAAGCTGACCGTCAGCTTCTCCAACAACTGTCCCTTCTGGGGACACCGTTACCGCATCTACTCGACCAAGGGGTACTTCGAACGGATGCCGGTGTTCGGAGAGGGCGGCGGCGCGGAATTCAAAACCTACTTCTACTCCGCGGACCACGAAGGGCGGAAAATGTCAGAACTGCCCGTCGGCTACTCACGTCCGGGGATCACCAATGCGGCGGGCGGCCATGGCGGAGCCGACCATGCGATCTTCGACGCCTTCTACTCGGCGCTGCGCGGCGACCGCATGCCGCCGATTTCCCTGCGCGAGGGGCTGCGGATGACGCTGCCGGGCATCTCGGCCGCCGAGTCTGCCGCCAGAGGAGGAGAGCCCGTCAAGATCCGGTATCCATGGGAATGACGCGACGCATCATTCCTTCGTCACGTTCATGACGGAGTCGGGAAGCCGCGGCAGGAAGATGGTGAAGGTGGTTCCCTCCCCCTTCTCGCTCTCGACGTGGATATGCCCCTTGTGTCCGGTGATCCCGCCGTAGACCATCGCCAGCCCCATGCCCGTGCCTTTGCCGACAGGCTTCGTGGTGAAGAAGGGCTCGAAGATACGGGCCCGGGTCTCCCTGTCCATCCCGATGCCGTTATCTGCTATGGTGATCTGGAAAAAGTTGCGCGGCGAAGCGTCGTTGTCCAAAGGATGCCAGTCCTCGGGGAACGCCAGGGTTTCGCCGAGTTCCACGATGATTTCAGGGGGACGCTCGTCGGGGTTGCCCTCGGTGGCGTCCATGGCGTTGATGAGCAGGTTGAGGAAGATCTGCTGGAGTTGGACGGCGTCGCCGATGACCAGGAATTTCCGGGAGGGGATGCGCAAGGACAGATTAAGCCGCTTCTGGCTCAGCGGCAGGAACATCTCGCGGGTCTCCAAAAGAACTTGGGCGAGGTCGACCACCCCCTCGCGGTATTTTCCGCGGCGGGCGAAGCCGAGAAGCTGGGTGGTCAGCTTCGAGGCCTTGTCAATGATTTTCCCGATACTGGTGAGATGCTTCGTGGTATCGGTGTCGAGGTTCTCGCCGAAGATGATCATAAGATCAAGATGCCCCTGAATGGCATGGAGCATGTTGTTGAAGTCGTGGGCGATGCCGCCCGCCAACTGCCCGACCGACTCGAGGCGTTGCGTGTGGTAGAGCTGCTCGCTGAGCTCCTCCTTCTCGCGGTGGAGCCGGTTCTGCTCGGAGACGTCGCGGCCGAAGATAATCAGGACTTTGCTCATGGAGAGCGTGGTCTTCGAGAAGGCCGCGCTGAGGTGGACCTCCGAGCCGTCGGAGGACTTCACCAGCAGATCGATATTGCTCGCCGGCATGGCGTCGCCGCCCGCCACGTCGTCCTCTTTCCAAAGCTTGCCCCATTCCAGAGCCTGCCGCGAGTCCTCGTCGAAAATAGAAAGGAACGACGTACCGATAAGTTTTTCCATGGACTCGCAGCGGAGGATGCGGACGGCGGCAAGATTGGCGTCGAGAATGTCACCCTTGTCATCGACGATCAGGATCATGTCGCTGGCGTTCTCGATGACCTTGCGGTAGCGGTCCTCCCAGTCGCGGATGTTGCGCTCGAGCAGGACGGCCTTCCCGTAGCCGCCGAAGAACGCCGTCACGATGTCGAGCGTCCGCCGCCCCTCTCCCGGCACCTCCGACTCGAGACGGTTCAGGTAGATGCTGACGAGCACGCTCAGCCAGATGGTGGCGATCGCCTTGGCGATGTAGGATGAGCTGATTTGGAGCCACCAGAGCGGCTCTCCCCAATAGGAGGCGGTCACATAAACGATGGTGTCGACGATCTGGGTGAGCATCAAGGAGCCGAGAACGGCGAAGAACATCCGCGAGCCGAGGTTGCGCAGACGTTGGAAAAAGATCGGAATCAGGAAGAGGT
>CAYTFM010000040.1:27943-37505 GCA_964436735.1 uncultured Victivallales bacterium | reverse complement strand
CCGTATTTTTCCGATCCTCCATCGGACGATATTCATATCGCCCGTCAGTCGGATCAAAAAAAATCCAATCCACAATCCGACTCGCCAAAATTTAAGTTGTCATCCTTATAGAGTATAAAGCTCCACAACCGCTAAGAAAAACAAGAGCTCAACATCATTACACAAGGCGGGCCGTCCGCCAGGCAAATCGTGCGCCTGACACTTGATGGCACAGCGACAGATTGGTTTGCGAGCGAGCTCCGCATTGTTCCTTGTCGGATACCGCATTATTGACAAACGAATACCGTTCCATTATACTCCCAGCAAAGCACAAGCCAGAGGGGCAAACAATGAGAATAGAAGATGTTGACGGTGGAATGTCGATTGAACTGCGCGAGGATGGGTCCATGGAATCCTTGCGGATTCGTCATCCATCTGGCTGGAGCAAGGTCGAGTTCAGGTCCGACAAGTGGGCTGGGCCGAAATTCGAAACGGGCGTCACCATGCGGCAGGCGAATCCCGCGCTTCCATTTTTTTCGGGAACGAAAGACGACGCCATCTACAGCCTGCGCTACGAGGTTGCAGGCGGCCGTTTACGCGTCACGGCCGCCGTGGAAAACATTGCGGAGCGACCGCTCAGGCCGGACCGCCTGTCACTGGCGCTAGGCCTTGACACCTATATGGAGAAGTTTCCCGAGTGGAACGACCGCTATTTCCCGACGCTCATGCGCTGCGAGAAGACGCATTTCTGGGGTTACGCAATGACGCCGCGCGGCCATATCCTCGGAATAAGCTCGCCAGATCCTGTGGCGTCCTGGCATCTCGCCTACAAGCCCTCCCAGCACCGCATCTACACCTTGTGCCTTGATTTGCTGCATCGAGGCCCGCTGCCCGAGCGCCATCCGCATGGACTTGACTCCCTTCAACCCGGTGAGCGCAGACAATGGACGATCCTCCTCGAAGACATCCCGTCGCTCGATCAGGTGAAACCGCGTCTCGCCGCCACCACTGGCGCGCCAATGATCGACTGCGACCGTTACACCGTCGAGCCAGGTGGCGACGTGAACGTCACCGTGTACGGACCGCAGCAGACACGCAAAACGTTCCACACTGTCGGCAAAGTCGGCATCCACACCTTGGCGGAAGCGGGAGCCCACGGCAAAGTCGCCGAGGCGAAAATTTATGAACGACGTCCCTGGTCATGGTACCTGAGACAGGCGCGCCTGGAGGCTCTCGCCAAACCTCAAATAGGTTCATCGCATGTCGAAGGTTGGATGGGATTCTTCTCATGCTTCCTCGCCCAGCGCCATTTCCCCGACCCCGCTCTCGACACGCAGGCCGCCGCGAAATTCGCGGAGATATGGCCGCTGATGTATGACATGGTGGCAATGCGTCCAACCTCATGGGAGGATCGCATCCAAAACCACGCCTGCGCCGCAAGCCTGATGGTGGACAGATACCAGGCCACCGGAACTATTCGAGACCTCGAATTCGCCGCGTCACTGTCCGACCTGATGCTCGCAAAACAATCGCCGGACGGAGCCTACCGCAATCATGGCACGCATTACACCTCGGTCGTCTATATCGGCAAATCCATCATGGAGGTGATGGCAGAGGAGAAGAAACTCGCCGCCTCCGACATAAAATGGAAAGAGCGTTATGAGCGGCATTACGACTCCGTCCGCCGCGCCATGGACGAACTGGCGAAACGCCTCGACGACATCCAGACCGAAGGAGAGATGACGTACGAGGATGGCATGATCTCCTGCAGCTGCGCCCAGCTGGCGATGTTCGCCCTCCTGCAAGACGACCCCACGGCACGGCGGAAGTATCTCGACGCCGCGCTTCACTTCGCCATGGGGCATCGCTGCCTCTCCCAGCTACTCGTCCCCGACTGCAGGATGAACGGTGGCAGCCTCCGCTTTTGGGAGTCGCAATACGACATTTTAGCATCGCCGAACATGATGAACTCACCTCATGGATGGAGCGCGTGGAAAATTTACGCCCTCTACTACCTGTATCTGTTGACGGGTGAGCCGGACTGGTTGCGCCAGACGATGAACGCCCTCGGCAGCTGCGCGCAGATTATGGACGGCGACAGCGGCGAATTGCGCTGGGGATTCGTCAGCGATCCGTTCATCACCGCCAAGATATTCAAGGAGTTTCCCGACATGCCGGGAAAAGGGCGCTGCGTCGATGAAATCATAGGCGAGCAGTACCTTCCCATGATTTCAGGATGGTATAAAGCCGCGCCGCGCACACTCGTCACCGGCTACTGGGGCGGGGATCCGGAAGCCGGCGGACTCGGCGCCGGCGAGTCGTGGCCAAACACCTGGCGCAACAGCTCCTTCTGCAACCAGCCTCCCTCGCCGCCGGCTGGCGGCCGCTGGCCGCGCGGCGGCGACGGAGGCTGCTGCGACAACGACGTCCATGAGATCTTCAAATGCATTGAAGAGGTGGCGCTGACGAACGCCTTCGTCGTGGAGCGCGAAGACGGCTCGCTGGAGACCTACAACTGCGCGGCGCGCAAGTCTGACGGAACGATTGCCGTGACCATGTCCGAGCCTGTTGTCGAACGACTTCATCTCAATCTAAAAACGCCGTCCGCCGTCAAAGCGGCGTTCGGGGCAAGGGAAGCCTCATCGCCCCGCTTCTCGGGAATGGGCTGGCTGGAAAGCGGGATGCCGCGCTGAGACTCCGACAGGAATCACAACTGTATACGCACGCGGACAACAATTTTCATTGGGGCGATTCAACTTGCGGAAATGGACGGGGCGTCGCAACGCCTGCAGCCGCACATCGCCTGGGGACGTTTCACGTGAGCGAGCTGGCGCGGAGCTGGCCGCAGGCGGCGGAGACGCCGGTGCCCTTCTCGACGCGGAGGGTGACCTGGGCGCGGCACTTCTCCAGCGTGTCGGCGAAGAGTCGGCAGCTCTTTTCGTCGGGACGGACGAACTCCGGCCGACCGGTCTCGTTGTAGGGGATAAGATTGATCTTGGCGCGCAGCGGTTTGGCCAGACCGGCGAGCTTCCGGGCCTGCGCGGGGGAGTCATTGATCCCTTTGAGCAAAACGTATTCAAGCGTGACGAGCCGACCGGTCTTCTCGAAATACGCGGCGCAGGCCTCGAGGATCTTGGCGATGGGATGGCGGCTGGCTCCGGGGATCAGCGTGGCGCGGGTCTCGTCGTCGGGAGCGTGAAGCGAGACGGCCAAATTCCATTGGCGTCCATGCGCGGTCAACCGCGCGATGCCGCTCGGAATGCCGCTCGTCGAGATGGTGACGCGGCGGGCGGCGTAGTCGAGCCCCTCGGGCGAGCAGATCGTGTCGAGGGCCGCCACGAGGTTGTCGAAGTTCGCCAAAGGCTCGCCAATGCCCATGACCACCACGTTGTCGGGTTGCTCGCCAAGACGACGGGCGGCGAATACGAACTGCTCGATCATCTCGGCGGGTAGCAGGTTCCGCTCGAAGCCATGCGCGCCGCTCGCGCAGAAACGGCAGCCGATGGGGCAGCCAACCTGTGTGCTCATGCAGAGGGTGTGCCGTTCCCGCGAAGGGATAAGCGCGGCCTCGATGCGCTCGCCGTCGACAAGCTCGAAAAGGAATTTGACGGTACCGTCGCCGGCCTCCTTCGTGTCGACAAGGCTCAGGGATGACGGTGCGAACGACGCGGCGAGCCGCTGGCGAAGCGCGAGAGAAAGACTGGTCATGCCCATGGGATCGCCGACCAGCCGCTTGTACAGCCATTCACGGATCTGCGCGCCGCGGAACGGTTTCTCGCCCCACTCGGCCAGCACTGCGTCGAGGCGGACACGGTCCACCCCGTAGAGCGAGCCAGGGCGTTCTGGTTTATCAGAAGTCTTTTGGGGGCTGCCTAAGCTGTTCATCAAACACTTCACGTGATAAAAAAAGATGCGAGGTTGAGCGACAGGATTCTCTTACATCATACGTCTTAAATCTTCCTTTTCACATATCACACACCCTCACTTCTTCTCATCCGCGCCGGGCAGCACGCCTTCCCAGAGGTATAGATCCTTCTCCTTGTAGTACTGCAACGAGAGTTTCGCCCACCGCCGCTCAGGGAGCGCGGGTGCGTCGAAGCTGAGCAGGTAGACTGATTTTTCATTGGGCGGCAGCTCCTTCAAGTTGTGTATCCTCTTGATGCCGCAGCCAAGATAGCAGCCGAGGAGGTAGAGGTCGGAGAAATGAGCCTTGTAGATCACCATGCGAGGCGAATATTTTTTGCCGAGAGCCTCGACGATGGCCCTCGCCACCTTCCTGCTCTCGGCCGGCTGCGACTTGTACGGGACAATCAACGCCCAATGGCAGGTGGCGAAGATGCCACACACGGCGAGGAGCCTCGTCCACAGGATCATACCCTTTTTGAATGTCTTCAGCAGGTACATGCCAAACAGGAGCGCGACTCCGACCTGCACGAGACCGAACTCCTTGATGAAAAAATCGTTGAGAAATCCAAGACCGTTGGGAAAAAGCTCGAAGAGCTCGCTCCTCGCCACAAGGGAGTTCCACCAGCGAGCGGGGATGGCGAGGATGACGAACACGGCGGTCGCCACGACGACCGCGGCGGTCAGCGCCCAACGCACGAACCTCATAAGCTGGACACCATGGCGGCGGACCAGAAGCCAGTAGTTCATGCCGGAGAGGACCGCGAGTGGCGGGAGCAGCAGCAGCAAGTCGCGCGTCTGCGTGAACGGACTGAGACAGAAGAGGAAGAAAAGAGAGATGAAGATCGTCCGCAGAAATCTGCTGAAGATCGGATTCTTGTCCAAAGGATGGAATGCGACACAGAAAGGCGTCCAGGCAATCACGCTCCATGGCATGAAGAACCAAGCCACCGCGAACGGGAACACGGCCGCGTCGACCACGTAGCTTATGAGACTGCTTTTGAAGTCGAACGTGGACATCTCCGAGGAGAAGGGTAAGGATTTGAAGGGAATGTCGGTGCCGATGAACCACCGCGGCCATCCCCAGAGCATGACGAAGAGGAGCAGGATGGTGAGACCGCAGAAGAAACCCGGCAGTCTCAATTTCTGCCAGATCGTCAGTGGGCGCTCCATGAAAATCAGGGGAAAGAAAAAGTAGAAGATCGCCACCCAGCCGATGCTGTAGAACGCCATGCCGCAGAAGAAGCAGCTGACAATCCATGCCGAATTCCATGAGTTCCGGGCGGCCCCGTAGGTGAACCAGGCGAGCCAGGCGAGGAAAATCAAGAGACCACCCAAGGCGTCGGGATAGCCGTCGACCGCCTTCTCGATCGCGATCATCGTCGAGATGACAAACGCGCAGGCCACGACGCCCGACTGCGTGTCGGCCGACCTCCGCCCCGCCTCAAAGACCGCTAGTCCAAGTACCGCCAGTGAAAGCACCGAGACCAGCCGCAGCCCGAGTTCCACCCCGACCCCCGCCTTGTAGAACAGCGCGGAAAGCCACGGGAACAGAGGGTAGTAGTAGGAAAGCATCTCGCCATGAGCCACGGCCGACGGTCTGAACAAGTCCATCTCGATCGCCATGGCGGCGAACTTCCCCTCCTGGGAGAAAAGCTCCCGCATCCCCAGGCTCCAGGGGCTGTACAGCACGACGAAGACAATGACCAGCACCGCCACCGCCTTCATCCCGTCAATCGCTGTCTCCTCGTATTTCATGCTCTGAACATCGCTTATTTTTGACGGGTAATATAACACCCCTTCCGTATGATATACCGTCAGAAAATGGCGTTTTCATAGACAATTATTGAAAGGGACAGTCGTGCGGACTACACTAATGCGTATGCATGGGGGCCGAGGGCTTTACCCAACAACTTCTTTCCCTTAGATTGCACAATGAACTCCTTGCTGATTTGGACATATCACCGGATTCTGCCTGCCGGCGGCTCGGCCGCCGTCACGCCGGAGGTCTTGCGTCGGCAGATCGGGCATCTGCGCACGACCGGACGCGAGTTGCTCGACTGCGCCGGCCTCGCCGACTGGTTCGCAGGCAGGCTTGACCGAAGCCGTCGCTACGCCGTGCTCACATTTGACGACGGGTGGGCGGACAATTGGCTATTCGCGACGCCAATCCTTGCCGAGCTTCATGCGAAGGCCGTCCTGGCCGTCAACCTCGGACTCGCGGCCACGGAACGTGAGTCCTCCGCCCCGCCGCGGAGCGCCACGGATTTCATCTCCGCCGATTCGAAGCAGGCTCTCGCCTGCGCCGTCTATGGCGGCGCCAACTCCTCGTTCCTCAATCTGGCTGAACTGCGTGAGATGGCGCGGAGCGGGTTTTGGGACATCCAGGCGCACGGCATGAGCCATTTCGGCTGCTACGCCGATCTGCGGCACATCCGAGGATTCTATCCTGAGCACTGGCACTGGACAATGGAACGGGCGCTCGGCCGCCCCCCCTTCCCCGGCGCGCCGCGGGCGGAGTTCACGAGCGAACTGGCCACCCCGCGGACGCGGTTGTCCGACGTCCTTGCCGAGCGGCTCGCCTCTGCCAGCAACGACGACGAACGGCGGCGGCTCTGCGCAGAGTCCGGCGAACACGCGCTTGACAGATTCGAGAACGTCGACGAGTTCCGAACCCGCGTGAGGCAGGATATAGGCGAGTGTCGCAGACGGTTGAAGGAACTGCTTGGCGTGGAAGCAAGAGCGTTCTTCTGGCCATGGGGCCATTGGAGCGACGAAGGCGTCCGCATCGCCGCGGAGCTCGGCTTCGAACTCTCGCTCACGATGGAGAAGGCCGCCGTGACGCCATCGACAAATCCGTTGCGGATTCCGCGGATCGCCGCACCGTCCTCCCTCGAGAAATTCGTCCGCCAAGAGCGTGTCTTCGCCAGTCCGCTCCTTAGCGCCGCCCACAACCTCTGGCGGCGTCTTGTTCGGTAAATCCGAAACTCGAAGCACGAAAACCGAAAGAGAAAGCTCATGTTTAATAGTTTCGAATTTCGTTATTCTGATTTCGGATTTCAATGAATATGGACTTCAACACACAGCAGCGGGAGGCGGTCGAGCACGAGGGAGGGCACGTCCTGGTGCTGGCGGGCGCGGGAACCGGCAAGACGCGGACGATCATCGGCCGGGCGGCCTGGCTCCTCGAGACTGGCAGCACCCCGCAGCGCATCCTTGTCCTGACCTTCACCCGCCGCGCCGCCCGGGAGATCACGGACCGCCTCGCGGCAATGGGGCGGCGCGACGCCGGACTCATCTCCGCGGGAACCTTCCACCACTTCTGCCTGCGGGAAATCCGGCGCCGTCCGTCTGCGTTCGGCGTCGAACGGGCGACGATCATCGACCACGACGACCAGACGCAGCTCATGAAACTGGCCAAGGCCGAGGTAGGCTCCCCCCTCGTGAAATCCATCAGGCCCGCGGAACTCGTCAGCCTCAACTCCTACGCCCGCAACTCCGGTCTCGCGCCACAGGCGCATCTGGAGCGGCAGTCAAGCTTCGACCCCGACACGAGCAAGGCCGTCCTCGACGTCTTCGCATGCTACGAGAGAAGAAAGCGGCGCATGGACTATCTGGACTACGACGACATCATCGACGTGTTCGCCCCAAAATGCGAGGAGATCGAGGGACTGCGGAACGCGGTCACGTCACAGTTCGACCATGTGCTGGTGGACGAGGCCCAGGACACGAATCCCGCCCAATGGCACGTGCTGCACCTCCTCCGCGATCCGGCGAAGCTGTACTGCGTCGGCGACGACGCCCAATCCATCTACGCCTTCCGCGGCGCGGACTTCAAGGTGGTCCACGAGTTTCCCTCGCGAGTGCCGGGCGCCGCCACGCGGAAGCTCGAGGAGAACTACCGCTCGCGACAGGAGATCCTCGACGCCGCCAACTGGCTTCTGGAGCAGTCGCCCCTGCAGTATGGCAAACGGCTTGTGGCGAACCGAGGCCGGGGCGGCGTGAAGCCCGTACTGGCGGAGTTCGAGAACGAGTGGGAGGAGGCGGATTGGGTGGCGAACGATCTCGCCGCGCGGCATGCGGCTGGCGCGGCATGGCGGAGCCACATGATCATCATCCGCACCGGGTACGCCGGCCGCCCTGTCGAGTCGGCACTGGTGAAAAATGACATCCCCTACCGCTTCATCGGCGGCATCGGCATCCTTGAGACGGCGCATGTCAAGGACGTCCTCTCCATGATCCGCGCGTCCGACAGCCACCGCGACGAGATCGCCTGGATGCGCTACCTCGCCCTCTGGCCCAAGGTCGGCGAGGTCAAGGCGGCGCGGACCACGGAAGCCGCGCGGTCATGCACCACGATCGACGACGCCATCCGTGCCGTCGCCGGAGACGCGAAGATCACGGACGCCGCGCGGGCCCTCGCCGATCTGCGCGGCATCAGCGGCGACAACGCCACCACCATTAGAGAGGCCGTGAAGTCGCTCGCGCCGCTTCTATCCCAGAAATACGACGACTGGTCAATGCGGATGAAAGACTTCGAGGCGCTCGCCATACTCGCCTCGAAGCACGCCACGATCCACGCCTTCCTTGAGACCTTCACGCTCGATCCGACGACCAGTTCGGAGGCGACGCGGAACGCCGACGACGACATGGTGACGCTCATCACGGCGCACAGCGCGAAAGGAACCGAATGCCCGGTCGTCTACATCGTCCGCGCCGATCCCGGCATGTTCCCGCACGCGAAGAGCGCCGACGATCCGGACAAACTGGAGGAGGAGCGACGCGTGCTCTACGTGGCCATCACGCGGGCGATGGACGAGTTGATCATCACCCGCACCCAACTCTGGTGGCAACCGCCGAACTACTTCCTCGACGAGATTCCCGAGAATCTCTTCACCCTCCTCGATCCGTCGGACGAGCCAGAGTTCCCCGCCCGCGGCGCGTTCCGTCTCGCACCGCCGCCCTCAAAGTGCACAACGTTCGCAGGCACGCCATACCGGCCCCCAAGCGGAACCGGGCGGCGCGCTCCACCGAGACCATCCAAGAATGCCGACGACGACATCCCGTTCTAACCATGAAAATGCCCGAGGTGAAGCTCGATCTGGCCGAGACGGTAAAGGGACTGCTGGTGGCCGCGGTGGTGGTGGGGCTTTTCATCTTTTCGGATTGCGACAAGGGGCTGGTGGCGATAAGTGCCGGCTGCTTCCTACTGATGAATGGGCGCTTCCAGTCCCGAGACATGATAAGCAAGATCGACTGGGGACTCCTCATGCTCTTCTTCGGACTTTTCGTGGTCAACAGCGCCATGGAGTCCACCGGCATTCCAAAGGACTTCGTGGCCATGCTGGCGGGACACGGCGTCGATCTCCAGTCCCCGGCAGTGCTGTTCATCGTGACGGCCGCCCTGAGCGACATCGTGTCGAACGTGCCCGGCGTGATGCTGCTCCTGCCCTACGCCAGCAACCCGCTCTCCGGCCCGCTCATGGCGCTGGCCAGCGGCCTTTCAAGCAACCTCATCATCATCGGCAGCATGGCGAACATCATCGTGGTGGACGCGGCGGCGGAGCGAGGCCTGAAAATCTCCTTCCTCGATTTCGCCAAGGTCGGCGTCCCGGTGAGCCTCGCCTCCCTGCTGCTCGGCGCCCTCTGGGTGCTCGTCCTGCACTGGCTGGGCTTCTGA
>CAYTFM010000040.1:0-27933 GCA_964436735.1 uncultured Victivallales bacterium | reverse complement strand
CTGACGCGCACCTCAGCGCCAGATCATGCCGCAGTCGCTGCCGTCGCGGCAGGACTTGAAGCCCTTGCCTCCTTTGGCCAGTCGCCAGTTGTCATCTTTCGGCGCGAGGAACTGCGGCGGGCTGTAGATGTTCATCGTGGGCCGGCAGAAACGGCCGACCTTCGCCGTCGTCTTCGCGACATCGCCATCGGCGATGGGCTGCCTCCCGTACTGGACGGCGCAGATGCCCTCGTCGCCATACCAGAGGCTTGTCGCGATCTTGATCGTCTTCGCGGGATCGGCCGAATGGTCCTTGCCCACGGCGACAGGCGTGCTCTGTTCGGGAAGGATCTTGCCCTTGGTGGTAGGCATCGGCATGTCAGTCTCCTTTCTGACGAAGATGACGCCGTACTTGCTGCCATAGATGATGCTGTCCGAGATGTCGGTGTCCCCGCCGTCAATCCACAGGGCGGCGTTCCTCTTGAGATTGTCCGGATGCGAGACGATCGTGCAGTGACGGAGATTCACGCCCTTGCAGCCCTCGGCGAGAAGTCCGCGGAAGAAGCAGTTCTCGAAGACGAGGCTCGCTGAACTGGACAGGCGGGTCACGTCGCCGTCGAAGACGCAATTCTTGATGACGACATTGCCCGCGCCGGATTGGAGCTTGTTCGCCTTGTTGGGCTGGATGACGAGGGCGCCGCTCTTAATTTTAATGTTCGAGATGCTCACCGACTGGGCGGTGATTTCGATGCCGTTCTCGAGGACCACGCCATCCTCTCCCTGGATGGTGACGCCGCTGAGGGCCACGCGGAAGAACTCCGTGGCGGCCGTCTTATCGGCGGGGCGCGGCTTCGCCGCCGGCTCGCCCTCGCCCGGAGCGGCGTTCAGCGAGTACACCCCCTTCTTCAAGACGATGACGGCATTCTCCTCCGTCCGCGCGAGGGCGTCGGCGAGCTGCTTGCCGAGCGACAGTTCGGGGGTGGCGGTGATGACCATGTTTTTGATGGTCGCGCTGTCGACGACCTTTCCGCAGGCGTCCTCGACGGCCTTGATGGCGGGCAGGTTCTCGGAAAGGAAGCTGGTCTCCTTGAACTTCTCCTTGAACGAGTCCAATTCGGAGATGACGCGGCGGGCCGTCTGCAGGGTCGGGGGGCTCTTCGGGACGGCGGCGAGGGCGTCGAGGAGTTTGTCCTTGGAGGTGGCGCAGCCGTTGCGCTCGAGAACGCGGCGCAAGGCAATCTCGGCCTGCGTCTCAAGGAGGGCCTGGGTGAAAGGCGCGCCGAGGTTGAAGGGGACTTGCGCGAAGCACTCCATCGCCTTGTCCAAGTCGCCGGCGCGGTAGTAGATGATGCCTCTGATCAGATAGTCGCCCTCCAGCTTCGCCTCGTCCAAACGGGCGATCGCCTCGTCGGCTTTCGTCGCGTCAGTGATTTTCAGCTCGTCAATTGCGTTGAGATTCGCGATGAACGTGTCGACGACGTTTTTGAGCCCTTTGAGGTCCGAACGCTTCGAAAGTCCGTCGAGCACGATCTTGACCGATTCAACCTCGCCTTTGAGAAGCGGGATGGCGATCTTGGACAACTCGGTGTCCAGGACGTTCACCGCCAATCCCTTGCTGACGTTGCTGAGCGTGTTGCCACCCTCGATCTTGACACCTTTCTCGATGCGGCGGATGAGTTCCCTGCGGGCGTGGGCCGTGGGGTTGGCGTAGGGGCCTTCGTAGTTCTCGAGCAGGGCGATGGCCTTCTCGCTCTCGTTGGCCTCCACGAGCGAGGTCACCTTCGCCATCAACCCGCTGAGGGCGACGTCCATCTGCGCGTCCTTGAGAGCCTCGACGGTCCTGACCTTCTCGTTGATCAGCTCAACCACCTTGTCGTTCTCCGCCTTCACCGCCTTGAGCTTGACTTCCTCGTACTGCTTGATGGCCTCGTCGTAGCTCGTCGTGTTTTTGCGGAAGAAGGCGTCGACCTCCTTGATGGCCTCGTCGAAAGAGGACGCCTTCTTGGCGGCGACGGCCTTCGCGTCATCCGCCGCGGGCTTCACCTCTGGGATGGGGGCCTTGACGGCGACGGGCGCCTCGGCGGCGGTGACGAGGGCAGGCGCGGGCGCGGCGCCCTGCGCCTGCATGGTCGTCTGTTTCTGCAGAGGTTCGACGCGGCGCGTCTTGCTGGTCACGACAAACACGGAGACGCCCACGATGATCACGAGGAGGCATAGGACGCCAAAGACATACAGGCTCAGCCGTCCGGCGGAGTCCCTCCGCGTCTCGATGACGTCCCTGTAGCGCATCAGACGGACAAAGGTGTTGGAAAGGCGGTTCCCCTTCGGCTCTGGCTGTTCACCCTTCAATTGCGCCTTGCGCTTGCTGATCATGCTCCGCTTGGCGAACTCCTTCATGCTCTTGTCGATAGTGATGGCGACTTCGCTCGCCTCGCCGAACGGGACAAGCGGCTTGAAGTCGGCCGTGGTGCGCTTGGACTTTTCCGAAGCCTTGCGCTGGGCTTGAGCCTTCGGCACAACCCCGAGCTCGGCGGCGACCGCGTCGACCGCATTCTCCACTTCCTTCCACGAACCAATCCGCGACTCCATCTCGCGGTGCGTCATCGCCAAAATGAGATTGACCATACTATCGGGCAGATCGTGGGCGAAGCGCTTCGGCTCGAGGACGGCTCGGCTCTGCATGACCGCCTCGTAGCTCATCCCCTCGAACGGACTGCGGCCCGTGAGCAGCATGTGCAGAATGCCGCCTGCCGCGTAGATGTCGCACAGCGGGGTGTCTCCGCGTCCATCGATGGCGAACTCGGGGCTCATGTAGCGGTAGTCCCACGTGCTGATGCCGCAGTCGAGAAGTTGTGGCTCCTTGAGGATGTACTCGGAGATGCCCGTGTTCATGATCCTCACCCCGAGACTGCCGTCGATGGTGAGGCGCAGGTTTTTGGCCTTCAGGTTCTGGTGCACGAGCCGCCTCTTCTCCCAGGCGGCGCCAAGCGCCACCGCGAGCTGGCGGATCACCGCGAGGCTGTCCGAGATGTCAAAGGGCAGTATGTTCTTGAACTCCACAAGGGAGCGCGTCTTTCTGAGATACTCATAGGCGAAATACGGCTCGTCGTCAGCGATCCGGATGTCCTGCAGGGCGGGGAATTCGGGAATGTTCAGGTAGCCGGATTTGACGAGGCAGTCAGCAAGGCCGTCCAGGCTTGACAGCCGCTTGCGGATGAACATGGTGGGGATCCGCAGGAAGACCGCCTTGTCGGGATTCTCATCGGCGCGCGGCAGCGCCTTGTAGGAGGTCCAAATAGGGTTCATCTCGCAAAAGCGCACGATTTTGTAGCAGGAGTAGGTCTGCCCCGGGGCAAGCGGCGGATCCTGCACCACCTGCGGCTCGCCGCAACTCCCGCAATTGACGCTTTCGCCAATGGTGGTCTCGGGCACGACAATCGGTTTCTGGCAGCCGACGCAGGTGAACGTGTATGAGGTGGCCATGTGATACCTGTTTCTGGGATTTTCGACATAGAAGAAGACGCGCAACCTGTACTATAGCCCTCCATGCCAACGATTTCACGCCTCTTTGCGTGCACGGCTCAAGTCAGACGACGTGATCCGTGCCCACATGTGCGGGAATCGCGGCTCGGACAGGCCTCGCCCTCCATGACGCCCCTGTGATTCAAGAACGACGCGGGAGGGCGCCCCCTGGGTGAACTCCGCGGGGAAGACGCTGCTTATCGTGACCGCACCCCGCATCCCTGCAGGGTGAGAGTCGCTATATGGATGCCGCTTCCGTCTTTCGTCTGCGGGCTGATCGAGATGACGTGGCGTCCGGCGGAAAGGGCGAACATGCCGATCCGATAGGCGCGGAAACGAGCGAGGAACAATCCCCGCATCCGCCCTTTACGGTCAGGGTTGTGGCCTGTCGCAAGAAGCGGGAACGACACGTCCAGCTCATCCACCCTCATGCGCCATTCGGAATGGTCGCTTTCCAGGGGGCAGGCGTATTCGATGTCGACATAAAAATCTCCCGGCTCCACGGTGGAGAACTCCCATGCCGCACCCTTCTTGCCGACTTCCCAGCCGCTGACGCACTCGACATGCTTCCAGTCGCCGAACTTCTCCATCCAGCTGAGCTTGTCATGGCGGCATCCGGAAAGCTTCGCCGAAAGACTGGGCAGGGAATTGACGCAGCCGTTCAGGACGACCTGCCGCATGCTGGATGTGACTGCGCCTTCGATCCGCACCGCGACCACGGGAATGAGGACCGGGGGGGGTGCCAGCGGCAGGCGAATCTCAAGATAGCCACGGTGGCGCTGAAGAGGCAAGGACTTCTTGCTGTCAACGCCTAACAGTTTCGCCGACGTGGCGCCAGAACCGAGTCCGGGCACGAGAAGGCGACCGTCCGCAGGCCACTGCAGGATGTGCAGATACAGCGTGCCGCCACGGGCCGTGCATTCGCCCCACGGCGCCGCGGGCAGCGGCGAGGGCATGGCTCCATAGATCGCCTCGCCATGCCGCGCGAGCCAACGGCCGACCTCGCGCAGGATCCGCGCCGACAGCTCCGGAACGCGCCCTGTGCCATCAGGCCCGATGTTCAGCATGTAATTCCCGCCGCGGCTGACCACCTTGACGAGCCGCTCCGCGATCTCGCGCGGACTTTTCCAGTTCACGTCGTGGCGCACAAAGCCCCAGGTGTCGTTGTGCGTGTCGATGGTCTCCCACAATCCTTTGCGCGGATGGCGGGGAATCTCCTGGTCGCCAATCGTCTCATAGTCGCCGAGGCCGTTGCCGATCCGGCTGTTGACGAGGCATCCCGGCTGCAGCCTTCGTATCTTCCGCATGAGCGACGCCGAGTCGGCGCGGTTGATCGGCCCGGGAGTGTCGAACCAGATGAGCGCCACTGGCCCATAGTTGGTGAGAAGCTCTTCTATCTGCGGAAGCGCCTTGCGTTCCAAATAGTTCCGGAAGCCATGCTCGCCCGCTTTGAAGCCATTCCAGAAATTCCCCGCGGCGTCCGGCTCGTGCCAGTCTTGCGTCTGCGAGTAGTAGAACCCGAGCCGCAGCCCCTCCTCACGGCAGGCGTCGGCGAGCATCCGGAGCGGATCCCTCTTGAAGGGCGAACCGTCCACACTATTGAATGGACTAGCGTTCGACTTGAACATCGCGAACCCGTCATGATGCTTGGCGGTGATGACGATGTAGCGCATGCCCGCCTCCTTCGCGAGACGGACCCAGGCGCGGGGATCGAACGCGGCGGGATTAAAGCGTCGCGCGGTCTTGGCGTACTCGGCGGCGGGGATCCGCGCCTGATGCTGAATCCACTCGCCGATGCCGTGATACGTCTCCCCCTTCCATCTTCCCGCCAACTCCGCATACAACCCCCAATGGATGAACATCGCGAATCTGGCCTCCTGGAACCACTTCTCCCGCGAGGAGACCGCCCGCGTCGCCCGCGTGGACGAACCCCACATGTCCGGCGTCGCGCCTAATCGTGCCTCTTTCATTTTCAAACCGCCTCCTTTCGCCTTTCAGCTTCGCCGACGCCCCGCAAGAGCCCCTCGGCGCATTCTGTTGTGAAATAGTGTGGAGCCTCTCTTGACAAACACCGCGATACAAGGTACAACATTAGTTAGTGCAACGTTACACTAAATGCGAAAACCAGACAATGCAAGCACCAGGATGACGTCATGGGCGTAACACTTTCAGATATCGCGCGGGAGACCTCGCTGGCCCAAATAACCGTGAGCCAGATTCTGCGCGGGACGGGCACCGTGAGGCCCGAGACGCGGATGCGGGTTCTTGAGGCCGCGCGGAAGCTCGGCTATCAGCCGAACAGTGCGGCCCGAGCCATGCGGAAAGGACGGTTTGACACGGTCGGGCTTCTTTTCAGAAATGAATCATACAATATCGACCTTCCGGCCTCCGTCATCGGGGCCATCGCCGACACCATCGAGGCCCGCGGCCTCAAAATGATTCTCATTAAAACGCCCGACGACTTGCTGTTGCAGCCACATTCACTGCCGGGCCTGTCGAGCGCGTTCATGGTTGACGGGGTGATTGTCAGTTGCTGGGGTGAGATCCGGGCTGAACTACGTGACATGGTGGAGACGGCGGAGTATCCGGCCTGCTGGGTGAATTCCGATTCGCCGCTCAATTCCGTCCGTCCTGACGACAGGGGCGCGGGCAGGATGGCGACGGAGCATCTTTTGAGGATGGGGCACCGGGCGATCGCCTATGTCGACTATTCCGGCTCCAACCATTTCAGCACCAAAGATCGCAGGGACGGCTACAAGGACGCGATGAGCGACGCCGGGCTCACCCCGCGGATCGTCCAGAAGAAAATAGCGACGGAGAATCGATTCGAGGAGGCGATCAGCCTGTTTCCGGCTGGAGATCGTCCTTCCGCCGTCGTCACCTATTGCGCCCACGAGGCCCAGCCAATTATTTTCGCCGCGGCGCATCTCGGCTTGCGCGTCCCACGAGATGTGTCGGTCGTCACCTTCGAAGGGCGGGTCGCGAACGCCATGGGGATCGCGATCTCGTCGTCGATTTTCCCTGAGAGGGAGATTGGGGTAGAATCAGCGAATATCCTTCTGGCGAGGATTGAGGGCAACGGCCGGGCCATGTCGTCGGTGACCGCCCCCTTCAAAGAGATCATCGGCAGAACCTGCGCGCCACCTTCATGCGATGTCCGGACAAACGCGAGGAGGCTGAAAAGATGAGAAGTAAGCCAGCATGCGCAACACGTTTCACCTTGATTGAGCTTCTCGTGGTGATCGCGATCATCGCGATACTGGCGTCGCTGCTCTTTCCCGCCTTGAAGAACGCCCGGGATGTCGCGGTCCGCACCTCCTGCCTGAGCAATCTCAAGCAGACTGGCCTGGCGGCGATCTCCTACGCCATGGACAACAATGATGCCGCCATTCAAGGAGAGGCCCAGAGTTTCACGGTGGCGAGATACTATCCGGATCTCCTTATGATGGGCGGGTATCTTCCAGACATTGCCACAAGCACCCGCTACCCCGGATCGCTCAATATATCGTCAGTCCCCTTCCCGAACGTGTTCTCATGCCCCGCCCAAAGACCTCCCGACTCGCACTCCGCCTGCGCGCAAAGCTACACGAACCGCCAGGCGTCCAGCTCGTTGAGCTTCGGCGTGCGGCAGATCATCAACAGCTTCTGGTGCTATCCAGAGGAGCTATGTATCCCCTACACGGCGCGGATGAGCTCCCTCAGGACAACCGCGCCATTCCTTGGCGACACCTTCGCCACCAAGCTGGGCAACGGCGAGGGAGCTCAAGCCCAGTTCATCTATCCCTGGCCGAACGTGGCGTATGGGGAGGAGTCGGCGGGCTATCTCAAGCTGCGCCACCAGCGGATGGCCAACATCTGGTTTGCCGACGGGCATGCCGAATCCCTGGGATTTGGCGAGATATCCGCCATTAAAAACTCCAACAACCAACCGTGGCCCTGCAAGTACTGACCAGCGTTTTTCTAACACCAAAGAATCACGGAAAGGGAATGAGCATGAGGCCTGAAATGTGTCTATGCATGGGAGCGGTCGGCGCACTGCTGCTCATAGCGGGATCGCCCGCTCTCCGCGCCACGGAGTATTATGTGAGCCAGTCGCACGCGAAGGCGGCGGATGCGAATCCCGGAACGCGCGAGGAGCCGCTCAAGACGATTTCCGCGGCGGCGAAACGCGTCAAGCCCGGCGACACCGTGACAGTCGCCTCCGGACTGTACCGCGAAGCCGTCACGCTGACCGTCTCTGGCGCGGAGGGCGCGCCGATCGTGTTCCGGAGCGAGGAGCCACGCAAGGCGGTCGTCAGCGGAGCGGAGGTTCTGGCGGAGCCGAAAAGCGAAGGACTCGGCGTCTACTCGTATCCGATCGCGAAGCCCGGAAACTGCGCGTACCTGGGGGGGAATCCGCAGTGGGTCTATCTCGACGGCCTGCCGATGGAGCGCGCCGACACCCGCGACCGGCTCGTACCTGGCACGTTCCACCAAGACATTGACGGACAACGCGTCTATGTGTCGCTTCCCGAGGGGCGCGAGATCACGGACGCCGCGCTGGAGTACGCCTGCCGCGAAGGTCTTTTCTCCTCGGACACGCCGCTGGACGACATCCATATCAAGGGGTTCGCGCTGCACTACACCGCGAACTGGTTCCGCGGCAAAGGCCCCATCCGGATCAGCGGCAGACGGTGGCTGGTCGAGGACAACCACGTCAAATGGACCTCCTATGGCGGCGTGCAGGTCACCAACTCGAACGGCTGCGTCGTGCGCGGCAACCTCATCGAATGGGCCGGCTGCGAGGGGATCGGCGGCGGCTACAATGTCGATCTGCTTCTGGAGAACAACACCGTCCGCTACCACAACTGGCGCAGCTTCATGTGGGGCAACGAGGGCGGCGGCTCGAAGTTCACCTGCACCATCGACGCGCGCTATTGCGGCAATGAGTTCGCCTTCAACTACGGCCCCGGGCTGTGGTCAGACGCCTGCGCCACCGGAACACTGTACGAGAAAAACATCTGCCACGACAACACCGTCCGCTCGCTGTTCTCCGAGATCAACTGGGATGAGGTGATGCAGGACAACATCGTCTACAACACCGGCGAGGCGGGCATTAACATCAGCAACGGCCCCGGCATGGTCATCCGCCGCAACATCGTCTTCAACAACGGCATCGGCATCGGACTGGGCGGCAACTACACCCGTCCGAACGACCATGGACAGAAGTGGTATCTCACCGCCAAGGCCCGCATGGCCGCGGTTCCGGGCATCAGCCACCACAAGGCCACCCAGTGGGAGTCGGGATTCCTCAAGTATTTTGTGGCGCCCAAAGCCCATTTGAACAACAACTGCGTGATCTGGGACAACATCCTCTTCGACAACTGCCGCGCGATGATGGAGGGACGCGACTACCGCACGGCTTCTCCGATGGACGCGTTCATCAACAATTTCTCCGACTACAACATCTACTGGGCGGCGTCGGAGAAGACGCTGTTCAACCATTCCTACACCTACCAATACGACGATCTCGCGGCATGGCGCAAGGCGTCGAACCGCGACGAGCATTCGGTCGTCGCCGACCCCCGCGCCCCGAGCACCAAACTGCCTGAGTGGGCGCAGGCCTGCCGCAAGGACTGGGATCTCAAGATGCGCTCCATCACCGAAGTTGACGGCATTCGCGACGACGGGGTCAGGCAGGAGTTGCACCGCAGCCCCATGGCGCAAGTCGCGATCGGCAGAATGCTTCGCTCTCCCTACCTCGAGGCGGTGAAATTCGAGGATCCGCGGGTCAGGGGCGCGCTGTTCGAGGTCGAGGGGGAGAAGACGCTGGCCCTGTGGACGACGAGTCCGGCCGAGCGTCGTTACGTGCGCCTGCGCCTGGAGCAACCACAGGTGACCATTGAAAACGGCTATCTCGAGAAAAAGGCGCGCGCACTGCCTGGCGGTTGCGTGGATGTGTTGGCGACCTATAATCCTCTCTATATCCGCGGCATCGCCGGGAAATTCGTCGAGTCCCCCTCCGGCATCATCCAGGTCAAGGCCTTCAACATCGCCGATCGGCCGATCCCAGCCTCGGTTGTGTTCGTGAACGAGGGGAAAGAAGTCGCCTCGCTCACGGCGGCATTCACTCCCACCGCGGGCTTCGCGGTCGAACCGGCCTCCGTGGAGAAGCACGTGGCCCCCGGGGAGAAGTGCGTGATCGCCCTATCCCTCACACCCGACGGCTCGTTCCGCCGCGGCACCGGCATGGTCCGCATGGATGCGTCTCTGGGACCGGAGAAGATCCGCCGCACCGTGGTCTTCTCGGTGGGCGAAGGCGACAACAAGCTGCCGCGCGTCGCCGGTGACATCACGATTGACGGAAAGCTTGACGACTGGGGCACCCTCGTCAAAGACGCCGTCCCCCTTGCGACGGTGAACGACGCCAGCCAATATCTCGCAGGCCCCAAGGACGGCTGGAAAGGCCCGGACGACGCCGGCGCCCGCTTCTACGCAGCCTGGAAGGATGAGGGCTTGTATCTCGCCGTGCTGGTGCGCGACGACAAGGTCATCCCCTGCTCCGGATCGAAAAACGAATGGGGAACAGTGCAGTTCGACAAATGTGACGCCGTCGAGATATCCCTCGACGGGCGCGCCCCTGACATGCAGTGGCAGAAGGAGCTCAACCAAGGCGCCTACGACGCCACGATCAGCCCCGCGGCCGACGGCGCACACATCCTGCGTCCGAACGGGCACGCCTCCAACGCCATCCAGGGCGTGAGCGCGGCGACCACGCTCTCCGAATCGGGCTACATCGTCGAAATGATGATCCCGTTGACGGCCAAGAACTTCCCGGCGCGGCAATGGGAGGCCGGACGCCCCATCAAGCTTTCACTGCTGCTCTTCGACTCCGATGATCCATCCCCGGACGCGAAGCGCAAAGTCTTGGGCTGGAGCGTCAGCCCCGAGCAAAAGAACGCGGAGGACACCAGCGGCTGGGCCACCGTGATAGTGGAGAAATAAAGTATGTCGTTATGGCACCGCATCGCACATCCCTGCGTCTGGTTTACGGAAAAAGATCTGCCGCGGCTGAAAGCGAACGCCCAGGCGGATTTCTGGCGACCCAAGTTCGAGAAATGGCGCGCCGAGTTGACCGGAACCGATCGACTCCACCTCAAAAACCGTCCCATCGACTTTCACCGCGGCGACAACGAGGAGGCCCTCAAGGCCGCCCTGTGCCACGTGGTGGACGGAGACGAGCACTCCGGGAGGCTGGTCGCCAGCTTTCTGGAGGAGGTGCTGGCCTATTACCGGGACGTCAGGAACAGCTGGCCGCTGCGCATGGCTGGTTGGGACGAGTGGGGCTGGAACGGATCCCATGGACGCTGGGGCGGGTTGAACAACTTCTTCATCATCGACGGTCTGCTGTGGTTCAGCATGGGACATCTCTACGACGTCATCTACGGCAAGGGCTATCTGAAGCCAGAGGACGCCACGGCATTCGAGGAGATGATGGGGTGGTTCCACCGCCTCTGCTGCCATCACGAGGACATCATCAAACTCGACAACAACCGCGGGGCCATCCTCAACGGCGGATCGTATCTCTCGACCCTGTTCGACGCGGACGAGATCCGCGCCGACTTCTGCCGCGCACGCGCCATCGAGAACATGCGGTCGCTGATGGCGAAGTTTCTGGACGACGGCATCTACTACGAGATCAACAGCTACGCCTGGGGCTCGGTCGCCGCCCTGGAGTGGTCGGCGCGGCTCATGCGGAACGTCGAAGGGGTGGACTTCTACAAGTCACAGCCGGGCGTGGCGGGTTTCGAGGCCGCCTTCAAGGCCTGGTCCGGAACCGTGATCCCCGGGCCGGCTCTGCGGCGTCCCCGGATGGACATGCTCAACCACTGGGACAGCGTCTGCGCCGGCTACCTGGAATATCACCTGCCGGAGCTGGGGTGGGCGATCTCCCGGCTGGGCGACCGCGAGTGGGTTCCACTCTTCCGCCACTGGTCGCAGGGGAGCGAATTCTACACCTATCGCACGCCGGACAACGCATGCCCGCCGGATTTCTACGACTCCCACTTCCCCGCCGCAGGGTTCGCCATCGTGCGCTCCTCCTGGAAGTCCGACGCCCGTTCGCTCTTCTTCCGCTACGGATTCCAAGGCAGTTCGCATGGCGGCGGTCTCGACAAACTCGACATCGAAGTGTTCTGCAACGACGAACCGCTGCTGGTCAGCGACAGCCGCAACGAACGCTCGCACTACAAAAACGTGGTGCTGGTGGACTACCAGAACCAAGAGCAGTGCAGTGGCACGCTGCTGCGCAGCAATCTGGCCCCCAATGGACGAATCCAGTACCTGTCCGCCTTAGGAGGATTGGGCAAAGTCCCCGACAATCCCGCGCTGCACGACCCGCGTATCGAGTTCGGCTACTGGTCGACCACACACGAAGAGTGCTTCCCGGGCGTCGCGCGGATGCGGCGCACCGTGGCGTTCGTGGACCGGCGCTACTTCCTAATCCGCGACACCCTCAGCTCCCTGGACGGACAGGAACACTCCTACCAATGGCTGTTTCAGACGCTCACCGAGGTCAACGGCCTGGGAACTCCGCATGGCACGCGCAACCACACGTACGTCCCCCGTAAAATCTTCCTCCCCGACCAGCCGCTGCCGGAGACGCGCGTCACAAACAGGTATGAACTGGCGGAACCGGGACGGCTGCGGCTGGCGTCGCCGCGCGCCTGTCTCGACATGCACTTCTGCCACCATGGCAAGGAACAGCCCTCGTCAGTCGATCTGTGGAAACTGTCCGCCATCAACCATGCGGCGGCCTCGTCAAAAGACAAGCCCGTCACGACCATCCAGCTCGAGCTGATCGGCGCCGACATCGTCCTGACCACCGTCCTTGACGCCCGTCCGCACGGGGAGGCGCCCTATGTGCGCGGCGTGCGCTCCGTTTTCGCCGAGGGGACAGACCATCAGGTGCTGGAAGTGGACCACGCCTCGGGAAGCGATGTGCTGGTCGTGAACGAGACGGACAAGGACTTCATGTACAACTCTCATCCCTATCGGGGGATTGAGCCGCTAACGTAACTTTTGAGCAACGCGCAGAGGTACAGACAATGACGTATCACCACGCATATCAGATGGGGGCCGTTATGAGCAGTGTGGGATTGATCGCCGGCGCGGCCACCATGGCGGGCGCCGATCAAGCGGGCACCGCAAAGAATCCTGTCGCACTCAAGGCCCTCCCCTTCACGCCTGAGGATGTTCGCCTCCTCGACGGCCCCTTCAAGGAGAACCAGGCGCGCGACATCACCTACATGCTGAGCATCGACTCGGACCGGCTGCTGCACATGTTCCGCGTCAATGCCGGACTACCTTCCGCGGCGAAACCGCTGGGCGGCTGGGAGCACACGAACTGCTGGGTCCGCGGGCAGGTCATGGGGCATTTCCTCACGGCCTGCGCATTGATGCGCGCCGCCACAGGCGACGAGCGCCTGAAAAGCAAGGCCGACGCGATCGTGGCCGAACTGGCGGCGTGCCAGGAGGCGCTCCAGAAGCAGGGGGCGAATCCAGGCTATCTTTCAGCATTCCCCGAGGAGTTCTTCGACAACCTCGACGCCAACAAGCAGGTCTGGGCGCCCTGGTATGTGCACCACAAGATCATGGCCGGACTCCTTGACATGTACAGCTACTGCGGCAACACACAGGCCCTCGACGTGCTGAAAAAATCGGCGGCGTGGGTAAAGCTCCGCGTCGACCGCCGCACGGAAGCCCAGATGCAGCAGTCACTTAAAACCGAGTTCGGCGGCATGAACGAGGTGCTGGCCAACCTGTACGCGGTCACGCGCGATCCAGAGCACCTGCGCCTGGCGCGCGCCTTCGACCACAAGGAACTGTTCGATCCGCTGGCGGCCGGCGAGGACCGTCTCGACGGCCTGCACGCCAACACGCAGATACCCAAGGTGATCGGCGCCGCCCGCGAGTACGAGTTGACCGGCGAACCGCGCTACCGCGACATCGCCACCTTTTTCTGGCGCGACGTCGCCTTCACGCGATCCTTCGCGACAGGCGGCAACAGCGACCGTGAGCACTTTTTCCCCATCAAGGAGTTCTCGGCGCATCTCAGCCCGATGGCGCAGGAGAGCTGCAACACGTACAACATGCTGAAACTCACACAACACATCTTCTCCTGGGAGCCCTCGGCCGAGGCGATGGACTTCTACGAGCGCGCCCTCTTCAACCACATCCTCGGCTCGCAGGATCCGGTGAAAGGCACCACCCTCTATTTCGCCTCAACGCGGCCCGGATTTTTCAAAATCTACGCCACCCCCTTCGATTCCTTTTGGTGTTGCACCGGCACCGGCATGGAAAACCCGGCCCGCTATGGCGAGGCTATTTTCGCCCATACTGACACCGCCCTCTATGTCAACCTGTTCATCGCCTCGCGCCTCGACTGGAAAGCAAAGGGCACGACAGTGACAATGGAAACCCGCTTCCCGGAGGAGGACACCGTCAAGCTCCGACTCACCTGCGCGAAACCGGTGAAGTTCGAAGTGCGGGTACGACAACCGTCCTGGGCGCGGTCGGGCATTGACATCACGGTGAACGGGGACAAGCGGAACGTCGAAAACCGCCCCGGCTCCTACGCCATACTCGAGCAAGAATGGAAGGATGGCGACCTGATTGACATCCGCCTCCCCATGGCACTTCATGCGGAGGCGCTGCCGGACGATCCGAGAACCGTCGCCGTGCTCTATGGCCCGGTCGTCCTCGCGGGAGAGATGGGATCCGATCAGACTGCGGACACGGGTTGCTATCTGATGTCCAACGCCAGCATGCTGTGGGTGCGCGCGCCGGAGGCTCCGATCCTTGTCGGCGACGCCACGAGCGTTCTGTCGCACATCGAGCCCGTCCCCGGCAAGCCGCTGACGTTCCGGAGCGTCGGAGTTGGCCGCCCCGCGGATGTGTCGTTCATTCCGTATTACCGGACGCATCACCAGCGGTTCACCGTGTATTGGCATCTGCGCACGGAAGATGAGTGGCGCAAGATAGCCGCCACGCGAGAACAAGCCGCCATCACGCGTAGCGAGCTTGAACCTCGGATCGTCGACGAAATACTCTTCGGTGATGGACGAAACACGTCCGAGCATAAACTGCAAGGCGACAACTGCAGTTCGGAGGCGTTTCGAAACCGCATCTGGCACGAGTCAGCGCGCGGCAAATCCTTCAGCTTCGCGCTGAAGGTCAAACCCGACACGCAGATGCGCCTGAAATGCACCTACTGGGGAGCGGAGAAAGAAGAGACCGTCCAGCTGTTCACCGGTAAGATGTCCGCCACCGGCCCCCGCGTGTTCGACATACTGGTGGACGACGCAAAGATCGCCGAGCAGAAGCTTACGCCGAACACGGGAAAGGAGGAGTTCTTTGACGTCGAATACGCCATCCCGGAGGAACTCACCAAAGGTAAGGAGCGTGTCATGGTGAAATTCCAGGCGCCAAAGGACGCCACCGCGGGACGGCTCTTCGAATGCATGACGCTGCAACCGCCGCACGCCACTAAATAAGAGAGGACACCATCCGATGCCACACCCCAAAAAGGAGGACACCATCCGGGTCGTCGACGCCTCGACGAGTCTCGCCGCGGCGCCGCCGATGGGCTGGAACAGCTGGAACGCGTTTGGCAAGAACATCAACGAACAGCTCCTCCGCGAGTCAGCCGACGCGATGGTGGACACGGGGCTGCGCGACCTGGGGTATGAGTATCTGGTCATCGACGACCATTGGCATGGAGGGCGCGGAGCCGACGGACGGCTCTACCCCGATCCCGAGAAATTCCCCAGCGGCATGCGGGCGCTTGCCGACTACGCGCATGCCCGCAAGCTCAAGCTCGGCATCTACTCCTGCGCCGGCGAACGCACCTGCGGCGGAGAGCCCGGCAGCCACGGATACGAGGAGGTGGATGCCGACACGTTCGCCTCCTGGGACGTAGACTTCCTCAAGTACGACTACTGCGCATGACCTCGTGAGTTGTCGCAACGACATCTTACGCCAGGCGGCCGAGGAGGAGCTGGAGGGATTCGGCAAGATGCGCCGCGTTGAAGACCTCGAGGCACACGACGCCCCTGAAGTCCGCAAGCCGCGCAAGCCAGAGGTCGACGTCGACCGGATCGCCCTTCGCCAGCGACAGGTGATCCTTCCCGTCCCGCGCGCCATGGAGATGCACGATCCGCGCCGCATCCTTGACGCGCGTCCAATGGTCGACACTGGAATGCCCAGCTATATACAGGTGCCCAGTGTCGACGCAGACGGGATAGCGACCTCCACTGATGACCGGTTCTATCACGGTAAACGGATAGAGAAGGTTCTCGACACAGAATGGAATGTGGGAAGGAATCCTCGGTGCGAGCGCCGCCAGCGCGTCGCCAATACGCATGGGGAAGTCAACATCGCCGTCACCGTCTCGACCGTCGGGATGTACCACGAACAGATTGGCGATTGGCAGCGCACGGTCGATCGCCCTGAGGTGGCCCTCAATCGCCCGCTTCCTCCCATCGGGATCGGCCGCCCCCAGTTTCACGTCAACGGGCAGATGGATCGTGTAGGTCAGCTCGTGATCCGCGGCAATCCCCTTCAGTTCCGCGACCTCCGCGGCAGTCGGCAGACTGTCCTCACGCGACTCGTAGAAAAGCAACTCCACATCGTCCACCGCGCCCGCCACAAGCCTGACGTTCGGCGCCATGTAGTCCGGCACAAGGAAGGAGGTCGCCCCGATCCGGAACGGAAACCGTCCCTTCGCCTTCGGCGGCGGCACGAAACCAGGATAGTTTTTCACGCTGCTGGCCATACGCCTCAAAATGCATTTATACTCTAATAGAAGCGCAATCTCTTCTCCACTTTCCCGATCTGGAGGAAGTCCCGGTCGTTGTGAAGCAATGCCACATCGTTTTCGACGGCGGTTTGCGCAATGAGTAGATCGATGGTGCTTCTGACGGTAATGCCCGCAGCTCGGCAGCGGAAATACACCCGAGCTGCCTCGGCATGTGATTCCCGTCCGTTGCGCAGGCGATAGAATCTTTGCGTGTCAAGATACTCCTTTAGAGTTTCAAACTCTTCCGGAGAGGCAACTCCCTGAAGCAGTTCCTGATACACGAAGTCACAGATACCGTAGGGAACGCTCATGGAACGCAGATGGTCGAATTTCCGCACCCCTTCGTTGGCCAGCCCCTTAAGGTAATCAATCAGAACGGAGGTGTCCACCAAGACCATAGCAGACTCACGTCTCTTCGCGAAGCTTCTTATGGTCGTAGCCGGCACGAAAGCTGATCTTACCTCGCAGTTCACCAAGGTCTCGTCGACAATGATTCTCCACGAACTCCCGAAGCGCGAGATCGACAAGCTCTTTCTTCGTTCTTACTGGGGTATGCTTGAAGGCCGATTCGACCAGTTTGTCGTCAAGCAGAATGTTTGTACGCATGCTACACCTCTCCATACACCTAATTATACACATCATTGACGCGGGAATCAAGATGCGAACGAGAGTCTCAAGCAAGGATGCTGAGGAAGTCCCGATGCCGATCAGTCTCCACATCAGCGCCACCGCGTGTAAGCCATCATCCACACACCTCGTCACCACGGGTAGATGAAAGGTGACGACGCGTCCCACGGTGGGGAAGCGGGCATGGAGGCTCTGGTTATGCTTGTGGCGTGCGCGTCGATGAAAATGAAATTGGCCGAGCCATTGTGCGCGTAGCTGATGCCTCCGGTGGGAGGTAGAGGGGGCCATAGCTCGTCAAGGTCGGTTTTGATGCCAAACTTGTTTCCGCTGTCGTAGGCCGAGCTTATCTTGTCCGCCGCGTAAAAATGATTGCTTGGCTCCTCCAGCCTGTCCATTTTTTTGAACAGCACATTGCTCACCCCGGAATAATAGCCGGTGCCGGGATAATAGTAGTAGGCGATCATCATGCTTATCCCGTACGTGCCAAAATAGCACGTGTTCGCCGTGACGCCGTTCTGCGACGCCGTGGTGAAATTCGTCGGACAGATGATGACGTTGCTTGACTTGGTGGCACTCACCTGAGGTATGTAGCCGCCATCCGCCAGGCGCTGCGTCCAACAGGTCGACGCGCCCGTGACCACCCGTGGGACAAGATAGTTGTCGAAGTCGCCGGCGTAGGAGTGCAGTGCCAAACCAACCTCCTTCAAATTATTCATGCAGAGAATCTTGCGGGCCTGTTCCCGCGCCTGCTTCAAGGCGGGCAGCAGCAGCGCCGCCAAGATGGCGATGATGGCGATCACCACCAGCAACTCTATGAGCGTGAATAATTTGCCGCCTCCATCTCTCGTCATAGCTCTCCCTTCCGGTGCAGCACGGGCAGGAACAGCTCGCCCTCGCTGGAATGCTCCACCTTGCCGGCGCCGATGGTGTATTCGCACACCACCATCGCCCAATAACGGAACTTCGGCACCTCGATGTTCGTAACGGCCTTGCCGTTGTCCGGCTTGACCTCAATGACAGTATGCTCCCATTCCGGGCTCAAAACATAATATTTCGCGCTCGCTTTGTCCAAGCCAAGCGGGTGCCTGACGCTGACCACCGTGTTGTCAGAGACCCATGGCGGCTCCGCCGTGCTCAGGGTGTTCACCTGCTCGGTGACGGGCGAGTTCAGCAGATGGACGACGGTTCTGAATTTCTTGTCGACGCACAGGTCATAGCAGAACTTCTCGTACTGGACCGGGAACGGCGCCTGGGTGGTCACCGAGACGCGCTGGAGCGGCTTCTGCGGATTGAAGCGGTTCAGCGAGGGATGGAAAAGGAGCTTTCCGTGGCGCAACGCGAAGCGGACGAAGTCGTAGGGGAACTTCCCGCCGCTGGGACGGTACCACGGGCAGACGGCGAAGGTCCTGGCGCGGGAGGCGTAATGCATGGCGAAGACGTGTTTCGCAAACGGCTCGCATGGGTTGAAGTTGAAGTCACCACGGTACAGATAGCTGCCGAGGACGTGCGTCAACTCGGAGGAGTACTCCAGGTCTTCGGCTATGGCGCTCCAGCGCTGGTTCATATACATATACGGCCGCCCCTCCTTGTTGCCATGGAAATGCCGTTCCTGGAGGATCAGGTTGTCCAGCGCGAGTTTCCTGAACATGGTGGGGAAGTTGATGTTGAAACCGCCCGACTCAGGCGGCCCCATGACGATGTTGAATCCCCACAGCAGACCGGGAACTTCCTTGTTGAGGCGCTGGTAGGCGTACTCCACCAATTTGGCGTTGCTCATGTCCGGATCCGAGAGGATGATGGCCTTGCCATCGGCGTCGTAGGGAAAGGAGCTGACGCCACCGTTGCAGCGGGAGACCCAGTCGCCGGTGGGGTCATAAAACACGCCGGGATGCCCGTCCCAGCGGATGCCGTCGAAGCGGAATCTCTTGAACGCCTTCGCATAGGAGTCCAGGCCCGTGTTGAGGGCCTTCTCGTTGAAGGGGTTGGAGTAGGCGGCGAAATTTTTGGGCTGTTCGGGTGCGTCCAGCTGATGCTCAGGCGTGCGGTAGAGGACATCCTCCGGATGCTCCACGCACCATTTCTTGCCGGCCTCTCCTCGGAAGCTGGGCTGGGCGTAGGTGTACACCAGCATCCCGAGATCGTGCGCTTTGCCGACCAGCGTGTTGATGGAACTTGCCGTCTCCTTGTAGCCGCCTTGCCCGGCGATCCATTCGTCCGTCTCGGGGCACACATTCCCGCCCCAGAGGTTGGGGTTCCACGAGAACACCTCCACGATGGGGATGCCGCAGTCGGCGAACTCCTGGACGCGCGCCGCCACCGCCTCGGTTTTCATGCCGCCGGTCGAATGGCTTGTGCCCATGGCGGGCGACGCCAGGGGCAGGTTGGT
Organism: uncultured Victivallales bacterium; assembly: GCA_964436735.1. Lineage (GTDB taxonomy): Bacteria > Verrucomicrobiota > Lentisphaeria > Victivallales > GWF2-38-69 > CAYTFM01. Next base: position 8,581 of record CAYTFM010000040.1, on the reverse strand, counting down.
GGTGACCGTGAAGGCGTAGCTGGCGCGTGTGGTCGGTTGCCCCTCCGCCGTTAGTTCCGCGGTGGCGGCGCAGCCCCAGTATTCAACCTTGGGCGTCCAATCGAAGGAAAATTCCTTTTTTTTTTTTTTTTCCAGTTTATTTGTGAATTCGCCGAGTGAGATTGATTCGGCGGCATCGTAACCTACTGCGACTTTCAGCTTCCCGCTGAACTCTGCCTGGTCTTTGTTGGCGCAGATCACCTTCACGCATTGGCACTCTCCGGGCTTCACCGCCACCCGACTAACGGACACCGTGACCTCGGCCGCCCCGCAGTGGAGACAGACCGCCAGCAGGGCCACGCATGAGAGATGAATGATGTTCCTGCGTTTCATGTGCGAACTCCTTTTCATTTTATTCGACCGTCGTATTCTTGACTGTAACCACCTGGAATCGCCAGCGGGAACTGGCTCCCACATTGCATGTACGCTCCTGTCCACTTTACGGCGTGCCGTCCAGAAGGGCTCCTGTGGCGCCTTCCAGCAGTTCGCCGTAGCCGCAACTGGTGGAATGGCCGTCGATGAATATCACGTTGGCCCTGGCGCCGCCATGCCGCAAACTCACCTCGCTGACATTGCTGTGGTAAAAACCGCCCGCCATCCCGTTTTTGTCGTCGGCGGCAATCGACGTCTGCGCGGGAGCCGTGAGCCGGAACCGCAGCCAGCGCGGCCCCGGGGCGCTGCTCAGGATGTCACCGCTGTAGTAGTTGAGGCCATAGCTGGAAGGAGTCCAACTGGCCCAGGTGGCGGACAGCACGTCGCCGTCGGACGGACAGCGCAGGAAACTCCGCGGCAGGTCGGTCGCCTGAGAGGGCAGGCCATGATATTCCCGCAGATAATAAATCCAGATATAGTTCTTCGCCCAGGGGCTTCCCGCCTGGCGGTACGGCACGACCCAGTCGTTGTTGTCGTCGGAGTAGGAGTTCTGACACAGCCACACTTGACGCAACTGGGAGGCACAGGCCGTCTGCTTGGCGGTCTCCTTAGCCTTGCCCAGGGCGGGCAGCAGCAGCGAGGCCAGTATGGCGATAATCGCAATCACCACCAGCAACTCAATGAGTGTAAAGTCGTGCCCGCGCCGTCTCATTGTCCCGCTCCCATCTCCACGAGGAAAACCTGATCACAACTGACGGTGTTCTCCTTCTCCTTGCTGTTCGGGTCGAAGTCCGGCCCCTCGAATTTCAGCGACGCCCATATTTCATACTTTTTGTCCGGGAAAGTGAACAGGAAATGCGGGCTCAGATCGACCGTGAGGAGCCAGTTCTCCGACAAGACGATGGAGCATCTCTGCGAGAGCGGGGCGGTGATGAGCTTGTGAAGCTTGTAGCTGTTGGGGACGATCTCCGCCAGGGGAACATGCCCGACACGCTCCAACGTCTTTTTATCATTCCAGTCATAGAGGCAGAAATAGGATCCCTTCTTGAACGCGCCCGCGGGAACTTTCAAACTGGAGGCATGCTCCGCCGCGGCGCCTGGATCTTTGGAGAGCTTTCCCACGTTCGGCAATTGGCGGATGATCCGCTCCGGTGGGTATTTCGCCAATGCCGCCGGCAGGGCGTCGTCTTTTAGATATCCATTCAGAGCCAGAATCTTAAGCGTCGACCTTTCGCCCTCAAGTCCTTTGTCCTTATTTCGCTTCGACTGCACCATCTCCGTCAGCGCGTTCTCGGCGCGGGCGAGAATGGCGGCCGCGTCATATTTCGCCTCAGGGAACGCCTTTCTGATCTTCGCAAAGTGCATGAGCGTCCACACGTCGAGTCCGTAGCGCGCCATCCGGACGTTCCGCGCCCGGACCGGGTCGTCCTTGACCAGTTCAAGCATCTTGTCGAAATTCCGCTGCCAAGCGACAAGTTGCTCAGGAGTGACAGGTATGCTGCTGAAACCGTTGTCGCAGCCAACCATGGCATTGCCACCACGGCGCACCCCTTCCAGTTCATCAACATGCGCGCGCATCATCGGGGCAGCGGCGCCATATTCGTGTTCACAAAACTCGTCCACCATGGCTTTCACATTCTGGTCGGGATCGATCAGGAGACGGAAATAGACGTACGTCACCAGAGAGTTGAAGTCCGGGGAGGACATGCCGCACATGCCGACGCTGCGCACCCCGGCCTCGCGCATCGCCCTCATGTCCGCCTGCGTCCGCTCATAGAGCCCATACGGCGCATGCACGCACGTGTAGTACCAGTAGGAGACGTGCTTCGTGATGCGGCACCACTCCTTCAGATTCGCATAGGTGTTCCCCTTCTGCTCTTTCAGAGAGACGGTCCAATTGTCCTCCACGGGGGCGAAGTCGATGATGAAGTTGTCAGGGAAGACAATGTTTTTAGGGGGAGCCTCGCTCTGGTTCTTACGGTATGCCAGCGTCGTTACGTAGACGCGCGGATACTGGTCTTTCAATTGGGCGCACAGTTCCAGGATGTAATCATACAGCGGGCCGCCCACGCAGTCGTACTTCCGTTCCAGCTTCAGGCATTCGGGGCAATGGCAGAACTTGCCGGGATGGTCTGTGGCGCCAACCATATACACGCCATCGCCTAACACCTTGATCTGCTCGATCACCCTCTCGGTCAGCAGCTTGCGCAGACCTTGATTGGAGAAGCAAAGCTGGAGCTTGTCGTTCCGCGTTCCATCTTCGTTCATGGTGTAGAACTCAGGATGCTCCGCGAACATGCCCTTCAGGGAGAGCTTGTCACAGTACCAGAGCTTGGCGTCGTACGGCGGGACAAACAGAAACAATCCGTGCCCCGGGATTCTGCCGCGGTACGCCGACTCCAGTTCGGGGGGGACGGCAAAGCCTCTGTCGCCGCGGTTCCGTCGCGCGAACGTGGCTGCTGCGGCGGCGTCTGGATTGGCGTACAAGGTGTAATCGCTTCGAAACCCGGTGAACGCCGGAACGCGGCGCGTCTCCTTCCCGGAATAAACAAGCGTGTCCGTCTTCACAAAACGCTCGCCATCCGGATAGGGGCCGAAATTGCGATACCCCACCTCGTTCTCCAGGAAGTCGTAGACGGCATAGATGGAGCCCCAGGCGCCACCGCCAACCAGAATGAGATCGCAGCCGCGGCTGGTGACCAGAGACTCCTGCTCCTTCAGGGAATCCATCACTTCCTTTCCAAGCGCGTTCTCCGTCAATGCGGACTTTCCAACCAGTATCCGCCTCTTCGCCTCCCGCGCCTTCGGCGACGCGGCGTCGACGGACGCCAACTCAATTCCGGTGCTCGCCTTCAGGATATCCTTCAACTCTTTGACGGCGAATGTGTCTGTTGGTGAGCTCTCGTCAACAACGATCACATACTCGCTTTTCCCTTTCTCGATCAGTTGCAAGGGGCGGGCGTCCGCCGCTTCCCGTCCTGACTGGCAGGAGGTGAGCAGGGCGGTTAGCGCCAACGGACAGCATACCGAAAACACCGTCGCCATTCTCGTCATCGTGTCACTCCTTAATAAGAAAGTGCCTTTTCGCCTCAAAGCTATAGCCTGACGGCTACAATATCATGAATGTGAACCGAATTTATCTTCGCCGTCAGCCGTCCATCCTGACACGACCAGTCGACGCATCTGCGCCCCGGCTCGAGAACGACCTCTTGCGGCCGCCGCGGCAGCCGCAACTCGATCGTGACCGCGCCGGAAGGGGGCACCTCCTCGACGATGTGCAGCCGCGGGGTCAGCGTGGGACTGACGGCGCGGTTGACCAGGTTGACCAGCAGTTGCCCCGGCTTCTCCCGCAGAGTCACCTCGATGCTGGGCTGGGCCTCCACCCGGCATTTCCATGCGGGCTTCAAGGATTCCAGCAACTGCTTCAGGAACCTGCGCTGCCGCGGGTGATGGCTCAGGAAATAGCTGCGCATGAATTCGCCATGGATGGCGGCCACGCAGCCACGCCCCACACGATGAATGGTGACGCCGGGGAATTCGGTCTCGTCCTTGCCCGGTTGCTGCTCGCTCATGGCCGGGGCGTACACCTCGGCATTGGTCGGGCGCACGGGGCGCCAGGGGCCGGCCATGCTGACGCATTCGCCGTCAATCGGCAGGTGCCAGGGTGTGCTTCGTGACGGCTCCGCGGCCGCCGCGCCCACCACGTCGGGACACAGGTCAACCAGATGGGTGCCGCTCATCAGCACCACACCACCCTGTCGAACATAGTCCGTCAACGCCGCCAGCATCCTGGGAGACACTGGATCCTGCTCCGGCACCACCACCAGGGCGTACTGCGACATGCGCTCCAGCAGCCGGGTCTCGTCCAGCACGTCGGCATGGATCTGGTTCTCGATCAGGATGTGCAGCGCGCCTTCCAGCCCGTAATAACATTCACCCATGCAGAACGGGAAGGGGTTGTGCTTCCAGACATGCTCGTCGCTGAACAGCACGACCGCCTCCGGCACCGACTGCGTGTGCTGGCAGAACGGCTGCCGGGCGCGGCAGAACGCCGCCACATCGGCGAAGATGTCCTGGTGCCACGAGGTCAGCCACCCAGTCCGCTGCGGCTGGTTGTACAGGAACACCCCTCCCCCGCACGACATCACCTCCGCCATCTCCTGGTTGAGGTGAGTGGCGTTCTTCATCTGATGCGGCAGCTCGTCGACAGGCCGGCAGAACGTCCAGGCCATCAAGTTCCACGGCATGCGGTGCCCGTCGATGTAGCGCCCCTCCATCTCCGCCCGCTCGCAACCGAAGGAGGACATGAAGTCGCCGGAGAGATAGTCGACCGGCAGTTCCACCGGACCGGGATGGCGCATGGTGTAGATCCAGTTGCTGCAGACGGCGCAGTCCGGCTTGCGGGCATGCACCGCGTCGGTGTAGCGCCGCACATACTCGATGAAGGAATCACGTTGGAACGCCCGCCACGCCGCCCACTCCGGCTCATCCTGTTTTTCGGGCGGCCGGCTGATGCCGGTGCGGCGGGCGAATTCCTCACGACAACGCAGGCAGTAACAATCCCGCACCGCCCAGTTGTCGCCGTCGATCCAGAAGCCGTCCACGTCATACTCGTCGATGATCTCCAACAATTGGGGGATCATCAATTGATCGAGATACGGGCCACGGGGACAGACCATGCCGCTGGCGCGGCCGGGAAACATGGCGAGCGGATTGCCCGCGGCGTCCAAGGCCGCCCAATCAGGATGCAGCTCCACCGCCCGGGCGTCGCGGATGCCCGAGTAGTGCACGGACAAGGGCAGCCCCAACTCACGCGCGACATCCCGGTGGATGCGCAGGGCGTCGCGGACGATGCCCGGCGAGGCGGTCCCCACTTTGGTGGGATAGCTGGTGTAGCCCGGGTGCCCCTTGCAGTCGCATTGCACGAAGTCCGGCCGCACCTTGGCCAACTGCTCCCGCAGATGCTCATGCGTCAGCTCCGCGCCCAACCGCGTGTCGTCCGCCAAGGCGTGCAAGTCATAATGCAGCCCAAAGAAACCGCGCTCCCACCACCTCCCCCGCGCGCCATCCGTCATGCGCCCCTCCTCTAAAACAGATATTCTGTTATAAAACAATAACAGTATACACGATTGCGCCGCTTCTGTCAAGATGCGCAAGATAAAACCACGCGACGGCTTGCCGGCAGGAACGGCACGCGCTATATTGTATTAGAACAGTTTCACCATGCGGACATTCGACGATGAGACCTTCAGACCACGACAAGATCCTGCGGGCGATCCGGCGCGCCGGAGGCGGCATGTCGTCCCTGGGGCCGACCGCCGCCAAATTCCCGCTGATCAAAAAAGCCCTGTCCGCCGCCTGCCGGGAGTTGCCGACGGACACGCGGCTGCCATCGATACGGGAGATCGCCGCCGCGCTGGGCACCACGGTGGTGCCGGTGCAGCGGGCGATCACCGAATTGAAGACCGACGGCGTTGTCTACACGAAAAACAAGTCCGGGATTTTCATCCGGGGCGGAATGGCGCCCGCGTCCGACTCGCCGCAGGCAATCGCCTCCGCGACTGGCATGAGAGACTTCACGCGGCGGATACGCTTCCTCACGGACAGCGTGGCGCCAACGCAGCGCGAGCTGTGGAGCGGTATCGCCGCGTCGTTCATGGAATCCCAGGACTATATCGAGGTGGGGCTTGACTTCCGCTCCCCCCAGGGCCTCCACATCACCCCACCGCGCCCCGATGTCATCGAGGGCATTGACCAGGGGGTCCATAGCTCCTACCAGGAATTCACCTATCTCAGCCTCAGGGATTTCATCCCCGCGGCAACCTGCGGAGAGACAGGAATCTTCGGCGGCAGCTTTGTGCCCCTCTACCATCAGACCGCCTACCTGGTGTACAACCGCACCGCGATGGAGCGAAAAGGGTTGCCCGTCCCACGCCATCAGGATTTTCAAGGACAGTTCGCCTACTGCCGAAACCTCAGGGAGACCTGTGCCAACGTCTCGTCCGTCCATCCGATCTTGCTTGCGGGGCGGGTCACGGCCGACATTGCCACCGCCATCAGATCCGGCCATGCCATCGAGGATACGGAGATTCCCGGCAGGTTCCATCGGGTAGTCGAATTCGCCGCCAGCTTCTCGTACCGTTTGACGAGCGAAGACCAAGAGGCGCAAAACCGTTTCGAGTCAGGGGACGCATTGATTTTGCTGGCCGGAAGCAACTTCCTGTGGCAATGCCGCGCCAAGCCATTGCCGTTCGAATGGCGGGCGTATCCTTTGTTTAACGTCGACGACGAGCTGGTTAAAACCCCGGTCGTCGCCGGCGTGCTGACGGAGACGCGGAGCCCGATGGAGTGCGTCCGCTGGATCACCCACCTGCTCTCGGCTCCCGTCCAGGACACGCTCGCCGCATTCGGCTACCTGCCGCATGACACGGCGCGCTACGGCCAACTCCCCTCTCACGTAGAAGGCGCGCGGCTGCTGGCGGAGAAATTCCCCGCCTCGACCGCGTTGTTCGCGGCGTCGTACCCCGACTACTACCTAGGCATCTACATCATCAACGCCGAGATATGGAATTGCATCAAGGGGGCGCAGCGCGCCGAGGACGCGTTGCGCAACATCATGACGTACGGCCGGGCGTATCTCAGCGGTGAGCCTTCTTGATCAAGGCGGCGAGTTGTTCCTTCTTAGCCTCAAGGAGCCCGCGGTCTTTTGTCCAGTCGCATACGGACGACAGAATGCCGCCCTCGATGCGCAAGGCTTTTTCAATTTCATCGAGCAGCTCTTTGTCCTTCGCAGGATCGAGGCGGCTGACCGCCCCGCGCAACAGGAAGAAATACTCGTAGTCCTCAAGTCCCTCGCGGATGTTCGCCAGCCGCATGCCCGGAATCAGTTCGTAGTCGGGTCCGGGATAGACCAGCGTCCCCATACCGTCCTGCCCGCCATCCGACCATTCTTTCAGCGGCCAGCGTTCCTCGGTCTTCTTCTTAGCATTGGCTTCTGGCAGTTGGTTCATGGCGAAGATGAAGAATCCGTCCAGCTGGTACTGCCACGCCATCCAGGCATGCATCCGCAAGGCGATGTAGGGCCGATGGTAGAGGCAATAGGGCGCGTAGTTGCCGTCGAGCATCGAACTCGAGTAGGGAACGAGAAAGCTGACCTTCCCCTCGGGACCGCGTCTGCATTCGACGCATGTGTAGGCCCAGATTTTCTCGCCATGCTTCGCCTTCCTCTCCTGCAGGGCGGAGCGTATCGTCGGATTCTCCAGCCTGCTCAAGTCCGGCGCCCATGCGTCAATCAAGCCGACGGCATTCTTGCCTTTCGCTGTCTGCGTCGCCTCGACGTTGAAGTTCAGCAGCTTCAACTCGGGGACGACCTCCCGAAGGTATTGATGATGCTCCAGCATGGCGCCGAAGCGCTCCTCGGCTCCCGGCTCGTCGAACAATTCGTAATAGGATCGGTCATTGATCCCCAACTCCTTCAAATGTTTCACATACGCGACGAGGAAGTCGTGATAGACTTTGTTCTCGCGGTAAGGCAACTTCGCCACGTCCCAGCAGTTGGTGATGCCGGCCGGCAAGTACCTGCCCAGTTCGACGGTCATCCCGCTCGCGCGTTCAATCACCTGCGTCTTCGGGTTGTGCAGGTAGACCGTCCAACCGGAGTTGCAGCTCAGGGCGCTCCAGAAGGCCGTCGTCCCGTTGTCCAAGGCGTTCTTCACGTATTTGTCGAACGTCGTCCAGTCGAAAGTGAAGCTGCCGTCCGCCTCGACATGTATCGGCACCTGCTTGCACAGCAAACTCCAATCAACGGGAAAGGAGCTGACGCGGTACCGTCCCAATGTCGCCGCGTACTTCGCATGCAGCTCCGGCGTGAAAAAGTTCCAGTTCCCGTAAAAGGCGCCCCAGTTGGAGGGACAGAGCCAGAACTCGTTCTCGATCGAGCTTGTGCGCGGGATGTCGAATCCGTGACATTTCACCTCCACCGTCCGCTCCACGCTCTGTCCGTTCGCCGTCACCGTCACCGTGCCTGTATACATCCCTTCCGGCGTTCCCGCTGGAACGAGGACATCAACCCACACCGCGCCGACGCTTCCCGGCGCGACGTCGAACGGCGCGGGAGGCAGGAGCGGCTCCGGCTCATGGTCGTGCTCGTCCCGCAGATGGTGACCACGGG
>CAYTFM010000039.1:19307-37760 GCA_964436735.1 uncultured Victivallales bacterium | reverse complement strand
CGAAAGACTTGCTATGGCCGCATAAGGGCAAATGGCCGAAGTTAGGGACAACGCCTTCTTTGATATTGCCAGCCCAAGGCCCGTCCCCTCGTAGCGTCTGGTGTCGGAGGTGTCCACTTGCGAGAAGGCCTTGAACAGCTCGGGCACTTTGTCTTTGGGGATGCCAATGCCTGTGTCGCGGACATCGAACCGCAAGGTCACGGCATCCGCCTCACGATGGATGACATCCGCCCGCAGGGAGACCTCGCCGGTGTCCGTGAATTTGACGGCGTTCCCGACAAGGTTTACCAATATTTGGCGGAGCCGTAGGGGGTCGCCATTCAGCGCGGAAGGGACGTTGTCGTCGATCCGGCAGATAATGGCAATCCTCTTCTCATTCGCTTTGATGGCGAAGAGGTTGATGACATCGTCGATGACAGATCGCACATCGAAGTCGATGCGCTCAAGTTTGAGCTTCTGCGCCTCGATCCGTGAGAGGTCGAGGATATCGTTGACGAGATTCAGCAAGGCGTCGCCGCACGACTTGACGATCTCAGCGAATTTCCGCTGGCGTGCGTCAAGACTGGTTTCCAGCAAGAGAGCTGTCATGCCGATGACGCCATTCAGCGGGGTGCGGATCTCGTGGCTCATGTTGGCGAGGAACTGGCTTTTGGCGATGTCGGCCGACCGCGCCTCGACAGCGAGCAGGCGGGACTTCTCGAGCGCGTCATAGAGTTGGCGGTTGGACTCCTCGAGTTTCGCCTTCGAGCGGCGCAGGGTCTCCTCGGCCTCCTTCCTGTCGGTGATGTCACGGGCGGCGGCGTAGATGAGACTGTCGGACGGCCTCGATCGCCATTCAATCCAACGGTAGGAGCCATCGCTCCGGCGGTAGCGATTGACGAACCCCACCACCTCTTGCTGGGTGACCAGAAGCCGCATGGCCTCCCGCGTGGCGTCGACATCATCAGGATGGACGAAGTCGATGAACTTATGGGAGAGAATCTCCTCAAGGGGGTAGCCAAGGGTTTTACTCCATTCCTGGTTGATCCGTTTGAAAAGACCGTCGTGACCGGCGATGCACAGCAGATCCAGCGCGGTGCTGAAAAAGTCGTCGAGCTGCTTCGTCTTGTGTTGCAGTTCGGCATCAACCCGTCTTCGTGCGTCGACGTTGCGTACGGAATTGTGTGTTTGGTAAAGCTTGCCGTCGGCGTCGTAGAGGAGGCGCCCGATGATCTCTAACCAGATGACGGTCCCGTCTTTCTTGACGGCCCTGTGCTCCGTGTAGTACGACTGTTCTCCTTTTGAGATCGCCTCGTTGATTGTCGCCCAGAGGGCTGGGTGGTCTTCGGGATAGGTGAGGATGTCGGCCCGTTTCCCGACAAGCTCCTCCTGGGTGTAACCGAAAAACTCCTCGCACGACTTGGTGATATACAGAATAGTGCTGTCTGCCGTGTGCCTGGAAATGAGGTCTCTGGTGTTGTCGACGAGAAAGCGCAGCATCTCCTCGCTTTCCAGAAGTTTCCGCTCCAGACGCCGACGGCGGAGGATATCCACCGCCAGCGCGACGCTGAGCAGGGACAGCAGGGCGATGAACGCGGACACGCCGAGGACAAAGGGAAGATGATTTTTCAGTAGCGATGGCGGGAGGTTGATGACCGCCGCCTCGGGGGGCAGCCGTGAAAGCGGGATGCCGTGGCGTTGCAGTTGCTTGTAGTCGGCCATGATGTGTCCGTTGTCATACGTCGCGACCGGGATGGCGGCGGCGGGTTTCCCGGCAATGAGATTGGCGACGAGGTCCGCCGCCAGGCGTCCATGCGCGGCGCCGTCGAGGAGGCTGCCGCCGACAATCCCATGGCCAAGCTGCTCTCTTTTCAGCGCGTAGACAGGGCATCTGGCACTAAGGGAGACTATCTCGGCCACCTCATCATGGTTGAACAGCCTGCCTCGTGTGTCACTCGCATAGGAGAGAATGACCAGCGCGGCGTCCGGAGGCAGCTTTGCGATGTCTGCGCGCTGCTCGTCGATAGGCTTGCCGGTAAGGAAGCTGAAGGCGGCCCGGTTTGCGAAGCGGGGCATGGCTTTCTCGGCTTCAGATTTGCCGATTAAGCCCATTGTCGTCTGGTCGTGGAGAAAGGCGATGGAGCGGCAATGCGGATTCAAGCGGAAGATAAGTGAAATGGTCTCATCTAATCCATACATCTCCATAACGCCATAGACGCCCGTCAATCCCTCCAGGCTCTCGACGGTGCGTCCGGTGACGCCGCAGAAGACTATCGGTGTGTCGGGGAAAAGTTCAGCGCGCCGCGCTACGGCGAAATCCAAGGCGGGATTGTCCAATGCGAGCACGGCGGTGAATCCAGAATGCGGATACTTCTCTTTGATCACACGCGCCATCAGGCTGAACTGCGACGCCTCTGTGAAGCGCTTGCAATCGAGCAACTCGATGGCGACATCGTGCTTCAGATCCTTTTCGGCGAGACTCTTCAGTATTCCCTTGGTCTCTCCGTCGGACCAGGTATACCCGCAATGGTAGGAGTTGATCAGCAGTATTTTTCCCGCTTGCCGCTCGCTATCGGCCGCGGGGGCGGCATCCTGGGCGGGGCAGAGGTGGGCGATGATCAGAAACCCCGCCGCCAGTACCGTTGCGGGTATGCGTGTCGTCAAGGCAAATGACATGAAGCTTTTCCCTTCCTCTGTAAAGGTAGCCACGGCTTCCACGAATTCAAGAACTCGCCTACGTTTCAACAATCGCCCTCCATCGGTTACTTGCCAGTGTTGCATCTGCGGGACGGCGGGCGGCACTGTTGGCATCGACGGAAGTCCCGTGGCCCTTGTCCGAACTCCTTCTTGAACAACCGCGAGAAATAAAGGGGATCAGGGTAGCCGACGGACAGTGCGATCTGCTCGATCTTATGTCCCGTCTGACGCAGGAGCAGCGCGGCCTCCCGCAGGCGCCGCCGCTGGACGTACGCCATCGGCGCCGCGCCGGCGTGGGTTTTGAAAAGCCTTCCGAAGTGGTCGACGCTGAGGCAGGCCGTGCGCGCGAGGAGAGCGAGCGTCAAGCCGGGGTCGGTGAATCGCTCCTCGATCACGGCGAGCGTCGTTGCCACTGATTCGGGGGTCGCCTCCTCGCCTCCTGATCCCTCCGGGGTGTCGGCGAGAATACCGAGCAGATCAAGCAACGCCGCCCTTACGCGCCACTCGACGCCGGGCGCTAAAGCCGGTCCCGCGGGATCGTACATTGCCATGTCCCGTCGATAGTCGGACGGGGCGAATCCTTGCCGGGCGCATAGGCGGCGCAGTCGTTTGAATGTGTTGACCATCTCTCCAAGGTCGGCGCATCTGCCGACAGTGAAAAGAGGGTGCGTGGAAAGTTCCGACGCCAGGGGAGCCGGCATCGTCGAGGTGTCGAAGATCACGCACCAGGCGCGCCCCCGTTCCGCTTTCACTGGCGAAAAGTTGCCGAAGTGGAGGGAACTGATGAATGCTCCCCCTTCCGGAATGTCTGTCAGCAACTCGCCACTGCGGATGTTCTCGATGGATCCTTCCTCAAGCACGCCCACCTCGACGTGCGGGGCCGGCGGGTTGATGAAGCGCAGTATCGGGGTCATCCCGGCGAAAAACACCTTTGGCGTCGACGCGTCGCCGAGCCAGCGCAAAAACGCGAGGGCCATGCCGCCAAGATTGTCCGCGGCGGCGCTCAAATGCCCTCGCCGCCGCAGGGGCATGTGTCGGCTTGAGCCAGCATGCGGCACGTAAAATTGCAGGTATTGTCCATGTTTATGCCGTTTGCATCCATGGCGTAGCTATATGTGATATGTTACAATCTACAATATGAATCACGTCATTCCAGCAGGTATCGTCCATTTGTTGAAAAGCCTTAAAAAGGTGGGACGGAATGTCGCCATCGATGAGGACAACGTCTGGATCGGGGCCAACGCCGTGGTCGTTCCTGGCGTCCGCATTGGAACCGGTAGCATTATTGGAGCGGGGGCGGTGGTGACCAAAGACGTCGAACCATACTCGATCATGGGTGGCGTTCCCGCGAAACTGATTCGCAAGAGGATTTGAGAAGACAACAGAGGAGCGAAGGTAAGATGTTGGAGTCGAGGGAGATTTATTGTCCGTCGCATTTCGGGAACAGCTACGAGGTGGCGGGAGCCTGTGAGATGCGCGATGTCCTAGCAGAGGCCGCGTGGTGGGGCTGTGATCGGTTCAGCGACTGGTTCGACGCCATCGACCTGTACGATCCCTACAACTCCGCCAACAACCCGCAGAAGCTCTACAATTTCCCGGAGGCCATGTGGCGGCAGAAATTCCAGAACTACGGAATCGCCAGCGAGCTGGGGCTCTCACTCGGCATCTGCATAACGCCGAACCATGTCCACGCCGACCAGTTGCATGGAAACAAGCCAGCGGTCAAAGGTGTCGATCCGGTCAGCAAGACGCACATCTTCGGCCAGCTTCTTTGCCCCTCGGACAAAAGGTCAAGAGACGTGATACTCCGCAATCAGGAGAACCTCTTCCGAGATTTTCAGAATAGAGGACTGCGGCTCGCCTCTCTTTCCTTCTGCCCTTATGACTACGGCGGTTGCCTGTGCGAGGAATGCCAGCCATGGATTGTCACGTTCGGCAAGCTCTGTCGCGATATCGCGGACGTCGCGGAGGGATTTTTCCCCGGCATCGAGGCGCACCTGATTGGTTGGTGGTGGACGGCGGACGATCACCGGCTTTTCACTGATTGGGCGGAGCGGGAGGCTCCTGGCCGCTTCAAGAGCATGGCCTTCCATCTGCCATATGACGCCACGAGTTATGATGTCTCGAACAAGTCGATTCCAGCCGGGTGCGCGGAACGCGCGTTTGTTCACGCGTGCTACGGCGACAAGGTCGAGGTGCTGGGTATGGGGCGTCATGTCTACGGGCATTTCGGCGTGCCGGTGGCACCTATGCGGATGCAGCGCACCGTCGAATTCTTGCGGAGTCGCCGCGCCGCAGGGTTCATGGCTTACTGCGAAGGGGTTCACGTGGATGTCAACATCGCGTTGCTGGCTGGTCTCTCCTCGGGCAAAGGGGCGACGGCCATGGAGATTCTGCGCGAGTATGCCGGACGTTATTTCGGTGGGGGGAACGACTCCGCCTGGGGCGAGCTGCTCATGGCGTTTTCCGACCCGGCGTCGATGAATGCCGCGGAGTGTCGAAGGCGTTTCGATTCGCTCGCCGCCGGTGCTGATCATGGCTGGCGACTGCGGCAACTCGACGAGACGCTGCGTCTTTTTGAACGGCATCAGGAAGTCATGCGGCACAGCTCATGGACGGATGAGCGTCTTGCGGCCGCCGCCGGTTTTTGGCGGACGAAAGAGTGTCTCTACCGCGGCATCTGGGGATTGGGCGTGCCACGTCACATCTTTCAGATGGACGGCTCGCCGCCGGTCTGGAACGCGGAGTTCGTGGCGGCGAAGGGAAGAGACGCTGGCGGGAAGTGCATGCTTGAGGTCAAGGAGGTGTGATGAGGCGAGGGGGGAACAGTTGCGGCGATCCTGTGCGGGGGGGGGCGTCCGTTCTCTGCGGGGAGGGGAAGGGAATCATCACTCTTGATCTGGGCACGTCGGCGTTTAAATGCGCTCTCGTCGATGCCTCATGCGAGATCGGGGGCGACCCGATTGTCGAGTCGTATGTCGTGCGGAAGGTGGCTGACACCGTGACCTTCCCCGCGGAGGAGTACGTGAGGATGGCGCGGAAGCTTATTCGCTCGGCTTGTTCACTGGCGGCGAGGGAACGTGTGGCGGTCGAGGCCATTGGCATATCCTCTCAGGCCCAGACATTCATCACTGTGGGAGAAGATGGCAAGGCGCTCGCCGATGCGGTGGTGTGGCTTGATCTGCGTGCGTCCGCCGAGGCTGCGGGCATGTGCGACGAGTTTTCCTGTTTCTCCGCTCATTCTGGTCTTGCGCGCCCCACGGGGCACATGTTCATGCCGAAGATCGCGCATCTGGCTTTTCACCAACCTGAGCTCTTCGCCAAGACGTGGAAGTTCATGCTGCTGAACGAGTATGTGGTTTACGCCCTGACTGGCGAGGCGTATGGCGACTCGTGCAACCAAGGCATGGGTGGCTTTTACGATGTGACGGAGCGGAGACTTTCGGGGAAGGCTCTTCACCTCGCCGGGATCGGTTCTGAAAAACTGGCGGCGGTTTTCCCTGCGGGAACGCATGCCGCCCCGTTGGCGAGCGAGGTGTCAGCGGCGTTGGGATTCGTGAAGCCTCCGCTCGTGTTCTCGTGCGGTAATGATCAATCCTGCTCGGCCATTGGCGCGGGCGTCGCGGAAGAGGGAGACGTGTTGTGCAATTTCGGGACGGCCATGGTGGTGTACGCGTCCCGTGATGACTTGACGGGGCGGCTGGCGCCGAATCAGATGGCGGGCATACACCCGTTGACGGACAGATGCTTCCTGCTCGGGGTGGAATCGGAATGCGGTAATGTGATTGAGAAGGCGTTCGAGGGGGCTGGCGCGGAGGGCGATTTCGAGGCTGCGATGCGCCGCGCGGTCGCAGTCGCCGAGGGAGGGCGGGGCGTCAACACGACCGTGAGTGGCGACGCCACTGGCGTCATGGTCGAGCGTCTCGGTGGCGTTTTCGGCGAGCTTGTCGAAGGTGTTCTTGGCGGGGCGGCTCCTCGGCGCCTGATTGCGGCCGGCGGACTTTCCCGCTCAGACGCCTGGCTGAAATATCTTGAGCGACGCCATGGGGCGCGGTTCGTCAAGGCGGAGAGTGAGCACGCCGGACTCGTCGGAATCGCGAAAGTGATACTCGGGAAACAGAATAGAAGAACGTAACGTCACAGTTGAGGAGGCTGCGCACATGTCCTCGGATGTCGAATGGACCAGGTGCTTCGAATTGAGCGGCGAGGAGCGGGAGAAGGCGCTGGCGGACGCCGGCGCGGTGATCGGCGCGTGGGGGCTTGCGATGCCGTCGCAACGCACGCTGGCGATTCATTTCGGGCTTGGCAGATTCAGCGAGATTGGCGAGATCGAGTACTGGATCGCCAATGACGAAGAGAAGGGATACTGCGGCAAATTCCTTTTCCTTTTCGACGGCCAACGTTGTCCCTCGCACCATCATGCGATCAAAGACGAGACGTTTTTCATTGTGAAGGGAGTCGTGGAGATGACCGCTGACGGCGCGACATTCACGATGCGCGAAGGGGACACGTTCAAGATGCTGCCCGGCGTCGAGCACACGTTCAGGGCGGTGAGCGGGCCGTCTTTTGTGCTGGAGGTGTCGCAGCCGTCGATCAGGAATGACAATTTTTTCGCCGACAAGGCGATCGGGGATGATGGCGTCATTTAACCCTCTATGAACATATAATCGGGGAGCGAACGATGGAGCATCGATTCGAGCAGTTGACATCGGAGGAGATTGCTGCGCACATCAGCAAAAACTCTCTGGTCATCATTGGGATAGGCACGATCGAGGAGCACGGGGCGCATCTGCCGACCGGCACGGACTGGTTCATCACCCAGCGGATGATGGACGATCTGGCCATGCGGCTCGAAGGAGGTTCGAAGGTGCCGTTTCTCACGCTTCCCGCCATCTGGACCGGCTACTCGGCCAAGGAGATGCAGCGGTGGCCGGGGACGATACGGCTCTCGACACGGACGGTGATGAATATGATGAAGGAGCTTATCGGATCGTTGTGCGAGATGGGATTCAAAAAGTTCCTCGTGCTGAACGGGCATGGGCATCACACCGAACTGCTACGGGTGGTCGCGAGGGAGATCGCCGATGAGTACAACGTCTTTCCCGCGGTGCTCAACCTCTTCGGTCTTGGTGCGAAAGAGTACAACGCCGTCCGCAAAGGCCCGGCTGGCGGCAGCATCCATGGCGGCGAGGACGAGACTTCCGTCATGTTGCACTATGGCTTCAAGATAGATGCGTCGAAATACACGTCTGCCGACCAGGTGACCTACCACACCGACTTCATCGCGGGCGACAATTTCATCGGTTCCTCCAAGGTGTTCTGGTCGACCTGGGGCTACTTCAAGTGCAAGACGGGGCTTCTTGGCGACCCGACTCCCTCCGAAGCCGCGACGGGCAAAGTTCTGGTCGAGGCGTGTGTCGGGAACATTGCGGCGTTTGCAGAGGAATACTGGAAACAAGACTGAGTTTGAGCCATGAACATGCATAATTACCGTGAATCTTTCCTGAGGCTCCTGAAAAGAGAGAAGCCGGAAAAGGTGGTGTTCACCGCGGACATCACCTACTGGATAAGTGGGCAGTCGGCTGGAGGCAAGGCTGATCCGTCATGGCAGACTGAGGAGGGATATCTGAAGTTGCATCACGCCCTCGGCGTCATGCCGTATTATTATTATCCTTCATTCTGGGCGGCTGAGGAGCGGTTTGGCGGAGAGGTGATCAAGACTGTGGACTCGAAAGCCTCCATCGCGACGGTAAGGTGGGAGACTCCCGTCGGCACGTTGACCAGCGTTGACGAGTTCATGCCGGAGAGCCTCAGTTGGGGGAGGGTGAAGCACCCCGTTCAAACCAAAGAGGATCTCGACGTGCTGCGATATCTGGTCGAGAACCGAGGGCTTGAGCCATCGGCGGCGGTGAGGGAGTACCGATCGCGTCTCGATTTGTGGGCTCGTTACGACGGGATACCCGCCATCGGCATGCCGAGGAGCCCGTTGTCGGCGTTTGTGTATGAGTGGGCGGGTGTTGAGAACGCCGTGTATCTTCTTGCTGACCAAGAGGAGTCGCTGTCGCAAATATTGGCGGCGATGGAATCCCAGGAGGCGACGGTTTTAGAAGCCCTGTGTGAAGTTTGCCCGGCGATCGTCCATTTCCCCGACAACCTGTCCAGCGAGAACCTCGCCGGTTATTTTGAGGATCACATGAGAAGGGGATATCAGAGGCGTCTGGGCATTCTGCACTCGGCGGGGATCGCCACCGCGGTTCATCTTGACGGCACGGTTGCCGCTCTGCTGCCGAAGCTGGCGGAGGTCGGATTCGACGCGGTCGAGGCGCTGACGCCGAAACCGGTTGGAGACATCGCCGTCGACGAGATGCGGAAAAAGGTGCAAGGGAATGACGTCGTTCTGTGGGGAGGACTTCCCGGAGCAATGTTTGCGCCTCCCTTCACGTGGGACGACATGAGATCTCACCTCCGCACGCTTTTAGATGCCTGGGATGGCTCACGGTTTGTGGTCGGCGTCGCCGACCAGGTCCCGCCCAATGGCGATCTTGGCTTCTGTCCCAAGGTGGCGGAGTTGGTGGCTGGTGTCTCCTTGGGGGGCAAGCCATGACGGGAAGAGAACGTTTTTTGAATTCGCTACGCTTTGAGCCCGTTGATCGTCCTGCGCGGATGGACGGCTTCCTTCTCGTCGAGGAGGCGTTTGGCGAGAGCTTCCCCACGCCGGAGGAGATCAATTCGAGCTCCGGAGCGGAGCGAAGACGGCTATTAAGGAAATGTGCGGAGCTCGAAGTCCGGATCGCTGAATATTTCGACCATGACGCCATCTTTGCCTGGCATCCTTTCAGCGGATCGGACACGCTGGAGGTGATTGAGATGGAGAGGGGCATGGTGGGAAATTCCAAGGCCATTGTCGGAATCGTGTCAGGCGCGCTGTGGGCGATGGAGCTTATCACCGATCATATGGCGTTCGCCATACGGCTGGCGGATGACAGGGAGAACCTCCACAAAGATGCGGAAATCATGTTGGAGAAAGCGCTCGCCTATGTGCGGCAGCTTGCGGGCGCCGGAGCCGATGCGGCCTACGTTCCCAACGATCAAGCGTTCAACAGCGGTCCGTACTTCGCTCCGGCGAACTATAAGGAGTTCGTCCTGCCTTACGCCAAGAAGCTTTTCTCCGAAATCCGACGAGCAGGGATGTTGGGGATTTACCACACTGATGGGAACATCATGCCTTTGCTCGACATGATCATGGAGACGGGCGCGCATGCCCTGCAGTCCATCGATCCCATGGCGGGTATGGACATCAAGGAAGTCAAAGGACATACGAACGGCAGGCTGGCATTGATTGGGAATGTCCAGTGCAGCCTTCTGCAGGAGGGGCCTGAGGCGGAGATCAGGAGAAGCGCGCGGTACTGTCTGGCGCATGCGTCATCAGGAAGCGGATACGTGTTCATGGCCAGCAATTCGATATTCCACGGAATGCCGTTGTCGAATTACCGTATTATGCAGGACGAGTATGCGCGTTTTGTCGCCCCAAATTTATAATTATTAAATGAAAGATGTCTCATGAAAAAGAAGGCAGCCTTCGCGCTCAGATCGTATTATGTGAACTTCGCCTCGCATCTGTTGAACGACTGGAACGCCAACATGACGAGTCCCGAGGCGGGGGGCGGCTGGGGGGCGGCGGAGTTCGGGTCACTGTTTGACATGATCAAATCATTCGGCTACAACTGCTTCGAGTTCTGGCTGGAACCGACCATCTACAAGTCCGCACTGACCGAGGACGAGGTGTTCCACCGCTTCGCCGGCACCATGCCGAAAGTCATCGAGGAGGCGCATCGCAGAGGATTGATGCTCAAATACATTCTGGCCCCGAACACCATCGGGCATGAGTGGTATTATGCCTGCCCCAATGATCCCGCGGATCATGAGTTGATCCTCAAACTTTGGAGGCGATGGGCGGCGCTTATGAAGGGTGCCGACATCGTCGGAATCTTCCCCGGCGACCCCGGCGGATGCAATCGCAACGGCTGCGACCACGTCACGTACCTCGAGCTTTCACTTCGCCTCGCGGAGATTGTCGAGGAGGAGAATCCGGGAGCCGTCGTTGAACTCGGGACATGGGGCACTCCTTTCACGGGCTGGGGCGACGACCTGCTCAGAATGCCTCAGTGGGACGGTTTCTTCAGCAGCATGGAGAAATACGGTCGAGAGCAGGGGAAATGCCACATTTGGAACGGCAATCCCGAGCGTGCGAAGTGTGCGATGGATGACTTCATGCGGCGGCTGCCGCTGTTTCCCAAGGACATGATCGTCGGCCTAAATCTTGGCGTCAGTCCCGACTCCGACTGCACGGTTGGCGGCGACGCTCGACCCTATGTGCGGGAGATTGCCAAGACGCATCGGGTAGCGAGCTGGGACTATGCGGTGACCGAGGGTGATTTGGTGGTACATCCGCACTGGCGGCTTCCGAGGATTTTCAGCCGAAGGCGCGAGGAGCGCGCCGTCGCTCCGTATCATGGGGCGATGGCCTACACGATGTCGCCGATGCTCAGCCACCTGTGCATGTATGCCGCGGCGCAGGCCGGCATTGATCCTGATCTTGATCCCGACGCGGTGTCGAAGGACTTCTGCGTCAAAGTGTTTGGCGACGAAAATGCCAGACTCGGCGAGTTGTTCGAAGCGTTCGAGGTGATGCCTGGGTGGGGGCACTACCCGCGGCGGAAATGGTCGGCCGTTGAAGCCAGTAAGGCGTATGGAGAGATCGTCGAACGACTGGAGACGGCCGATATGTCGAAGTGCGGGCTTCCGCTTTTCCCGTCGCCGGAGCGCTACCGCCAGTCGCTGCTTTGGTTCGCCCGGCTCTTCCGTCGGCTCTCCTCGCCGGATGCGGACCGCGAGGCCATCCGCGAGGAGTATCGGCGCGGATGCTACGGCGTCTACGACAAAGCTCCGAAGGCCGTCGACGAGCGCTCGGAACAGGCGGCGCGGCAGTTCTCGCGGCTGTTCGTATGAAAACAGATTTCATAAAGGGGTGAACGACTCCGCCGCGCGCCTCAGGGCGGAGGCGATATGGTCGGTCTTGCGGCGGATCTCCGACCATTGCGCGGCGCTCCAGTTCTCGGGTGTGTCATCGGGCCAGATGCCGCTATTCACCGTGAGCTCCACTGGCTGCCGTCTCTCGGCGATGAGGACGGCGGTATCGTCGACTGCTTGAAAATCCGAGACGATGACCGCCACCTTGTCCGGGGTGAGCCCGGCGTCGAGCAGTTGCCGCAAGGACATTTGCGACGCGTTGATTCCTCTCAGTCCCGGGGTGCGGCAGAGAGACGGGACGACGCCGGCGAAGTTTCCGCACGAGTGCGTGACGACACCACCAAACCGTTGTGCGATGACCTCCAAAAAAGGCTGGATGCTCAGCTCATAGAAGTCCGGCGAGTACATCACCAGGGAATCGACCGAGACCGTCGCCCCGTTGCCGGGCGGGAGCCAGCTCCACGCCCACAGATGAGTCCCGACGAACAGGTCGCCAAGCAGGCTTGCCTGCGCCTCCCAGAAGATGATGAACGCCTCCGCCGTCTTTGTCATTAAGGCGTGGTAGGAGTCGGGATCCTCGTAGGACGACAAAATAAGATTCTCGTAGCCAAGCAGTTTGCCGGCGGCATCAAAAGGTCCCTGCATGTCGGCCACATGAATCGGAATCCGTCCCTCGGTCTCGTCAAGAAAGAACTGCTGCATGTCGAGCCAGCCTTGGACAGGCGTGCCGGGCGAGACGGTCGGCGGAGGAAGTGTGCGGACGTCGCTAGCCTCCTGCAGCATGCGTTCGCAGGAATAATCCCCGTCGACGACGACCTCCTTCGCCCCGAACATACTCGGCAGCGTGCCCTGGCGGCAGCCGGTGGGGAGCGAGGGTATGAAATCGTCCTCGACTTCCCCGTGGAGGAGCAAGGCGTCGAGCGTGTGCTGGAGAATCGTTTCCGATTCCATGCTCGCGGCGTAGCATGGATGACCGGGAGCGCATCCGGCCATAAAGGGGAGGCGATCCAGAGGTGGCTCCCCCGACCAGAGCCTTCGCCATCGCTCCTTGCTTGCCGCAAGGCGTTCTTGGGGGTAGAGCGTGTCGATCCGCGCGATTTTCTCTGAGATGAGCTTTCGCATTTGAGACAGGTCCTTTGGGTATGCTGTATTCCAATTCTACGTGGGGCGGGGGGATGACGCAACTGTGAAGCGGTGGTCAAAACGGTGCGGAAAGGGGGCAATTATGAACAAGGCAAGCAGGGACGTGGGTGTTAGTCGGACTGGGGAGAGGGGGCGACGGGGGCGAAGTTTTTCAGCCAGTCGGGAGGAGTCTCGGGGGGCACAAGGTGGCAATTGAGCGGATAGCCGCCCGAGCGTGGATCGGCGGGAAGGCTGATTGAGGGTGTCGGACCTTTGCGCAAGTCTGTCGGCGAGACGCCAAACCTCGAGCGGAGATGTTTCGCCAGGCAGCGCTCGTCGGAAAATCCGAGGTCGGCGGCGATCGCCTTGATGGGGTGCTCCGTCTCGCCGATCCTGCGGAGAGCCTCTCGTAGGCGGACGCTCAGTTGATACGACTTCGGGCTGACGCCAAACCGTTGGCGGAAAAGGCGGTTGAGAGTTTGAGAACTCATCCCGTTGCGGGATGCCAGTTCGTTGATGGGCGTGGCGAAACAGCCCGCGGAGCCGAGCAGCAACCGGAGTCGCTCCAATTCGTCAAGCCGCTCGGGAGGATCGTTTTTCGATGGTTGCATGACATCCGCCAGCAGGCCCAGCATGGCAAGCGCGGTTGTCTTAATCTTTAGCCTGCATGCCGTTTCCGGTCGGGTGATATGCCGACACAAGGTGTCGAAGCAGTCGCGCATTTTCTCGAAGGAGCCACCCAGGACGATGTGAATGGGGATAAAGCCTTGTCCGGGGCAAAACGGCGTGAGGAGATGGTGCGGAGGTTGGGCGAACATGATATGAGCCTGGAACAACACGGTTTGCTTGATCACGCTATACTGGTTTATCGAGGCCGGCCTGTAGCAGATGAGAGAGCCGCGGTGAGCCTCGAAGGCACCGTAAGGGGTGACCGACGAAACGCATCCAGACTCGACGAGAAGCATATGGTGGGAGGGAATACGGTAGGTGTAGGAGGTGTCGTAAGAAAAGTCCCATCTGCTCACGAAGTCCACGGACGGCGAGAGCATCTCAAGGGGAAGAGGCTGTGGATCCATAGTTGACCTGTGAAGGAGGTGCGGATGCTGATCCTTCGGGTACTGCTGGTGTCTTTGCGATGTTGTGTGTTTTCACGCTTTGACTAAAGAATAGTTGTGGCGGGTGAATTTCCAAGTGCTTCATGCATATAGTTTTTCTGCCGTCCCGCAAGTAAGTGGCGGGTCTTTATTTTGTCGATGCGCCGCGGGCGAGCGACTCGCAGGTGCGCCACCAGTCGATGGCGCGGACGTAGCCTTCCGTCGGAGGCATCCCGGGCCAGCCGCCGGTTTCGAAGGCGATGGGGCCGGCATAGCCGACCTCATCGAGGGCCTTGATCACCTCGAGCCAGTTGATTGTGCCGAAGCCGGCGGGGAGGTGCAAGTCGAGGCCGCCGAGATTGTCGTGGAAGTGCGTCTCGAACAGACGCGCGCCGGCGATTCTGATCCATTTCGCCGCCGGTTCGCCAATCATGTGCAGGTGTCCGGAGTCGACGCAGTAGCCGGCGTTGGGCTCGTCAATCGCAGCCAGAAGTTCCGGGAGATCCGTGGCGTTCTGCAACGGAAGCGGTTCCCACATCGTCTCGACCGCCACCTTCATGCCATGCCGTGCGGCAGTCTTGCACAAGATCTTCAAATTCTCGGCAGCCAATTCGAGCATGCGTGCTTTCCCGTAGATCTGCTCGGCTTCCGTGAGGGCGGCGTCCAAGCCCTCGGCCCAGTCCGGGCGCCCAAGGACGTTGCCGGGATGCAGCACGAGGCTGCGGGGGCGGAGCGGGGCGCAGGCGGTGGCCGTCCGCTCCATGAGTTCCTTCACTTCCTGCTGGGAGCGCCCCGGCAGTGCCAGCGTTGGGATGACGCAGTGATGTGAGCTGATCTCGATGCCAAGAGTGTCAAGCTCACCACGGAACCAGGCGATCGCTTCGCCAAGGTCGAAGTCGTAGGCGCAGGAACCGCTAATGCCGCTGGTCATGATCCAGTCGACATTCGCCTCCTCGAGGGAGCGCAACGCGTTGGATAGTTTCTTCTGGTCGAAGAAAAATCTACCATCGCGCCAATCGAGGAACTGCAGACTGAAGGAGAAACCTTTTAGCATGGGATGCTCCGTGTTTTGCTGTGCTCGCAACGTATTTATGTCAAAGAGAACTCGCGTTGGACGACGACGGTGTCGGTCCATGCGTCGATGGTGAAACATGCCAACCGATCCTTGCCGACTGAGATCGACCGCAGATAGAAGTCGTCGTGGCGCGACGGAAGCCATGTGTCGATTTTCCTCCCGAACCCGAAGCCATCGGGGCAATGGATCTGCCAGACGCCATCGTCTGTCTGATATGGTTCCGCAAGAGGGTGTTCAGGCAGGAAGTGCACATGTCCGGACAGCCAAAACGTTGGTTTGGTTCTGTGGCGTAGACGTTCGCGTATTGGGGTGGAGGGCAAGTAGTAGGGGCTTCGTCCCGGTTCGTAGTATTTCACCTCGTCAAGACGATGGTCGGCCAGGGGGAAGTGGCAAAGCATCATAAGCGGGGCGTCTTCGAGAAGATCGAGTTGATGGGCGATCCATTCCTCGTTAGCTGCGTCGACAAGGGCCCGCGTCGTTCCCTTCTCGATCTCGTCGACGCCAAGGAGAAGCAGGCCGGTGTGCCGCGCCTTGTTGCAGTGGTAGCGAGAAGAAAGACTGAAGAACTGCTCAAAGCGTCGAAGCTGTGAACGTTGTGTCTCGTTGTCGGAAAGTTCCCATATTTTCCCATAGTCGGCGCTTTCATCGGGGATCGGACGGAACGAGAATTCATGGTTGCCGTTGATGGCGACGTAGGGCAGGGGGAGGCTGGCAAGGAGGTGCGCCACCCGCTCATACTCGCCTCGTGTCCCGTAGAAGGCGGTGGTGTCGCCAAGTAGTGCGACAAGGTCGTGCCGGCCGAGCAATCCGCTTTTTTCAAGAAGCGCCACGAGCCTGGTCTCCCCAAGCGGCAGATGCATGTCGGAGAGGACGAGGATGCGCAGTTCCTCCGACATGAGAAGGTTGTCCGGCAGCTGCGGCGGTGGAGACACGGGAGCCGGATCCGGATCCTGTGTCATCACGCCGTTCTTGTCTGTGTGGCGGTTCACGCCCTCACCAGTGCTGGTAGCGGTAGGGGTCGTCATCGGCTTCGGGGATATTGACATAATAGGATTTCAGCCAGCGGGCTTCCTCTTTTGGATCTGGAGCTTTCTCAAGATACTCGAGCAGTGGCGATGCGGATTCCGCGCCGGCGTTGGTGAGGATCTGCCGGATCATTCTTGACGCCTTGAGGCGAGGCAGTTTGAGGTGTGGCCGCGCTGTGTCGTCGAACATTGACGGCTGAAACTGGCACAAAGCGAATAGTTTACCGTCTTTCCTCAATGCGCCGAAGGTTCCGTTCGGAGTGGTCGTGAGCTTGCCGCCGTCTGCGGTGAGGGCATTGAGTTCGATCTCGCCGCGCCAGTAGAAGTCGGAACTTCCAAGCCCCTGTAGGAGCGGGTCGGTTTCAGGGGTGACGACACACGACGAGACGCGGCGCTTTTCCGTCGACACCGTGCAGCCAGTGATCTTCGAGAGGTTTTGTCCGTCCATGCCGATCGCGAGCACCGCCGCCGCTGAAGCCGTCTTCTCGGGTGGGGTGGTTGCGGGGTCGGAGGCGACGAGGATTGAGGCGGGGGTGGAGGAGGAAACGGGGACATGGGCTATTTTGAGTGAGTCGAGAAGTGGCGCGGAGGCATCGTCGGAGGCGACTTCCCGCAGAGGATCCAGCTTGGACGTGCCGCCAAGATACGTGACCGCGTTCCGGAGCAGCACCGCCGCCGCCGGTTCGTCTTCGGAGCGGCCGCTGACGTCGAGTTGACAGAAGAGGATCCTGCCTTCGCCCTCTCGGAGCTCGAGCAGCGGAGCGAAGGAGAGGTCGAAGCCGCAGTCGGCCAGCGGCGTGAAATTCCCCGTGTGCGGCTTTTCGATGATGACGGAGCAGACGGCATGGGTGTTGCCCCATTTCCAGATGTGTTTGTTTTTAAAGCCATGCCAGTCGACATAGGCTTGCTTGGCCATGTCGTAGGGAAATTCGGAGAAGTAATCGGGATATGCTTCAAGCAGGGTGGAGGAGCCGCGCCAGAAGAAGAGCGAGTCGTCGGCCAACTCCTTGAACATCGGATGTCTGGGGACTCTCGCCCATGCTTTGCGGGGGGCGGGATCGCACGTCCGGAAACCCAGCCGTTTACGAAGCGCTTCTTGGTTCTGCTCCATGACGAGCACGTTGAGCCCGCCTTTGACGCGTGCCGCGATCCCCGCGAGAGGTGTTGAAAGATCGAGAGCCTCCCTGCCGATGATCAGGAGTGTGGTGCCCTCGGGCAGTTTGTCAAAAGCGGGAGTCTTGAGCTCCGTGAAGGCGATACCGGTTTGCCCGAGCGCTTTGGCGGTGTGCCCCTTGGGATCCCACAGAACAGGGGGTGGGGAAAGTGGTGCGGAAGGCTTTGCTTTCGGAAGGACGGTGATGCGCATGTCGTCTGTGCCGAACTCGGCGCCGGAGGCGTCCTTGAACGTTGCGGATAGCGTGAGGTGCCGTGTGGCGGAGGCGGCGGGAGCGTCGACAGGCAGCAGGCGTCTGACCACCTCTCCCGGAGCGACGGAAAAGGGGACCGTGCCGTTGGCGACGCGGTTCTTGCCTTCCGCGAGCGTCCATTCGCACGCGCCCTCCAGACGGGAGGAGCGGTCGTTGATGACCACGAGTTGTTTACCGATCTTCTCACCCTCTGTGAAGATATGATCCTGGCGGGTGGGCTCCGCCGGTCCGCCGGCGATGAAGCCGTACACCGGGCTTAAGACTTTTTTCAGGGCGTGATATTGGCTTGTCGGTTGAACGAATTTCCCCATCATCTCCTGCGGATAGCTGTAGGGGTCGCCCGGAATGCGGATGTCGGGGTGGATGCCCGGAGCCTGCAACGTCTTCCAGTCGGTCGGCGTCCGCCAGTAGTCCTTGGCGGCGGCGGCGTTCTCGGCGGGGGTGAAAGGATGGGGATCGAACGGCGTCAGACCGGACATCTCCATGGCTCTGAAGTAGGGGACAAGCTCGAAGAGGCGTTCATTCTGGGTGGTCAGAAAATTCTGTTCTATGACGGGAAGCCCCGTGTCGTAAAAGAAGTTCTTTGTCAGCCAGCGGCCGTCGCCCTCGCCCTCGGCGCAGATCTTGTCCAGATAGGCGGCGTAGCGCTTCGTGCGTTCGTCCAGGTCGTACGCGGCGTCGCCTTTCGTTAGTGCGGAGTACTCCATCGGGAATGGCTGTATGTCCTTGAAGGCGAGTCCCTTGATGCCTGGGTACGGATTGTTTTTGCGGTGCTTGGTGAAGCAGGCGGTCCAAGGGAATCCCCATTCAAAGAAGTAAAGGGGCTTGGAGCCTTTTTTAACCCAGTCGAGAGGATGTTCGCGCTGCTCCTGGATCTCGTCGAAGTTGTAGTAGGGATAGATGCTCACCACTTTGCCAAGATTGCCGCCCCCGGAGTGCATGACGATCCGCGAGCCGTCGATATTGTTGATGAAGTCCTCCGTCTGGTAGATGCCGAGGCGCAC